>CACNAR010000001.1 GCA_902618485.1 uncultured Pelagibacteraceae bacterium
GTACAAAGTGTCCATCCATTACATCAACGTGAATCATATCTGCTCCTGCATCTTCCAATTTTTTTATTTCTTTTCCTAATTGGCTGAAATCTGCAGATAAAATTGAAGGTGAAATTTGTATTTTTTTCATAGATTATTAAATTAACTAGTACCAAATTTTAAAATCTAATTTAATTAAAAAATTGATAAATTTGTCTTGAAATTTCACTTTCTAACGGAAAAGATAGCATACCCATAACTGAGTATCCCAAAACCCAAGGCATAAAGTAAAACCTTATCATGAAAAAAAACCAAGCAACGTAAAGGGGGACGATTGGTTGAATTATAAAAGATGGAGTTATAGGCTTAAATAAGTTAATGAGAGGATTGGTAAATTTAACAAAAACTCTCATAAAAAAAAATTGAGAGCCTTCTTTTTGAAAAATATTCATTGCAACTCTTCCAATTAAAGTCCACATGATTACCCCTAGAATATAGTCAATTATATATACTAAGGGATGAAAGTTAGCCGACATTAAGAAATTTATATTTGAAAAAGATCGAAATTAAAAGGGGCGAAATTAATCGCCCCTTAATAAAGATTATTTAGTGTTGTTTTCCAAGGATCGATTTACCAGCTGGTACACGAACCTCATCAACCATTTTCTGCGTAGCAGCGTTAGGTGCTTGAGTCATTAAACTGACTACAACCATAGCTACCAAGCTGACAGCCGAACCAAAGATACCAAATGTTAACTGAGTAATACCTAAGAATCCACTTCCACCTGTTCTTACCCATACTAGGTAAGCAGCACCAGAAATTAATCCTAAAGCCATACCAGCTATAGCACCTTCTTTGTTAGCTCTCTTCCACCATACACCAAGTACTAGTGGGAAGAATAGTCCTGACATTGCAAAGTCAAAAGCCCAGATTACTGAACCTAAAATACCTTGGATCTCAAGAGCTGCGATTGTTGCTCCTGCAAAACCAATTACCACAAGTAATACCCTTGCAACAACTAGTCTCTTCGCAGTCTCCGCTTTTGGATCGATGATCTTATAGTAAACATCGTGTGAGATTGCGTTTGCAATTGCTAAAATCAAACCATCAGCTGTTGACATGGCAGCAGCCATACCTCCAGCAGCAACTAGACCTGAGATTACATATGGTAATCCAGCTATTTCTGGAGTTGCTAACACAACGGCTTTACCACCCATGAAAAACTCATTTAATTCGAGTGTTCCATTTCCGTTAAAGTCGCTTACAAACATTAAGTTTGCTTGGTTCCAGTTTTGATACCAATCTATCGCTTGAACTTCTGAAATTGATTTACCGATAATACCTGTTGGTAGTGACGGATCAATCAATGACAACTTAGATAGTGTCGCTAACATTGGAGCAGAAGAATAAAGTAAGAAGATAAAGAATAATGACCAACCTACTGATTTTCTAGCTGCTTTTACACTTGGAGTAGTAAAATATCTCATCATAACGTGAGGCAATGAAGCTGTTCCCATCATCATCGCTAACGCTAATGAAATAAATGCCCAAGGTGTTGCGTTCACCGCTGAGTGAGCTTTAGTTATTCCAGCCAAACCTTTTGGAACTTCTTTTAGATTTTCAGCAGAGTTTTTCACAAAACCAAACTGAGCCTCTAATTCAGCTATTCTAGAAACTTCATCAGCTAACATGAAGTGAGGGAAGAAACCTGCACCCATTTTGTTACTGATCCAGAATACTGGTAATAAGTAAGCTATGATTAGTACGATATATTGAGCTACCTGTGTCCAAGTTACCCCTCTCATACCACCAAGCATTGAACAAAGTAAGATACTTATAAGTCCAACGTATACAGCGTATTGGAATGGAATATCAAGTGCAACAGATGCAATTGTACCTGTGGCGTTAATTTGTGCAGTCACATAAGTAAATGAAGCAACAGTTAAAACTACCACTGCCATAAATCTACTTAAATTACCACCGTATCTTGTACCAATAAAATCTGGAACTGTGTAACAGCCAAATTTTCTTAGGTAAGGTGCTAATAGTGATGCGACTAATACATATCCACCAGTCCAACCTACAAGCAGTGCCATATAGCCGTAGCCTTTAAAATAAATACCACCTGCCATTGCAACGAATGATGCACCAGACATCCAGTCTGCTGCAGTTGCCATTCCGTTGAACACGGTTGGTACTTGTCTTCCAGCTACGTAATACGCATCAGCTTGAGCTGTACGTGATAGATAACCAATTATAGCATAGATGGCTACTGTAAAAGCAACGAAACAAATTCCAATTGTTTTTGCAGTGACACCCATTTGCTCGGCAATCGACATAATGATTATGAAAGCCAGGAAACCTCCTGTATAGATTCCATAAACTTTAGGTAGATTATCTATAAAATTACCTTTAATCATTAGTCATCTCCTTTTTCACTGAAGCCGAACTCTTCATCAATTTTCTCTTGTCTATTTGCAAACCAAAAAATTAGTATTACGAATATTCCAAGAGATCCCTGACATGTGAACCAATAAGTCAATGGATAACCAAATGGTCCCGTGACTTCGTTCATTTCTGCTCCGAAAAGGAAGATGCCAATTGAGAATACAAACCAAATTGCTAACGTCATCATCAGCAAACCCTTGGATTTTTCCCAGTGTTGTTCTTGTTTTGACATTTATACCTCTCTCTTATTAGTTATAACTGCTTAAAACCATAACCATTATCTAAGAGATTTAAAGTGTTAAAATTGTTCAAAATCCCACTATTTTTGGGATATATATAATAAAAATATCTAATTTTATGGGCAAATATAAGCTAACTTGGAGAGATCTCACGTGGAGAGATTTTAAAATTTACCTTTTCGCTCTCTTTAAAGCTTTTATTCCAAAAAAAAAGATTAAGAATCTTGATGATTTAGAAGAATTTATTCAATCCAAGTCAGCTTGGGTAACCCAAGTAACCCTATATGGATATTTGAAAACTAGAATGGGAACACGTTATGTTCTTCATTTTGAAAATGATGAATTTATGTCATCAGTTAACTTAGCAAAGTGGAACATTTACTCAGTAGCTTTGCAAGATCTTACTTTATATACGTTTTCTTACCTTAAGAATAATTTCAATTTTAATGATCTTGAAAAATCTGAAGAGATTTTTTCAAAAATCTTAGATGATGAAATTTCCAACAAAATGCCGCTTAATATTATAGATGGTGCAAAAAATAATTTTAGTGAAAGGTTGCATAATATAAATTGGGATAATTATTATAGTGATCTGCCATTTAACCCGAGCGCTTTATCTTTATATAAATGGGCACCTATCGCAGAAGAATTAAAAACTTTAGATAGAAAAATTGTTTTGAATTCTGTTATTTTAAAATGGGATACCGTTAAAAAAGAATTTCAAGAAAGAATAAATTTTTAATTATTTTTTCTGTTCTCAACCAAACTATCAACAACATTTGGATCTGCTAAAGTGGTAGTGTCACCTAATTGACCGTGTTCATTGGCTGCAATTTTTCTCAAAATTCTTCTCATAATTTTACCCGATCTAGTTTTAGGTAACCCTGGAGTAAATTGTATAAGATCAGGTGTTGCTAATGGGCCAATTTGTTTTCTTACCCATAGTTTTAACTCCCTTTCAAGATCACCCGTTTCAGTCTCTCCAGCATTAAGTGTAACATAACAGTAAAGTCCGTTACCTTTTATATCATGAGGATAACCAACGACAGCTGCTTCAGCAACTTTTGGATGCGCAACAAAAGCACTTTCAATTTCTGCTGTTCCAAGATTATGACCTGATACTATAATTACATCATCTACTCTTCCTGTTATCCAATAATAACCATCTTTATCTCTTCGACATCCATCGCCTGTGAAATATTTTCCATCAAATTGAGAAAAGTAAGTATCAATAAATCTTTGATGGTCACCATAAACTGTTCTCATCTGTCCTGGCCAAGACTGGGATATACAAAGCCTACCTTCACCTGCTCCTTTTATCTCTTTTCCGTCTTTGTCCACTAAGCATGGTTTTATTCCGTAAAAAGGTTTAGTAGCGGAACCGGGTTTAAGTGGAATAGCTCCCGTTTGAGGAGCGATAAGTATTCCCCCCGTTTCTGTTTGCCACCAAGTGTCAACTATTGGGCATTTTGAATTTCCAACAGTTTTGTAGTACCACATCCATGCCTCCGGGTTAATCGGCTCCCCAACAGTTCCCAATAATTTTAAAGATTTTCTAGATGTTTTATTGACTGGATCGCTGCCCTCTCTCATTAAAGCTCTGATGGCTGTTGGTGCTGTATAAAATGTGTTTACTTTATATTTGTCGACTATTTGCCACCATCTAGAGCTATCAGGGTAATTAGGTATACCTTCAAACATTATGGTTGTAGCACCATTGGAAAGTGGTCCGTATATAATATAACTATGTCCAGTTACCCACCCAATATCTGCCGTGCACCAATAAATATCTTTAGGTTTGTAGTTGAATATATATTGGTGAGTCATTGATGCATAAACCATATATCCACCAGTCGTATGCAAAACACCTTTAGGTTTTCCAGTAGAGCCTGAAGTGTAGAGTATAAACAGCGGATCTTCCGCATTCATCTCTTCAGGTTCGCAGTGGGCCGGAACATCCTTTATTAAATCGTGATACCAAACGTCTCTATCATCATCCCAAAATACGTAATTTCCAGTTCTTTTAACAACAATACACTTTTTAACATTTGGACAGTTTGTTAGTGCCTCATCAGTAGTAGCCTTTAAAGGTATTTTTTTTCCTCCCCTGACGCCTTCGTCTGCAGTGATTATATACTCTGATTCACAATCGTTAACTCTTCCCGAAATAGATTCAGCTGAAAATCCTCCAAATATAATAGAGTGAATTGCACCAATTCTTGCACAAGCTAGCATTAAAATTGCTAACTCTGGTATCATAGTTAAATAAATTGTAACTCGGTCTCCTTTTTTAATTCCAAGTTTTTTCAATCCATTTGCAGCTTTTGATACTTTTTGGTGTAATTGTTTGTAAGAAATTTTTTGACTGTCTTTAGGATCATCACCAACCCAAATAATAGCAGTTTTATCTTTTTTATCTTTTAAATGTCTATCAATACAGTTTGCTGATGCATTAAGAGTTCCGTCTTCAAACCACTTAATTTTTACATCGTTCTTGCTGTATTTGACATCTTTGATTTTTTTATAGGGTTTTATCCAAGTAATTCTTTTTCCTTCTTTTTTCCAAAAGGCGTTATTATTTTTAATTGACTCTTTATACCTTTTTAAATATTGCGCTTTATTTGCAAGACTACTTTTAATCCATTCAGGTTTAGTTTTTATTATTAATTCAGAGACGGATGAGTTCTCTTTTTTAGATTGATTTTTCTTATTAGATGATATCTTTCTTTTAACTAATTTCTTATTTTTAACAGTTTTTCTTTTAGTTTTTTTTTTAACTTTTTTTTTATTTCTATATTTTTTTCTTTTAGGCATAGGTTTAATTTTATAGTTAAATTTTACTCATGTTATTCAATATTTTCCAGCTTTTAGAGTCTATAGGCATTACTGAGAGTCTACTCTGTTTTATTAATGATAAATGGCTTAATTCCTTGTTTTTTTTAATAGTTTCAAGTGAAACTGGTGTTTTAAGTTTTTTTACGAATTTAACTGTTACAGCTACAAAACGACCAGTTTTGTCTGTTTTATCTAAATAAGCTTCTTTGATAACTTCAACAATGCCCACAATTTCTTTTCCAATATTTGAATGATAAAAAAAACACTGATCACCCTTTTTCATATTTTTTAAATTTTTTGCGGCTTGATAATTTCTAACACCATCCCAAGGGGCTCCTTTCTTTCCAGTTTTTTGTTGTTGATCTATTGACCAAACGTCTGGTTCAGATTTAAGTAACCAATAACTCATTACAATTGGACACCAGCTCCTTTAAGAAAGGCCGCACCTTCATCTAATTGCCACCTAGGTTTTGCGGGATGATCCAGATCATTAAATAGCCTCAGCTTAAATTTTTCTAAACCAACCATGGCAATCATTGCTGCATTATCCCCACAGAATTCTATTGGAGGAAAAATACTTTGGTAATTTTTTTTTTTACATAATTTCATTAACATTGCTCTTATTTTTTTATTTGCAGCTACACCACCAGCAACCACAAATTTTTTTTCTTTTAGAGTATTCATTTTTTCAAATTCATTAAAAGCAATTATTGTTTTCTTATATAAAATTTCTTCAATCGTTTTTTGAAAAGAAGCTGCAAGATCAAATTTTTCTTGATCATTTTTAATTGTTTTGGATATTTTAAGCACAGCAGTTTTTAATCCTGCAAAAGATAAATTGCATCCACCTTTATTTATAATTGGTTTGGGTAATTTGAATCTTTCTGGATTTCCTTTTTCAGCCAAAACTTCAATTTCACGTCCACCTGGAAATTCTATTTCTAAAAGTTTAGCAGTTTTATCAAATGCTTCTCCTAAAGCATCATCAATAGTTGTGCCTAATCGTTTATATCTTCCAAGAGCTTGAACGCTTAAATATTGAGAATGTCCACCCGAAATTAGTAAAAGTAAATATGGGTAGTCTAATTTAGAATTTAATTTTGGGCTTAGGGCGTGTCCTTCAAGATGATTAACAGCAATAAATGGTTTGTTTGTTGTAAG
The DNA here is from genome assembly GCA_902618485.1 of uncultured Pelagibacteraceae bacterium. Taxonomy (GTDB): domain Bacteria; phylum Pseudomonadota; class Alphaproteobacteria; order Pelagibacterales; family Pelagibacteraceae; genus Pelagibacter. The sequence goes on from CACNAR010000001.1 coordinate 6,664, forward strand.
TGCAAAAGTTTTTCCAAAGCTTAACCCAACTGATAGACATACAATTAAACCAGGTCCTGCTGTAGAAGCTATAGCGTCAATTTCATCAATTTTTTTTCCACTTTTATCTATAGCTTTTTTTACAATCCAATCTATTTTTTCGATGTGTGATCTTGCTGCTAATTCAGGAACTACTCCCCCGAATTCTTTATGGACATCTTCTTGACTGGAAACAATGTTAGATAAAACAACTGGTATTCCTTGCTCATTTTCGGTAACTACAGATGCCGCTGTTTCATCGCAACTCGATTCTATTCCAAGAATTAAGGGTTTTTTGCTCATTCAAATAAGTTTTAATAATTGTACAATCTCAATACAAGTAAGAAATATATTTTATGAAAGAAAAAATAACAATTGGTTCAAGAGGAAGCAAGTTGGCTATACTTTATGCACAAAAAGTAAAAGATAAGATTATTCAAAGTGCTAGTTTTAAGGAGGAGGAGGTTAATATAAAGCCAATATCAACAAAAGGTGATCAGATTAAAGATACAAGATTATCAGATGTTGGTGGCAAAGGTCTATTTTCTAGTGAAATTGAAAAACAACTTCTTAAAAAAGAGATTGATATTGCTGTTCACGCTCTTAAAGATATGCCTATAAATGAAACAAAAGGACTTATTACTGACACGTTCCTTGAAAGAAATGATCCGCGGGAAATTCTCATAACATTTAATAAAAAAAAAATTAAAAATCTAAGTGTTAACTCTATAATCGGAACCTCTTCCTATCGCAGAGAGTTTCAAATAAAAAAAAAGAGACCTGATCTTAATTGTAAACTTATAAGAGGAAACGTAGATACCAGAATCAAAAAGTTAAAAGATGGTCTTTATGACGGAATACTTTTATCAAGTGCTGGAATAAAATCTTTAAAGCTTGAGGAATACATTACAGAAACTTTTGAAACTGAAGAGATTATACCTAGTGCTGGACAAGGTATTATTGCTATTCAGTGTAGAGAAAATGATGATGAAGTCATTTCAATTTTAAAAAAGATTAATCATGATCAAACCTACAGAAGAGCACATTCTGAGCGAAATGTTTTAAAAGTTTTAGATGGCGACTGTGAAACTGCAGTGGGTGTCCATTCAAAAATAGAAGGTGACCAACTAACATTAGAAGCTGAGCTTTTTTCTTTAGATGGATCAGAGAGATACTATGAAAAAAAAATTGTTGAAAAATCAAAGTTTAGAGAGGTTGGTGAAGAGATTGGCGGGATTCTAAAAAAAAAATCTAATAATTCTTATAAGAAATGATATGCATATTTTGTTGACTAGACCTTTGGAAGATTGCTCGGCACTAGCTTTAAAGTTTAAATCGCTTGGCCATAAAATATCCCATCTTCCCTTACTTAATATTGAAAAAATTAATTATGATGAAATTGATTTTTCTGAATTTGGGGGAATAATTTTCACCAGTGCTAACGCCGTTAAGTATTTAAATTTAAAAAACATAGATAAAAAAATTAAGTGTTTTTGTGTGGGAAATGTAACAGAAAAAAAAGCTCGTGATTTAGGTTTTCAAAATACAGTTGCCGCAGAGGGAAATGTTTCAAATTTAAAAGAATTAATTTTAAGGACTTACGATAATAAAAATAAAAAACTTATTTATGTTAGTGGAGAAACGGTATCTGTTGACTTAGATCAACAGTTGGTTTTAGAGGGTTTTGTTGTAAAAAGAATTATTAATTATAGAGCAAAATATAATCAAAAATTTGATGACGAGTTTATAATCAAATTAAAAGAAAATTTACCTGACATAGTTTATGTTTATTCACAAAATAGTGCCTCAAGTTTTCTTAATTTTATAAAAATATATCAAACCGAGGGTTTATGGATGAATACAAATTTGATGTGTATTGGTGAGAAAACCTCGTCTATATTGAATGAAATTAAATGGAAAAAAATATTTCTTTTTAATCCTGGTGAAGAGGAGTTTTTGTTATATAAAATTTAGTTATGGAATTAATAAATAATTTTTCAGAAATTTTTTTATCAGTTTGGAATAAAGGGATTTTAGGTGTTGATATTTTTCAAATATTAATCGGTTTAGGTATTTTTTTAATTTTCTTAATCTTCAGAGGAATTTTAAGCAAACTAATAATAAAAAAATTAGAAATAATTTCAAAAAGAACAACTAATAAATTAGATGATACTTTTGTTAACGCTCTTGTAGGACCAGCAAGATTTTTACCAATAGTTTTAGGATTTTTTATTGCAAGTTATTATATGACTTTTTCTGCTGAAAGCAGAGATATTGTTGATACAATAAACAGAACTTTAATAACTATATTAATTTTTTGGGTAATGCATCAAATTATTGAACCCGTCTCATATGTTCTAAGTGGTCTTGATAAACTTTTAACCAAGGAGTTAATAGGATGGATAATTAAATCATTAAAGATTTTGATTTTTATTTTAGGTTTAGCTGCTGTTTTAGAATTATGGGGTATCAAAATCGGTCCCATAATCGCGGGTTTAGGTTTATTTGGTGTGGCTGTGGCTTTAGGTGCTCAAGATTTATTTAAAAATTTAATATCAGGCATTTTAGTTCTTGTTGAAAAAAGATTTAAAATAGGAGATTGGATTTTAGTTGATGGAATAATAGAGGGCATAGTTGAAAAAATTGGTTTTAGATCTACGACTATTAGAAAATTTGACAAATCTTTAGCAATAATTCCTAATTTTCAATTTGCAGAAAATGCAGTTATTAATGTAAGTGAAACTTCAAACTGGTTGATAAGTTGGATTATCACTCTTCAATATGACACAACAGTTGACCAATTAAAAACCATAAGAGATCAAATCGAAAACCATATCAATAAAAGTGATGACTTTAAGCAAAGTATTGGTGTTGCGGTTAGAGTTGATAAATTTTCAGATAGTTCGATAGATATGTATGTTCGTTGTTTTACAAAAACTAGCAGCTGGAATGATTGGTTGTCTGTAAAAGAGCGTCTAGCAATAGAAATTAAACAAATTGTTGAAAGCAACAAAGCTTCTTTCGCATTTCCAAGTCAGTCGATTTATGTTGAAAAGAAATGATAGCTGTTTTTTATTTAGTCTTACAGATCCTAAAACTATATTCCTATGTTGTAATTGCGAATGTAATAATAAGTTGGCTAGTTGCTTTTAATATTCTAAATACTCAAAATAGATTTGTTTATTTAGTTTTAGACTTTACTTATCGATTAACTGATCCAATTTTAAATAAGATAAGACGTTTTTTGCCAAATTTAGGTGCTTTGGATATTTCACCTATAATTTTACTTCTATTGATTTGGTTTATAGAAATGTGTATGAAGCTTTACGTTGCACCAATGATATTTTAAATAAATTATGATTTTAATTGATGGAAAAAAAGAAGCTGCATTATTAAGGCAAGAGCTTAAAAAAGAAGTCTCTGAACTTAAATCAAAATATAATAAAGTTCCTGGTCTGTCTGTAATCTTAATTGGAGATTTAACTCCAAGTCAAATTTATGTAAGAAATAAAGAAAAATCAGCAAATGAGGTTGGACTAAAGTCCGAGGTAATAAAGTATCCCGATAACGTCGAAGAAAAAGTAATTTTAGAAAAAATAAATGAATTAAATAATGATAAAAGTGTTTCTGGTATATTAGTACAATTACCTTTGCCAAAACATATAGATAAAAAGAAAGTTATTGAAGCGATTGATCACACAAAAGATGTTGATGGATTTCATCCTATAAACGTCGGCAATCTTTCTTCTGGTTATGAAAGTTCAGTACCTTGTACTCCTCTAGGATGCTACTTATTAATTAAAAAATTTGAGCCAAATTTAAATGGTAAAAAAGCTGTTGTTATAGGTAGATCAAATTTAAATGGCAAACCAATGACACAACTTCTTTTGAAAGAAAACTGCACTGTAACGATAACTCATTCAAAAACTAAAGATTTAAAAGCTGAATGTTTAGAGGCAGATATTGTTGTTGCTGCCGTCGGTATTCCTGAGTTGGTAAAAGGAGATTGGGTTAAAAAAGATGCAATTGTGATTGATGTAGGTATTAATAAAACTGAAAAGGGAATTGTTGGTGATGTTGCATTTGATGAAGTTTCAAAAAATGCAAAAGCCCTTACGCCAGTTCCTGGGGGTGTTGGTCCAATGACAATTGCGTGTTTGCTTAAAAATACGATTGACTGTTTCAAAAGATCGCAAATTTAACATTTAAATCATTAAAAAATTTTTGATAAGCTAAGCTATGAGAAAGCCAAAATACCCATATAGAATTTTAATTATTATGGCTATACTTACCATACCTCCGATTGGAGCAACTCAACTTGGTTGGTATCTATACGATCAACAAACTGGATTTGATTATGGTATGATTGTTGGAACTTTTTCAGTAATATTAGCAGCATGGCTTATGTACGAAAAAAATTGGAGAGAGGAAGATGAGGACTAATTAATGGAAAAAATTATCTTTCTTGGTTTGGTAATACCAATTTTTGGATTTGTTTTATATCTTGGCGCAACTGCAATAATGAATGGATTTAGTGCCAAAAGTGCAAATAAAATAAATGAAAATTCTGATAATGAAAAAACTGATCCTCCTTTGGTTGATGAAGATAGTTTAAGTTATGAGCTTGAAAAATTGAATAAACTTTTAAAAGATGGAGTTTTAACCCAGGAAGAATTTGAGAAAGCAAAAAGAAAAATTTTAGACAACTAATTGTAACTAAGTAATTTTTTAAGTGAGTCAAACTCACCAATTTTATAAATCAAAACATCCTCTTTTTTAAAACCATACTTGATGGCACTGGCTTTAAATCTTTTTGGTGGCTCCATTATAGGTTCTAAGGATAGAACGAAAGTTCCCCAATGCATGCCAACCACTTTCTTACTTTTAAGATTTTGAGCAATTTCTAAAGCTTCCTCTGGGTTTGTGTGATAGATAGATTTATCTTTATAAGGCATAATCGGATAAAAATTGTAAGCACCAATATTTATAAACGTTAAATCAATTGGACCATATTTTTGACCAATAGACTTATATATGTCTCCAATCCCCGTATCACAGGCAAATAAAATTTTTTTTCCGTCATATTCAATTAAAAAATTTCCCCATAAAGTTTTATTGGTATCAGTTAGACTACGTTTTGACCAATGAACCGCGGGTAAAAATGTAACTTTTAATTTTTCGTTTATTTTTATTTCGTCATACCAATCCATTTCATTAACATCTTTATATCTTCTGAAGTATTTCCCAAGCTTAAGAGGCAATAACACTTTTGCATTTTTATATGGAAACTTCCTAATCGTGTATGCATCTTGATGGTCGTAGTGGTTATGAGTTAATAAAAATAAATCTATTTTTGGTATTTCATCTAGAGTAAGCGCCGGTTCTGTATATCTTTTTGGGCCAAATATAAGTGGGCCAGCATTTTTTGAGAAAACTGGGTCAGTAATTATTGTAGTTTCACCAAGTTTAATTAAGAAAGTTGCATGACCAATCCAAGCGATATAGTCGTCATCTTGATATTTTTTAAGATCTAAAATTACTTTTTCTTTTTCAATAACATGACTTTTTGGCACCGTCATATCAAGTTTCTTTTTTTCTTTATTAAAAATTTTATATGACCATTTTATATTGGCATCTCTTTTAGGTGATCCCTCAGGATTTCTAAAAGTTCCATCTGGCAAATGATGATAGGGTTTTTCCATTGCGATACTTAAACAATTATAAAATATTATTCCAACTAAAATACATAAAAAATTAATTAATTTTTTTCCATTAACCACAGACTATCTCCTGCTAAAAAATAAATTTTACCATTTTCTGGATGTACTTGTATATCTCTTAATCTTCCAATTTTTTTTTGAAAAATAATATCTTCTTTTACATTTGATAAATCTTTAAATATTAGTTTTCTTAGAGATTGATCTTTCAATGATGTTACAAGTGCATGACCATTCCATTCACTAAATTCCTTACCTTTGTAAATTGTGATGGCACTTGTGGCAATTGAGGGTACCCAATAATGAATTGCTTTTGTGAAGCCTGGCTTCCATTTAGGTCCAATTGGGATACCAGAGTAATTAGTCCCTCCCCATCCTAAAATTTTCCAACCATAATTTTCACCTTCTTTAGCCTCACCAAACCAATCTCCACCCCTTGCTCCGTGATTACTCATATAAATTTTTCCGTCAAATGGAGATAAAGTTAAACCTTGTGGATTTCTAATACCGATTTGATATATTTCTGGAAGCCAGTTGGATTTCCCTTTAAATCTAGGATTGTCTCGTGGAATACTGCCATCTAGATTTATTCTGATAATACTTCCTGGATGTTTTGTTGGATCTTGCGCAATCATACCCTCACCTCTTTCACCAGCAGATGCAAAAAGATAGTCATCTTTAATCGCTAATCTTGATCCAAAATGATAACCAGAATTAATGGGAGGATTTGCTTGGAAAATATTTTCAAATTTTAATTCTTTTTCGGCAAATTTTGTTTTTGCAATTGAGGTGCTGGTTTTACCATTACCTCTATTTTCTGTGTAAGATACATAAATAAAATTATCTTTAAAAAGGATATCTAGTATTCCACCTTGGCCATGTTCTAAAAAGTTAAGATTGTGCTTTATTTCAGAAATTTGTTTTGAAATAATGTTTACAACTTTTATTTTTCCACTTTTTTCAGTTATAATTAGCTCTTCATTATTAATAAATGATGAGCCCCAAGGACTGTTTAAATCGACAATTTTTTCTAAATTAAAATTTTTTGCAAATGAGAGGTTTGTTAAGAGTAAGAATAAAGATACTGAGAAAATAAACTTTTTCACTTTACGAGAGCTTTGATCTTCCACCATCAACTGCTATAATTTGACCTGTCACCCATGAGCTATCATCTGTAATAAGAAATTTGGCTAAAGAGGCTGAGTCTTTTCCCTCTCCCAATCTCTTTAATGGATGAGCTTTTGCAATTCCATCTGCTAAGGCCTTATTTTTTAACATTGGTTCAGCGATTTTAGAATTGGTTAAACTTGGTGCAATACAGTTTACTCTTATGTTTGGAGCAAATTCTGCAGCCAAAGAAACTGTTAAACCCTCAACAGCAGCTTTTGTAGAGGCAATTATTGCATGATTTGTAAAACCTCTTTGAGCAGCAACTGTAGAAAATAAAACGACCGAACCTTTATTTTTTTTCAAAATATCCTGATATCCCTTTATAACCTCGACAGCAGAGTATAAATTTAATTTCATACATTTATTAAAATCTTGCTCATTCACCATTCTTAAAGGTTTCAGATCAATTGAACCCACACAATAAGCAATACCTTTTACATCAGAAATATCACTTTTAACCTTATCCACAAATCCATCTTGCAAAACATCAGCTATTGTAAATTCACAACCTAATTTTTCAGAAATATTTTTAGTTTCATTTTCATTTCTACCAACTAAATGAACTGAATTCCCTGAATTTACTAATTGTTCAGCCAAACTAGAACCGATGGATCCTGTCGCACCAAAAATAAGATATTTTTCTGACATAAAAATTTTTATTAGTTATATTTAAATATGAAGTTATTTTTTATACTTGGCAATCAATTATTTCCACCAAAATACTTAGACCGCTTCAAAAAAGACCACCTATTTTTTATGGCAGAAGATTACCAATTATGCACTTATGAAAAACATCATAAAAATAAAATCCTTCTTTTCTTATCATCAATGCGTTCACATGCGGAGTCTCTTAAAAAGGATAAGTTCAAATTAGAATATTTGAGAATTGAAGATAAAGAATTTAAAGATGACTATTTAAAAAAATTAAAGAAATTAATTAATTCAAAAAAAATAAAAGAAATTTCGAGTTTTGAAATTGAGGATAAATTTTTTGAGAAAAAAATTGATCAATTCATAAAAAAAGAAAAAATTAAATGGAATATTGTGCAAACTCCTATGTTTTTAAATTCGAGAGATGAATTTAAACAATATTTATCAAAATCAAAAAAACCTTTTATGGCAACTTTTTATAAAGAAGTTAGAAAAAAATCCGGCATATTAATGGGTTCAGATGGGAATCCTATAGGAGGTAAATGGAGTTTTGATGAAGATAATAGAAATAAGTTACCAAAAAATATCTCTATTCCAAAATTCCCAAAAATTAATGAGACTAACCATACTAAAAAATTAAAACCTATTATTGAAAAACTATTCAAAGATCATCCAGGAACAACCAAAAACTTTTGGCTTGCTACAGAATTTAATGATGTGGTCAAATTATTAAATTTTTTTATTAAAGAGAAATCTAATTTATTTGGTGATTATGAGGACGCTGTTGATCAAAAAGATAATATTTTATTTCACAGTGCTTTAAGTCCTTACATTAACCTAGGATTAATAACGCCTGAATTTATTATAAAAAAAGTTTTAGATTTCCATAAGAGTAAAAAAATCAAATTAAATTCTTTAGAAGGTTATGTGCGTCAGGTCATAGGATGGAGAGAATTTATGAGAGGAATTTATCAAAGTTATTCAAACGAAATGGAAACTAGAAATTTTTTCAAACAAAATCGCAAAATGAAAAAATCATGGTATGAAGGTACAACTGGTTTACCACCACTAGATTATGCAATCAAAAATGCTTTAAATCATGGATGGTCTCATCACATTGAAAGATTAATGATTTTATCAAACATCATGAATCTTTGCGAAATAAAGCCTACCATTGTTTATAAATGGTTTATGGAAATGTTTGTAGATTCCTCAGATTGGGTAATGGTGCCTAATGTTTATGGTATGGGATTATTTAGTGATGGAGGAATATTTGCTACAAAACCATATATATGTGGCTCGAGTTACTTTATGAAAATGATGGATTTTAAAAAAGGCGATTGGTGCAACATAATGGATGGGTTGTATTGGAGATTCATTGATAGAAATAGAAAATTTTTTTTGAAAAATCCAAGGTTATCTATGATGGTTAGAATTTTCGACAAAATGAAAAGTGACAGAAAAAAATTAATCCTTCCTGCTGCAGAAAAATTTATTAAACAAAACACACTTTAGTGAAAAAAGAAAATCTTCCATCTAAAATCTGTATTGTTTGTAAGAGACCTTTCAATTGGCGAAGAAAATGGAAGCTAAATTGGGAAAGAGTTAAGTATTGCTCAAAAAGATGTTCTAGCAAAAAAATATGAACTTAGAAAAATACAAATGGAAAAGTAGAATTTTACTTGTTTCTACAACAAGTTATAAGGATAGAATTTATCTAGAGGCAAAAAAAATATATCAAGATAAAATAAAAGATTTTCATAAAAGATTTGTAAAATTAATTTGTAAAATTAATAAGCAGGAAAAATCATCAATAGATTTAATTGGTTTTGATGGCAAATCTAAAAAAAAGATGAATAAACTTAATCATAAAACAATCTTTAAAATTATAGACAAAATGTCATTAAGTAAAAAATCTAAACCTATAAATTTATCGCTGTATTCAGATTATAATCCTAAAACTACTACTCATGGGCTAGGGTTCAAAAACAAAGAAAAAGCTCTTTACACAATTAGAACTATTAAAAATCGTTCAATTAAGTATCAGGTAAATGTTATTGCAACCATGCTGGGTAGAGCAAAGAACCATCCTAACAAAACTAGGGATATGGAAGGTGCTATAAAAATATTTGGTGATTGGATGAAAAAGTATAAAAGTAAAAAAAATGAAAATTAGAATAATTAATTATTTAAAGAAATTAGTAGTTTTGTTTTTTCTATTAATCCCAAATAATCTGAATGCTGATTTTTTTGAAGATATAACAAGCCAAATAGTTGAGAATCCTAAAAGACTTAGTTATGGAGTTTCCGTCACCGATGTAAATCAAGATGGAAAATTTGATTTTATAGTTACTGGATTTGGTTATCTGAATTTAGCTTTATCATATGAGAATGGAAAACTGATTAATATTGTAAATCAAAAAAAATTTTCTGATGAATTTAGAAGAACAATTGGTGTTGCTGCATGCGATATAGATAGAGACGGTTATGAGGAAATATATTTTCTCAACACCGACACATATAGTGGAACAAAAAAATATTCAGATAGATTGATAGACTTAGAGAGGGATAATTTTATTGATTTATTTGAAATTGAGAAAAATCAAAAAGATCTCAATTTAACTGCTGGGAGGTCAGTTGTTTGTGTTGATAGAAAAGGAGATGGCAATTATGGTGTATATGTTGCTAACTACGGAGGACCCACAAGATATTACGAATATAATGACGACATAATAGTCGATAAATCTGTTCAATTGAATCTGGCCAAAGTTACAGGTGGACGTGCTGTCGTGGCTGGACACATCATTTCTGATAAAATTGATATATTTGCAGCCAATGAGAGAGGAGCAAATTTTTTATACAAAAATGAAGAGGGTAAATTTTTAGATGTCGCATACGAATATAGAGTTCAAGACGTCCTTCAAAATGGGAGAGGTACAGCTTTGTCAGATATTTATTACCGAGGAAGACTTGATATTTTAAATGGAAATTGGGGAGGATTTCACAGAGCATATGTACTTAAAAATGATATTTTTGAGGATATAGCAAAGCCACCTTTTGATGAGCCGTCAAGAATAAGAACTGTTATTTCAGCTGATTTAGATAATGATGGTTATGATGAAATATTCTTGAATAATATTGGTGAACCCAACAAACTTTTTAGAATTTTAGAGAATGGTTTGGTAAAACAAATACCTCTCGATATTGGTTTAGAACCAGATGGATATGGAACTGGAGCAGCAGTTGCTGACATAGATAACGATGGCATATTAGAATTGTTAGTTTCCCACGGAGAAAGCAGAGATCAGCCATTGTCTTTGTATAAAGCAAAGGTAAATCCTGAACACAAATATTTAAGGATTAGACCGCTAAATAAATATGGGGCACCCGCAAGAGGAGCAACAGTAACATTGATTTCAAATTTAAGAAAACATTCAAAAACAATTGACTCTGGTTCAGGGTATCTATGCCAAATGGAACCAGTAGCTCATTATGGTATTAGAAAAAATGAAAAGAGTATAAAAATAGAGGTTAGATGGACAAATGGAAAAACTAAAATAATCTCGGTAAAAAATCTAAATCAAACAATTACTTTAAAACAAAAATAACTAGTTTAAGGGCTGAAGAACTCTATTTATAAAATGGATTATACCATTAGAAGTTTCAACATCAGCAGTTACAACTTCAGCTTCATTTATATAAACTATACCATTAACTTTTTTTATAGTTATTTCCTCACCATTAATTGCTTTGAGTTTAATTTCACCTGCAACTTCTGAAGAAGGAATTTTTTTTGAAAAAACGTGTCGTCCCAAAATTTTTACAAGTTTATCTTTGTTTTCCTCTCTCAACAGACCATAATATGTTTGTGCACTAATTGCTGCAAATGCGTCGTCTAAAGGTGCAAAAACAGTAAATGGTCCTTCACCTTTTAAATTCTCACTTAATCCTGATTTCATTAAGGTTTCGTTTAATTTTGTAAATTTACCGGTTTCGTTTAATTTATCAATTACATTTCCAAATGTTATCGATGGGATAATCATCATGGCAAGTGTTAAAAATATTGTGTGGAATTTTTTCATTGGACTTTAATAACTTTAAATTTATAATTTGAAAGTAAATTAAGTGCGACAAATAATAAAAATTTTTTTAAATTAATTAAATCTATGAATTTTTCAAAAGCTATCTTTAGATTTGTAATTATTTCTATCTTTACTTTATCTTTTTCCAATATTTCAAATTCAGTGGAAAAAAATTATTATAAAGATTTAATAACAGATTGGTCTAGAATCTTTCCCGACAGCAACAGAAATGCTGCTGGTCCAAAATTCTTCAAACATATAATTGATAAAGACATAAATTATGAAGATTTCATTGAATATAACAAACTTTATTGTGCTGTTTCTGGTTCTTTGATCGATCCCAATAGTGACCCTGATTTTTTATTTATCAGTGAGAGAGGAACTAAAAATAAAATTTGTGGTAATTACTATAAATGTTGTATTCCGTGTTCTTGTGATATTATGAAATATTCTGAAGTCGAAAGGATGAAATATAAATTTAAAGACGGCATCAAGGAGTTTTTTGTTTTTACAATTAAAAATCCCTGCAACAAAGAAGATTTTCCAAATAGGGTTAATAAAGATTATTTTTGTGTTGGAGAGAAAATAAATAACAAACAAGTTTATGATTTAAATGGCCGAATAGTAATTGGTTTATTGCATGACGGTAAAAGCTGCAGAAAAGATGAGATAGATTTTGTGAAAAGTCATCAGATAACTGGTAGATTTTGTGAATTTAGAAATAATACACCCATAGAGAATTTAGAGGCAGGCATGGGTGATATTTTTATTAAACTTGCGAGATAAAAATTATGGATAATAAGATTTTTGAATGGGCAGGAGTTATAACAGCAATATTATATTCATTATTCGTAGCTATGAATATTGGTATTGAATTTTTTGGTTTTTGCTTATTACTTTTATCTGCAATTTTAATTGGAATTTGGGCGTATAGAGGTGGTCATAGAGGAATATTATTTTTACAATTTTTTTACGCAACGGCAGGAATTATCGGAATGTTTAGGTGGTTTTAATTGAAAGTTGAAATTATTTTTGGAATATAATTTTTAAAATTAAAAAAACCTTTGTTGCAATATTGCCAAGAATACTGATCAAGTTTTCTATATAAAAAAGTTATTTTTGAGTTATTTAAATTTAAATAATCTAAATTTTCACCAACTGAGGGATATAAACCATAACAGTTTTGAATATCTTTTATTTTACTTATATTGACCACCTCATAATCAATAGACTTGGCTTTTAACCTTTGTTCTTGGTCTTCAATTAAAAGGGATTTAAATTTTACAACTTTTTCACTCAGCTTAATAGATCTATTATTATTTTCATTTGAAATTAAATAAATTTTTTTAAATTTGTAATTTTGAAAATCAGTAATTTCAAAAGCAAGATTATTATCAAAAATTAATAGACTTTTATCTTCAATATTTTGAGGATTACTAAAATCTTGTTTTATTATTGAGTAAGTTTTTTCAGATACTTTTGGAGGAGCATTTTCATTTAAATTAATATTATTGAATCTGTTAGCAGTGAATTTTTTAATGTTCCATTCGCTCGCCAAATAATGTTTTCCTTGTGTTTGAACTCCAGCAACCCATCTCCATCCAAGAGTATTAGACGCAGCATCGCCGTCATATAGATGTTGCATAAAAAATTCTGCACCTAATTGCCAAGGTAATTCTAGAGTAAAAATCCAAATACTGGCGAACCACATCCTTGTATGATTGTGTAAATAATTATTTTCTTTTAGTTCGATTACCCATTGATTAAAGCAATCTATCTTTGTTTTTCCTTCAATTGCATTTTTATAATTTTGATTATTTTTTAAATTTTCCTTAATTTTAATTAATTCTGTTAAATAATCTGACCAAACATTTGGTCTTAATTCTAGCCAGCCCTTCCAATATGTGCGCCATAATACTTCTTGTATAAATTTTTCATTTTTTGAAAAAGAAAATTTACCTAGAGATTTTTTAATGATCTCTTGTTCATTAACAATTCCATGAGTTACATATGGTGACAAACAAGAAACATTTGATCTTTTATCTGGACCAAAATCAAAATTTCTAAGCTTTGAATATTCTGTAAGATTGTTTTCAACAAAACTTTCTAATCGATCTAAGGCCTTAGCCCTTGAGGGTTCAAAATTCATTTAAAACTATTTAGATTTTTTTTTCTTAAGACCTAATTTATCACTATGTCTTAATCTCAAGATTACAATAGCACCAGCAATTAAAACTATTGCAACTGCCTCATAAACCAATGCAGTAGGGTCCATCTCTTTACCTTGAAGAATAATAAATCGAGCAAGTGCAGTAATTGCTATTAGTAGTGGTAACGTAATACTGATTGATTGCTGGTTCCAAAAAACTCTAACCATTGCAAGAACTTCTAAATAAAGAAACATTAATAACAAGTCAGCTAACGTTACAGACATGTTTTGATACATTTTATAAATTTCAATACCTACAGCAATTACTGTGCTTATTAAAATAATGCACATTAGTATAAGTTGTAGATTCTTAGCTATTTTTTCCATTATTTGTCCTTACTAAATGGCAACCATTTTTCAAACACTGATTTTGATGGACCATCATATGGAATAGTATACGAGTTAGTATTTGTTAAAACTTCAATACCCTTAGAAAAAACAAAAATAAACACTATAACAAATACAATAACCATAATTTTAAATGGATCAAAATTTTTTGTTTGAAAGACGCTGGTCGATTTTTCCTCAGCTTTATGGAATTGTTTGAATGTCATATAGACTGCAAATATAAGGCCGATATGTGCCAAGTATGTTCCAGCCCAGCCAAAAGCAAAAGTCGTATATGAAAATACATACAAACTAAATACTGTTGTCCATATAAAACTTAGGACTAGTAATATTTGTAATCTAACAGCCTTAGGTAGTGATCTTAAATCATTTTTACTATCATCAAACAATATATTGGCTGAGTCTTGCATCCATTTTTTTAAATTGTCCATAAAACTAAGTTATGTTTTTTTTCAGAATTGACAATGTAAAAAATTGTCAATTTTTCTTGAGTTATCTTAATTTTTTTTTATGAAAATTTATAAATTTTTCAACGTTAGATTTATTGAAGGATTTATTTTCCTCAAATGAAACCTTTTTCATTGAATATGCTTTACTTTTTGTAATTCTTGATTGAGTAATAATATTTCCTTTATAAAGCTTAAGTTTTACAGTTCCATTTACTTTATTTCTTTTGAGGTCGACGATTTTTTGAAGTTTAAACCTTTCTTTTGAAAACCAATATCCATTGTAAATTAATTCTGCATATCTAGACATGATGGAGTCTTTTTTATGCATTGTGTTTTTGTCTAATGTTACAGACTCTATAGCTCTATGTGCATGAATAAGAAGTGTACCACCAGGTGTTTCATAAACTCCTCTAGATTTTATACCAAGAAATCTATTTTCAACTAAATCAACTCTTCCAATACCGTTTTTACCAGCTATTAAATTAAGTTTTGTTAAAATTTTCTCAGGATTATATTTTTTTCCATTAATACCAACTGGGTCTCCATTTTTAAAATTTATGGATATAAATGTAGGCTTATTAGGAGCTTTCTCTGCAGAAACCGTTCTTTGAAAAATAATTTCTGGAGCAGAATTTTTAGGATTTTCTAAAACTTTTCCCTCGGTAGAGGTATGAAACAAGTTATCATCAACAGAAAAAGGTGTGGAACCTGCTTTATCTTTAGGTATCGGTATTTTGTATTTTTTTGCATATTTAATAAGATCTGTTCTAGATCTTAAATTCCAAATTCGCCAGGGTGCTATTATCTTAATCTTTGGACCAAAAAAATGATAGCCAAGCTCAAATCTTACTTGATCATTTCCTTTACCGGTGGCTCCATGAGATACTGCATAAGCTTTATATTTTTTTGCAATTCTTATTTGATCTTTTGCTATTAAAGGTCTTGCAATTGAGGTACCCAATAAATATACGCCCTCATAAATCGCGTGACCTCTGATCATCGGAAAAACATAATCTTTAACAAAAATATTTTTTAAGTCTTTTATTATAATATTTTTTACCCCAAATTTTTTAGCATTTTTGATTATCTTTTTTTTATCTATCACTTGACCAATATCAGCCGTGTAACAGATTACTTCGGCATTATAATTTTCTTGAAGCCATTTAAGTATTATGGAGGTATCTAGTCCTCCAGAATAAGCTAATACAATTCTTCTGTTTTGTGTCATTAACTAACTACAAGCTTTTTTCGCTGTGTTATAAGCTTTAGTGAAACCTAATAATGAATAATGATCAATTGTTTGAGAACCTTTTTCGTTATAACCAGTAACCATAATTCTAGAACCTTTTTTCATAACCCTAACCATTATTTTTTCTTTTTTATTACTGGTCATCCAAGCAAAACCTTGTTGTTTGATATCAAATTTAAATTTGTTATTTCCAGATGTTGCAAGAACAGTATTATTTTTATTAAATTCATATCCAGCGGTAGTGCTTATTTCATTAGTAATTTTTTCACCTGGTCTGAATGTCACAAACAGCCTTGCATCTCTTTTACTTGTTTTTGGAGATTGTAAAATTGGTGAGGATTGAGCAAAACAAACTTTACCCGATGTTTCTGCTAGCACTATGGTTTCCCAATCTTTATATTTTCCAATTTTTTTGAGATCTTCAGCTAGGGTTTTTGTAATTGAAAAAAAAATAAAAAATAAAGACAATAATAAAGTTTTTTTAATTATGGGCATGGGTTTGGGTATTTTTTTTGAATATTATTAATTTCATTTAGCATTTCACTTGATAGAGTTACATTTACACTTTCTATATTTGTTTTCAACTGTTCCATTGTCGTTGCTCCAATAATTACACTTGTTACGAAAGGCTGAATCTCACAAAATTTTAAAGACATTTGGGTAAAATCAACGTTAAATTTTTTTGATATTTTATAATATTCCTCAATTGCGTTTTGACCATTTTCGTTTTTATATCTTGTAAAATCTTTAAATAGTTTCATTCTTGATTTTTCAGGCAAATTATTATTCCTATATTTTCCCGTTAAGTAACCAAATGCTAGTGGTGAATAGGCTAACAATCCACTTTTCTCTCTTACTGAAATTTCTGCTAATCCAACTTCATAAGATCTATTTAGTAAATTATAAGGGTTTTGAACAGACATCATTTTAGGAAGATTTTTTAACTTAGAGATTTCAAGAAATTTTGACAAACCCCATGCTGTCTCGTTAGACAAACCTACATATCTAATTTTTCCCTGCTTAATAAAATTTTCTAGACTTTTAAGTATTTCCTCAAATGGTGTCCAGTCATTATCGTTTTCATCGTGCTCGTAACCGTGTTTTCCAAAAAAATTAGTATTTCTCTCAGGCCAATGAAGTTGATATAAATCTATGTAGTCTGTTTTTAACCTTTTAAGGCTTTCTTCTAAAGCATCTGAAATTTTCTTTTTTCCAAAATTATTTCCACCACCCCGAATATATTTATTTGAGGTATTTCCACAGACTTTTGTAGCAATTACAACTTTGTCTCTTTTATTTGTTTTTTTAAACCAGTTTCCAATTATTCTCTCTGTTTCACCATAAGTTTCTTTTCTCATGGGAATTGAATAAATTTCTGCTGTATCCCAAAAGTTTACTCCATGATCTAATGCCCAGTCCATTTGCTCGAAACCTTCTTCTTCTGTATTTTGTTCTCCCCAGGTCATTGTACCGAGACAAATTGTACTAACGTCAAGATCAGTATTACCTAATTTTTTGTAATTCATTGTGGTTTTAAAGTGTTAATATTTATTAATCTTTTAAGGTATCTTGAATAATTAGTAAAAGACTATATATCTATATCAATTATGGAATTTGATAAAAAAGGAATTTTAGCAAGAGCAAAAGCTGCAGCGCAAGAGACAACTGCGGTTATGGATGAAGGCTTAAGAGCCTATATGCTAAAAGTTTACAATTATATGGCAACCGGTGTTCTTTTAACTGGGATTGTAGCTTTATTATCCTTTAAGATGTCGGTAGTAACTGATGCAGGTGGTTCTATTGTTGCATTAACGAGTTTTGGTTCAGCAATTTATATGTCCGGATTGAAATGGGTTGTAATGTTAGCTCCATTAGCAATTGTGTTTTACATGAGTTTTGGAATAAATAAAATGAGTGCTGGAAAAGCACAAACTACTTTTTGGGTTTTTGCTGCATTAATGGGATTATCTCTTTCATCAATATTATTAGTGTATACTGGTTTGAGTGTAACTAGAGTTTTCTTCATATCTTCAGCAACTTTTGGTGCGATGAGCATTTATGGATATACAACAAAAAGAGACTTAACGAAATTAGGTTCTTTCTTGATGATGGGATTGATTGGAATTATCATTGCTTCATTGGTAAATATTTTCATGAAGTCATCTATGATGTATTTTGTTATTTCAATTTTAGGTGTGCTTATATTTGTTGGATTAACCGCTTATGATACACAAAAAATAAAAAATATGTATGTAGCAAGTGATACTGGTGAATTAATGGGTAAAAAGGCTGTAATGGGTGCTTTAACCTTGTATCTTGATTTCATAAATCTATTTATAATGCTTCTTAGACTTTTTGGTCAAAGAAGATAACGTTAATCTGAAAGTTTTTTCCAATTAGTATTTTTCAGCAAATTACTTAGATTGTCAGAATTTTTTAAAATCTTGCCATTTGTATCAGTAATCAAATATCTTAAATTTTTGTTTTTTGGTTTAAAATTTTTACAGATTTTATATAGAGCATTTTCAGCAGCATTCTTAAAAACACTAAACCCAACCTGTCTACTGGAAATATTTAATCCATAATCTTTCCAAGATCCTTCAGAAACCATTTTAGCATATAAATCCAGAATTATTTTAAGTTCGTTTTTTTCAAAAAAATATTTTTCATCGATGCTTTTATTGTGTGTATTATTTATGATTAATCGTAAATTGTTATTCATTAATTTTATATTTATTAATTAAACTGATCTGAAAAGCAGTGAAAATAAATGTGATAGGTAATAAGCCCCATACTTTAAAGTTAACCCAAAACTCCTCAGTTTGAGTTCTCCATACTAACTCATTCAAAACTGCTAATCCAAAGAAAAAATATATCCATCTTTTATTCAATATTTCCCAGCCTGTATCTGATAATGAAATTGAACCACCCATAATTTTTTTAAGCACAGGCTCTTTTGTAAAATATCTACCAAATATTAGAGATAATCCGAATAAGATATTTATAATAGTTGGTTTAATATAAATGAAAACTGGATTATCAAAATAGATAGTCAGTCCACCAAATAATGTAATTAATATTCCACTAATTAAAGGAACTTTAGGAATTTTTTTCTCTAGCATCCACATAATTATTAGTGCGATAATAGTTGCAATTATGAAAGGTGGTATCGCAATCTTTAAATCTTTGTCACTATCGTAATAGTAGTAAAAAAAAATTATAAGCGGTCCAAAATCTGTAAGAAATTTAATTAAGGATTTATTCACAAAAAAGATATTAACATAAATAAAATTTAACAAAAACTTTATATTTTTTCCTATTGATTTTTATTTTTAAATACCCATACTCTCTTTAATGGCAATTCAAAAAGCGAAATTTTCAATTGGTGACATTGTAAAACATAAACACTTTGAATTTAGAGGTGTAATTTATGATGTTGATTTTGAATTTAATAATTCTGAGGAGTGGTATCAGTCTATTCCGAAAAATGTTAGACCAAGAAAAGATCAACCATTTTATCATTTATTGGCTGAAAATGATGAAATTACATATGAGGCCTATGTCTCAGAGCAGAATTTATTAGTAGACGATTCTAATGAGCCCATAAAACACCCGCTTATAGAGGAAATTTTTTCTGGTAAAAAAGGCTCAAGTTATTTCAAGCAATCTAACTAAAATTCATTTTTTAAACACAATTAGCTCAAAACTTAGACACACGATCCTTCTAAAAATAATATAATTCGATCAAGGATGCTAAAGTTTTACCCTTCGTTATTATCTCCCTCTGCATTCTTGATCGGATAATTTTTCACATTATATTCAGCGTATGAATTAGTATACATCTTTATATGTTTAAACACTTTGAACCAAACAAAATATTTTCAATCACTTCCAAAGCCCCGAGATATGTCCTTTATCTACTTGTAATCGTTTTGACTATCGGTCTTATTGAGTCTTTATTATTGTCCCCCGAGGACTATTTGCAAAGTCATACTGTTAGAATTATGTATGTTCATGTACCCGCAGCATGGTTAGCACTTGGAATTTTTTCTTCAATTACATTTTTATCAGTAACTGGTTATATTTTTAAATTAAAAAACTTTTTTTTGATCGCTAAAAGTTTAGCTCCATCAGGTTTCATCTTTAATATTATTGCTTTAGTCACAGGATCTATTTGGGGTAAACCAACATGGGGAACATGGTGGGCTTGGGATGCTAGAATTACTTCTATGTTAATTCTTGCACTTTTTTATTTAATGTTTTTAATGGCTTGGAGAATTTATGATAAAAAAGAACAAGTTTTTAAAATTACCTCAATCATAACAGTTTTAGGAATAATAAATGTTCCAATTATTAAGTACTCTGTAGATTGGTGGAATACACTTCATCAGCCAGCATCAATAAATATTTTGTCAAAATCTACAATTCATTCTTCAATGTTGGTACCTTTGATGATTATGACTGCGGCATTTGCCCTATTCTCGTTGTTAATTTTTTTAATGAAATATAATACAGAACTGATAAAAATAAAAAACAAGGGTTTAGACAGATTATGATTACTGAAATATTTTATATGAGTGGATATGGAATTTATGTTTGGAGTTCATTTGCTTTTACTTTTTTAAGTTTTATTTCTTTATATGTCGTTACTAAGAATCAGTATGTAAAAGAAAAAAATAAGTTTATAGCTAAATTTGGGAACCTAAACGCTGAAAGAGCTGCCTCTGCTAAACTACAAAGAATTAATAGAGAGATTTTGTCCAACACTTCAACAATTTAACTTTTTAAGCCATGTATGGTCGTAAAGTTAAACTAAGATTTTTTTTTGTTTTCTTAATTATTGTTACATTAAGTTTGACAGTATTTCTTATTCTAAAATCTTTGGAAGAAAATGTTATTTATTTTAAATCTCCGTCTGAGGTAAAAGTTTTATCTGAAAAGCAGCAGAAAAAGATTAGAATTGGAGGAATGGTAAAAACTGACTCGATTTCTATTGTAAATAAAGAATTAAGTTTTGTTATCACAGACTTTAAAAGTGAAATTAATGTTGTTTATTCAGGACTAATACCTAATCTTTTTGAAGAAGGTAAAGGTGTTGTTGCAGAAGGATTTTTAAAAGATGAAAATTTTTTTTCGGCAACTAAAATTTTAGCTAAACATGACGAAAATTATATGCCTCCCGAAGTTAAGGCTGCTTTAGAGGAGAAATAAAATGTCAAGCTTAATTGGATATTATTCTTTAATTTTTGGTGTTGGTATTTCAATTCTAGTTATATTCTTTTCAATTAAAAATTTTAATGACACTCAAAATCTTGATATTAAAGTAATATCATTAGTCTTCTTACAACTTTTATTCGTGATAATAAGTTTCTCAGGTTTAATTTTATCTTTTGTAAACTCTGATTTTAGTAATGAGACAGTTTTTAATCACTCCCACACGACTAAGCCTCTTTTTTATAAAATCTCTGGTACTTGGGGCAATCATGAAGGAAGTCTATTACTATGGTTGTTAGTTTTAACATTATTTATATTTGTTTTTTTGTTGAAATCCAAAAATCAACCAAACCAATATAGAATTTTAACTTTATTATTTCAGCAAATAATTATAGTAGGTTTTTTTATTTTTCTGATACAGACCTCTAATCCTTTTAATCATATTTTTCCGGTTCCAAAAGAGGGATTAGGTTTAAATCCTATATTGCAAGACCCTGCATTAGCAATTCACCCACCAATTTTATATTTAGGATACGTTGGAACCTCTATAATTTTTTCCTCGGCACTTGCAGCAGTTTGTTCAAATAATATTACAAAGATGTGGGCGTCACATATAAAAAAATGGGTTTTAGTCTCTTGGATTTTCTTAACTTTAGGAATTTTACTTGGATCTATTTGGGCTTATTATGAGTTAGGTTGGGGAGGTTTTTGGTTTTGGGATCCGGTTGAAAATGTATCTTTAATGCCGTGGTTTGCACTAACAACTTTATTACATTGCGTACTAGTTTTAGAAAAGAAACTAATTCTTACCTCGTGGGTTGTTGTTTTATCAATTGCAACTTTTACCTTAAGTATGTGTGGTACTTTTCTGGTTCGGTCGGGTATTTTAAATTCTGTCCACACATTTGCCAATGATCCAGAAAGAGGTTTGTATATTCTAATATTTTTATTTATTTTGATATTCTTATCTTTTTTTATTTTTTTAATTTTTCATAAAAGCGAAAACAATAACACTAAAACTTTCTATTTATTAAGCAAGGAAACATCAATATTAGTAAATAATTGGTTCATGATGTATTTTTTATCTGTTGTTTTAATCGGTACAATTTATCCGATATTTTTAGAAGTAATTTCATCTCAAAAAATATCTGTAGGTCCACCATTTTTTAACAAATTAATATTACCTTTTTTAATTCCTTTTATGTTGGCGATGGCAATAGGGCCTAAACTAAAGTGGATTAAATCAGATGTCGAAGACAAAATTTATTTAATTTTATTTTTTATTGTTTCTTTAATTTTATCCATGTTGATAATAAGAAATTTAGATATTGATTTTCTTTATAATACAGTTTTAATCACATCAGCTTTTTATTTATTTTTTATTACTCTTAGAGATTTTTTTCATGCAAAATATAGAAACCTATCACAAATAATAGCGCATTTCAGTTTTAGCATTTTAATACTAAGTATTTTATTTAATAATATTTTCTCGTCTGAAATTATTACAAATTTAAAAATTAATGAAACTTACCAAGATCAAAATTTGAAGATTAATTTTGAAAGCATTGAGCAAGAAAATAAACAAAATTTTAAAGCCATTCGGGGAAAGTTTACTGTAGAGGATCAAAATGGATCAATTGAAGTGATGCAACCTGAATTAAGAATATATAATCAACCAAATATTGTTACTAGTGAAGCAGATATCAAAACAAACATGTTCACTGATAAATTTATGACAATGAATTATGTTCAAAATCAAGATTATTTTAATATTCGTTATCAAGTAAAACCATTTATGATTTGGATTTGGATTTCTACAATTCTATTGTGTTTCAGTGGTAGTTTAAGTTTTATCAGAAAAAAGTATGAGAACTAAAATTTTTCCAATATTTTTAATCATTACATTCTCAATAACTTTTTATGTTTTTTATAAGGGTTTACAAAATTCTAATATTTATACTCCTGAAATTAAATCAGAAATTAAAATTCCAAGTTTTGAAGCAAAAGAATTTTTTTCAAAAGACACCATAAATTCAGATCAAATTTTTATAGGGAGTGAATTCTATTTATTAAATATTTGGGCTTCGTGGTGTATTCCTTGTAAAGAGGAACATAAGTATTTAATGGATTTAAGTAAAAAAGAAAATATTAAAATTATTGGACAAAATTACAAAGATAATTTTGTTAATGCTAAAAATTTTTTGATAAAGTTAGATAATCCATACGATTTAATTTTTTCTGATAATGATGGTACGATAGCAATTGAATGGGGTGCATACGGAGTACCTGAGAGCTTTTTAATCAAAAATAATCAAATAATAAAAAAAATAATTGGTCCTTTGAATGAAAAATTATTTTCTGAGATAAAAGAATTGACCCAATGAATATTTTAAAGCTTTTAATTACAGTTATTTTTTTGATTAATTTTTATTCCTCTGATTTAAAAGCTAAAAATTTAGGAACCGAAATTACAAAAAATTTAAGATGTTTAATTTGTCAAGGACAATCAGTATACGACTCAGATTCTGAATTTGCTAATAGCTTAAAAATTTTGGTAGAAAAAAAATTAGATGATGGTTTAAATGAAAAACAGATATACGATTATTTGAAAAATAAATATGGAGATTGGATTTTGTATGATCCAGGATTCAATAAAAACACCTATTTTCTTTGGTTATTGCCGATATTGATGTTTGTATTTGGTGGTGCAATAATACTTAGAAAAGTTATATTAAAAAAAAAAAAATTATGAAACATCTAAGAATTTGTTACTTGGTTATATTGTCTTTTTTAATTTCTTCCTCAATTTTTGCTGAAGATATTAAAGTTAATGACGATAATACAAAGTTTAATATTTATTCGGGTATGTTTGATTTTAGTGATAATGGAAAGAGATCAACTTTAATTGGTTTCCAACACCAAAATACTGATTTAAATAGAGATACTTTTCTTGGTAATCTTTCTCCTATAACAGGTTTTATGTTTACCGCTGATAGTGCGGCTTATTTATATACCGGCATACAAGCACAATATTCTTTGGGAGCATTAAATATTACACCTAGTTTTACTCCAGGTCTTTATAATCAGGGAGATGGGAAAGATCTTGGACACTTACTGGAATTCAAAAGTGAGGTTCAAATTTCATTAAATTTTTTAAAAAATAGCCAATTAGGCTTTTCATACAACCATTTATCCAATGCTAGCTTAGGTGATAAGAATCCTGGGGCAAATAGTTATATGTTTAATTTTTTTAAAACCTTTTAAAAAACATTTATGATATTAAGATTAAAAGACTGCCACAATTTTGCTGATTTTAGAAAACTTGCTAAGCTTAAGCTACCATCACCTATTTTTCATTACATTGACGGAGCAGCCGATGATGAGATTACATACGCCAGAAATACTAGTGCTTTTGATGATGTTGACTTGGTACCCAATGTTTTAAGAGGTGTTGAGGATGTTGATTTATCTACGACTATTTTTGGTAAAAAATTAGATTTACCATTTTATCTGTCACCAACAGCACTACAAAGACTTTTTCATTATGACGGTGAAAGAGCAGTTGGGAAAGCTGCCAAAAAATTCAATACAATGTTTGGTGTCTCTGCTTTAGCTACTGTCAGTGTTGAGGAAATTTCCTCAATGATTGATACACCTAAAATGTTTCAATTTTATTTTCATAAAGACAGAGGTTTAAATGACTCTTGCTTGGAAAGAGCAAAAGCTGCAAAATTTGATGTTATGGCTTTAACAGTTGATACTATTACTGGAGGAAATAGAGAGAGAGACTTAAGAACAGGATTTACCTCTCCACCAAAGTTAACTTTAGCAAGTTTATTTAGTTTTGCTACTAAACCGATGTGGGGAATTAATTATCTTACAAAAGGTAAGTTTGAATTACCTCATTTACAAGATTTCGTTAAAGAAGGTACTGATGTTAACTCATCTATTGGAAATTATTTTTCAACTATGTTGGATCAATCTATGAATTGGAAAGACGCTGAAAATCTTTGTTCTAAATGGGGAGGTCATTTCGCTCTTAAAGGAGTTATGAGTGTAGAAGATGCAAAAAGAGCAGCAGACATAGGATGTACAGGTATAATGGTATCAAACCATGGTGGAAGACAGTTAGATGGATCTAGAGCGCCTTTTGATCAACTTGCAGAAATTGTTGATGCAGTTGGTGATAAATTAGACGTAATTTGTGAAGGTGGGATTCATAGAGGTACACATATGCTTAAAGCATTATCATTAGGTGCCAAGGCTTGTTCAGGAGGAAGATTATATCTTTATGCTTTAGCAGCTGGAGGTCAAGCAGGTGTAGAAAGAGCTTTAGAAAAATATAAAGCTGAACTAGTGCGTGATATGAAACTTATGGGCTGTACAAAAATAAGTGATTTAAGTCGAAATAATTTAAGATTCAGAACATAGTGAGTTTAAAAAATTGCTATAATTTTAAAGATTTTAGAAATTTAGCAAAAAAAAAATTACCATCACCAATTTTTCATTACATAGACGGTGGCTCAGATGATGAAGCTACTTTAAGAAGAAACACAGAATCATTTAATGAATGTGATTTAGTTCCGAATGTGTTAGCAAATGTTGGTAAACCTGACTTAACAACAACTTTATTTGGAAGGAAAATAGATATGCCAATTTTTCTTTCTCCAGCCGCAATGCAAAGACTTTATCACGTTGATGGTGACAAAGCATCAGCAAGAGCAGCAGAAAAATTTGGAACTTTTTATAGTATGTCTTCGATGAGTAATAATTCTATTGAGGAGATAGCCAATATTTCTGGTGGTCCAAAATTATTTCAACTTTATGTTCATAAAGATAAATCAATCACAGATGATTTGATTGATAGGTCAAGAAGATCAGGATTTGATGCAATGTGTTTGACTGTAGATACATTGGTAGCTGGAAACAGAGAAAAAGATCATAAAACAGGATTTACAACACCTCCAAAACTTACATTAAAAAGCTTAATGAGTTTTGCAATGAGACCTAATTGGGTTTTTAATTATTTAACTGGAAAAAAATTTGAACTCTCAAATGTTAAAAAAAAAACAGACAAAGGAACGAACATTGCAAAATCAGTTATTGAGTATATTAATGAGCAGTATGATCCACTAATGGGATGGAAAGATGCAGAATATTGTGCAAAAAAATGGAATGGACCATTTGCTCTAAAAGGAGTTATGTCAGTTGAGGACGCAAAAAAGGCTGTTGATATTGGTTGTACTGCTATTATGATCTCAAACCATGGAGGTCGACAGCTAGATGGCTCTAGATCACCTTTTGATCAAGTGAAAGCAATTTCAGATGCAGTTGGCGATAAACTTGAGATTATTCTAGATGGAGGTATTAGAAGAGGCACGCATGTTTTAAAAGCATTAGCAGCTGGCGCAAAAGCATGTAGTTTTGGTAAAATGTTTTTGTTCTCTTTGGCCGCAGGGGGTCAGCAAGGTGTTGAACATTTACTTAAAAATATGCACGATGAGATTTATAGAAATATGGTTTTAATGGGTTGCAAAAGTTTAAAAGAGTTGAATAGTTCAAAATTAATCTATAGAAAATAGAGGGGTAATTATGAAGTTAGCAAAAAGTTTAGATAGATTAGGCACAGAGTCTGCATTTACTGTTCTTGCAGAAGCAAAAAAATTAGAGGCACAAGGAAAGCCAATGATTCATTTGGGATTAGGACAGCCAGATTTTAAAACTCCTAAACATGTTGTTGAGGCTGCTAAAAAAGCACTAGATGATGGACATCATGGATATGTTATGTCAAATGGTATCCCAGAATGTCGTCAAGCTGTTACAAGGTGGATTAAAAAACGTTACAATGTAGATATTAATTTTGAAAGAATTCTAATTATGCCTGGTGGAAAACCTACTATGAGTTATGCCATCCAATGTTTTGGTGAACCAGGAGCAGAGATTATACATCCTACACCTGCTTTTCCAATTTATGAGTCAATGATAAACTATACTGGTTCAACTTCTGTCCCATATGACTTAACAGAAAATAAAGATTTAAAATTTGATCCAGATAAAATATTATCTATGATAACAGACAAAACTCGACTGTTAATTCTAATAAATCCAAATAATCCGACAGGAAGCTTTGTTGAAAAAAAAGACGTAGATGTTTTAGCTGACGGTCTGAAGAAGCACCCTCATGTTACAATACTTAGCGATGAAATTTATAGTAGACAAATTTTTGATGGAAAAGAAATGCCAACATTTTTTAATTATCCAGAGTTAAGAGAAAGATTAATTGTATTAGAAGGATGGAGTAAAGCTTATTCCATGACTGGATGGAGACTTGGTTGGAGCTTTTGGCCAGAACATTTAGTCGAACATGTTAATAAATTATTAATTAATAGTGTTTCATGTGTTAATGCTGCTGCTCAATTTGCTGGTATTGCTGCTTTAGATGGACCAGACGACTCAATTGATGCAATGATGGAAAAATTTACTCAAAGAAGAGATTTAATTTATAAAGGTTTAAATGATTTACCAGGTGTAGAATGTAGTTTACCTGGTGGGGCTTTCTATGCATTTCCTAAGGTAATCGGTACTGGTATGAATGGTGCAGAGTTTGCAAGGAAGGCTATGCATGAAGCAGGAGTTGCAATAGTTCCTGGATCGGCTTTTGGTGAAACTTGCCAAAATTACGTTAGATTTAGTTTTGCAGCATCAAGGGATAATATTTCTCAAGCTCTTGAAAATATAAAGAAAATGCTGACTAAATAAGCTGTATTTTTGCTAAAATTTTTATTAATATTTATCAATGAACGATCAAGTACAAGCTGAGTTAAAAAAGATTTTTAATGGTAGGTTTTCAACATCAGTATCGACTAGAGCAAACTATGCAAGGGGTGAAGATACGTATGATCCTATTCTATCAAAGGCAGTTGTGTTCCCTGAAACTAATGAGGAAGTTTCTAAGATATTAAGCCTTTGCAACAAACATAAAATCCCAGTTGTTCCTTTTGGGACAGGAACCTCTTTAGAAGGAAACGTTGTGGGTCATGACAAGGGAATCACAATTAGTCTTGAAAAAATGAATAAAATTTTGAGTGTCAACGTTGAGGATTTTGATTGTAGAGTTCAAGCTTGTGTAACTAAAGAGCAGCTAAATGATTATTTAAGGGAGGACGGAGTTTTCTTTCCAATCGATCCAGGAGCTAATGCAGCTATAGGTGGTATGGCGTCGACTTCAGCTTCGGGAACCATGGCAGTAAAATATGGCACAATGAAAACTGTAATAACTGGTTTAACTGTAATTTTGCCTAATGGAGATATTATTAATACAGGTAGCAGAACTAAAAAAACCTCAGCAGGTTACAATTTGACAAATTTATTTATTGGTTCAGAGGGAACTTTGGGGATTATAACAGAAATTCAATTGAGATTATCCCCAATACCAGAGAGTATTATGTCAGCTGTATGTCACTTTCCTACTTTAGAAAGCGCAGTTCAGACTGCTCAACAGGTTATTCAATATGGTGTGCCTATTGCTAGGATTGAAATGCTTAATAAAGATCAGATGGAAATTAGTATTAATTACTCAAAATTAAAAGATATTGAAGCAGTCCCAACTTTATTTTTTGAGTTTCACGGAACAGAGGGATCAAATAAGGAGAATATAAAAATTGTTGAGGAAATCTCAAAGGATAATAATGGAAGTTCTTTTAAATGGGCAAAAGATTTAGAGGAAAGAAATAAACTTTGGAAAGCTAGGTGGGATGTTTATTACTCTGTTAAAGCATTAATCAACAATGGGAGAGTTTATTCTACAGATGTTTGTTTACCTATTTCCAAAATCACTGAGTGTGTAAATTTTGCTGAGGCGCAAACAAAAAAGCTTGGTTTGAGAGCTCCAATGGTAGGTCATTTAGGTGATGGAAATTTTCATGTAATTTTACCTTATGATCCAAAAGAAGAGGGAACCTATAACAAAATAAGAGACTTTAGTGATCTTTTAATTGAAAAAACTTTGGAACTTAATGGTACAATAACAGGTGAACACGGAGTTGGATTACACAAAAAAGCTTATCTATTGAAAGAACATGGTGACTGTATTCCATTAATGAAATCTATTAAAAGAAGTATTGATCAAAATAACATTATGAATCCTGGTAAGATATTTGATCTTAACTAGTTGAATTTAGGTATTTTATGAAAAAAATTCTAATTACAAGAAAGTTGATTAAAGAAAGTGAAGACAAAGCTGTTAAAACTTTTAAACCAATATTTAACACTAATGATGAGCTGTACTCACAAAAAAAAGTTATTGAAATGAGTAATGGGTGTGATGGAATTTTATCATCACTCACTGACAAAATGGATAAACAGACTATTGATAAACTACCTGATACTATCAAGATAATATCGAATTTTGCTGTTGGATTTGGAAACATTGATTTAGAGGCCGCAAAGAGCAGAGGTATTGTTGTTACAAATACTCCTGAGGTATTATCTGATGCAACTGCAGAGATAGGAATACTTTTAATTCTTGGTGCATGCAGAAGAGCTGCAGAGGGCATACAGTCAGCTCAAGAAGGTGGATGGAAATGGTCAGCAGATTATTTAATTGGTAAGCAATTAACGGGAACAAGATTAGGAGTTTTAGGAATGGGAAGAATAGGTCAAAAAATTGCTAAAATTGCTAGATCATTAGGAATGATAATTCATTATCACAACAGATCCAAACTTGGTGAGGAAAAAGAACAAGGCGCTGTTTATCATAAAGATATAAAAAGTCTTTTTTCTGTCTCTGATGTTTTATCTATTTGTTGTCCTGCAACTAAAGAAACAGAGAACATGATTAACAAGGAAACAGTAGAGTATTTTCCAAAAGGTGCAGTAATAACCAATGTAGCTAGAGGAGACATTGTTGATGATGAGGCTTTAATAGATGCTTTAAATAGAAGAAAAATTTATGCAGTTGGTCTTGATGTTTATAAAAATGAGCCAAACTTAAATCCAGGATATAGTAAAATTAAATCAGCATTTATTTTACCTCACCTTGGTAGCGCAACTAAAGATACAAGAATTGCGATGGCTAATTTGGCCATTGATAACATCGATGAATTTTTTAAAACTGGAAATTGTAAAAATAAAGTCAATTAATTCTACCTTGGATTGAATAAAATTCAACTTCTGCGACATCTACGCTACTTTTTAGAAAGACTCCAATCTCAAACTATGCTTAACTTCATCAGTTAATTAACTGTAATAGGAGAAATAATGACTAAAGAAAATAAATCATTGAAGGTGAAAACATCTTCAAGACGTAAGTTCTTTAAGACTGCTGCGAAGACAGGTGCTTTAGCTGCAGCCGCTGTTGCAATGCCATATGTAAAGGCAAATGCAGCAACTACATTAAAGATGCAAGCTGCATGGCCTAGTGGAGCAAACATCTTTTTTGAAATGGCTGGAGACTATTGTAACATGGTAAAAGAAATGTCTGGAGGATCTCTTCAGATTGATCTTCAACCAGTTGGAGCAGTTGTAAAGACTTCAGAAATCGGACAAGCGGTTAGTTCCGGTGTAGTAGATATGGGTCACTGGGTGACTGCATATTGGTATGGTAAAAATCCTGCTGCATCATTATTTGGAACTGGTCCTTCATACGGAATGTCATCTCAAGAAGTAATGGGATGGATGGAGTATGGTGGAGGAAGAAAACTATATGACGAAACACTTGCAAAAGTTGGTTTCGATTACATTGGTTTTTTCCATATGCCTATGCCAGCACAGCCTTTTGGTTGGTTCAAAAAGAACGTAACTAAAGTATCTGATGTTAAAGGTATGAAGTACAGAACTGTTGGTTTAGCGACTAACGTTTTGACTGCAATGGGAATGGTAGTTAGACAGTTACCAGGTGGTGAAATCCAGCCAGCAATGAAAACTGGTTTGATTGAAGCTGCTGAGTTTAACAACCCGACTTCAGACTCTCAATTTGGTATGCAAGATGTTTCTAAGCATTATCACTTAGGAAGCTTCCACCAATCTCAAGAGATGTTTGAAATTCCAGTTAACAAAAAAACATACAATAGTTTATCACCTGCACATCAAGCAATATTGAAAAATGCTGCTTATGCCGCAAACAGTGATAACTACTTTAAAGCTTTAGTAAGATACTCAGCTGACTTAGCTAAGTTAATGAATGAGCATAAAGTAAATGTGTATCAAACTTCAGATGAGATTTTAGCTCAACAATTAAAAGGTTGGGATAAAGTTATCGGTGACTTCAATAAGAAAGATCCTTTCTTTAAGAAAGTCGTAGATTCTCAAAAATCATATGCGAAGAGAGTGATGAAATACTTGCTGATGAATCAGCCAAATTACAAACTTGCATACGAAAATGAGTTTGGTCCAATAGGAAAAGTTAAACTGTAATTAACTTTAAATAAATTTAAAGGGGGGCTTAGGCCCCCTTTTTTATTTGATTAATTCAATACAATTCAATAAAAGTTTATATCTATGATGAGATCTTATATAAAATTTGCAGATAGATTAAGCGTCTCAATGGGTAAAGCTTTCTCATGGTGCATCGTAATATTAATGGGAGGAACTTGCTATGAAGTTTTCATGGCATACGCTTTAAATGCACCAACTTTATGGAATTTTGATTTTAGCCTTCAAATGTATGGCGCAATTTTTATGATGGCAGGTGCATACACTTTATGTACTGAAGCGCATGTTAGAGGAGACGTTATTTACAGATTATTTCCTCAAAAAACACAAGCTTGGATAGATTTAGTTTTGTATTTTATTTTCTTTTTCCCTGGTGTTGTTGCATTAGCTTTTTATGGTTACGAATACGCAGCGCTTGCATGGAAAATTAAAGAAACAAGTTGGAACAGCCCAGCTCAAATTCAAATTTACATGGCGAAATCTTTGATACCCTTGTCTGGAACTTTATTAACTCTCCAGGGAATAAGTGAGGTGTTCAGATGTATCATATGTATAAAAACCGGTAGTTGGCCAGAGAGAGGAACTGAACGTGACGCAGAAGAAACCGAAAAAGTATTAATGAGAACCTCACAAGAAGGAAATAAAGAAGATGTTATTTAGTTTAACTAATCCTGAAGTGGCAATTATGATGATGGGTATATTTTTATTTGCCGTGTTATTAGGTTTCCCGATTGCGTTCACTTTAATGGCAATGGGACTTGGTTTTGGATATTATGCTTACTTTGATCCAACTAAGATGGAACATCTCTTTGATAATAGGATATTTCAACTTTTTGTTCAAA
The DNA here is from genome assembly GCA_902618485.1 of uncultured Pelagibacteraceae bacterium. Classification (GTDB taxonomy): domain Bacteria; phylum Pseudomonadota; class Alphaproteobacteria; order Pelagibacterales; family Pelagibacteraceae; genus Pelagibacter. The sequence continues at coordinate 39,044 of CACNAR010000001.1, forward strand.
ATACATACACTGTCATGGATAATAATGTGCTTACCGCGGTTCCGCTCTTTTTATTTATGGGATATTTGGTTGAAAGAGCAGGTATCGTAGCAAAATTATTTTTTGCAATTAGATTAGCATCTCATAAGCTTCCTGCATCAATGGCAGTTGCAGCATTGATTACTTGTGCATTGTTTTCAACAGCTACAGGTATTATCGGTGCAGTTGTTACTTTAATGGGATTACTAGCATGGCCTGCTATGATTAAAGCGGGTTATGACAAAAAATTTGCATCTGGAATAATTTGCTCAGGCGGGTGTTTAGGAATTTTAATTCCACCTAGCATTATGTTGATTGTTTACTCCGTAATTGCTCAACTATCGCCCTTAAGATTATTCGCCGCTGCTATTTTTCCAGGACTTATGTTAGCGGGACTTTACATTGCCTATGCAGTGTTTAGAGCTTGGTTAAATCCATCGATAGCACCAAAACCTGCCGCAGAGGAAATACCTCCTACAGCAGTAATCATGAAAGAGGTTCTTGTCTCTTTTTTACCTTTATTTTCTCTAATAATTTTAGTTCTAGGTACAATTTTAGCTGGAATTGCAACACCTGCTGAAGCTGCAGCAGTAGGAGCATTTGGTTCATTAGTGCTCTCATATTTTTACAAAACTCTTAAATGGAAAAATTTCAAAGAGTCTGTCTTTCTAACAGCTAAAACAACTGCAATGATTATGTGGTTATTCATAGGATCGTGGACATTTGCCTCTGTATTTTCTTACCTTGGTGGTCACGAAGTTTTTGAACATTTTTTTAAATCTCTAAATTTACAGCCTTGGCAATTTTTAGTAATTACACAATTGATTATATTTTTATTAGGTTGGCCATTAGAGTGGACAGAAATATTAATTATTTTTGTGCCGATATTTTTACCATTAGTTGAATTTTTTGGAGTTAACCCATATTTCTTTGCAATGTTAATTGCTTTAAATTTGCAAACCTCATTTTTAACACCCCCCATGGCAATGTCCGCCTACTACTTAAAGGGAGTTCAATCAAAGAATGTAGAATTAATGCAGATCTTTGGAGGAATCATGCCATTTTTAGGTATTGTGATTTTAGCTATGGTTTTAATGTATTTATTCCCAGGTATAGCACTTTGGTTACCAGAGACATTATTTGCAAATTAATTTTTAAATGACAGATATATTTTCTTTAAGTCTTGAAGAACTTGCAGCCAAGATTAAAGACGCCCAACTCACTTCAGTTGATATTTGTGAAAAGTATATTGAAAGAATAAATAAATTTGACAAAGATATAAAGGCATGGGCCCATTTCGATAAAAAAGTTTTGTTGGAAAAAGCTTCTGAGGCTGATGATCATAGAAGATCTGGAAAACCAACTGGTCCACTTCACGGTGTACCCATTGCGGTTAAAGACATCATTGGCACAGTTGATATGCCAACAGAATGTGGAACAGTTATAAGAAAAGGTAAATCATATTCACAAAATGCAGAAATAATAGATTTACTTCATGCATCTGGAGCAATTGTAATGGGTAAAACAGCAACCTCAGAACTTGCTTATTTAGGACCTCCGGCAACCACAAATCCGCACGATAAAACAAGAACACCAGGTGGTTCCTCAAGCGGATCTGCCGCATCTGTGGCTTCTTTTATGGCACCTGCATCAATTGGATCTCAAACTGGTGGATCTATTATTAGACCAGCATCTTATTGTGGAGTAGTAGGATATAAGCCTAGTTACGGATTAATATCTAGAAATGGTGTTTTGAGAACATCTTATAGTCTAGATCATATAGGAATTTTTGGACGAAAAGTTGAAGATGTAGCTATGTTGGCAAAAGTTCTCATAAAAAAAGATAAATTTGATCCAGCAACCATACATTACTCAACAGAAAATATTTTATCTGAGACAAAAAAAGGACCTCTATTCGATCCAAAATTTATTTTTTACAAAACTGAACATTGGAAATTAATAGATAAAAAGTCTAGAGAGTCGTTTGAATACTTCATTAAATCATTTAAAAAAAATATTGAGATTTTTGATACTCCTTCTTATTTTAAAGATATACATAAATACCATCAAATTATTCATGAGACTGATTTAGCTAATAATTTTTCAGTTTATTTTAAAAAATTTAAAAAAAAATTGTCTAAGTATATGCAAGATGCAATCACAAGAGGAAATAAATATTCGGCCAAAGAATATGCAGAGGCAATTGATTTTATAAAAAGAAGTTATGAGTCATACCAAGAAGTTTTTGAGGATTATCATGGAGTATTGTCGCCAGCTAGTCCGGGTGTTGCGCCCACAGGTTTAAAAAGTACAGGAACAGCGGAATTTAATAAAGTTTGGTCTTATCTTGGGACGCCATGTATTTCGTTACCTTTACTTGAGGGAGAAAATAATTTACCATTAGGTGTTCAATTAATTGGCAATAAATATGATGATCATAGATTTTTAGGAGTTGCTAATTGGTTAGAGAAAGAATGTCAGGAATAAAATGAATAAAATTACTACAATCATAGGATTATCTTTTGCAGTTTTCTTTTTAATTGGTTTAGCAACAACTCTAACGAGATCAATGATGATAGGCTTTTTGGATGTTATCCCAGTTTATCTTTTAATGGGTGCAGCAATCATCATGATGATATACGAAGCCTTCTTTGATAAAGATTAGTATCAATTAAATTGAAAAATATTAAGACAGATATATTCTCATTCTCATTATTATTTATACAACCAATCTTTATGGCTAGTAACCTAGTTGTAGCTAGGGGTGGTGTTGAATTTGTTCCACCTATTTCACTTGCATTTTGGCGTTGGACAGTTGTTTTTTTAATTTTGTTACCATTCACTTATGTAACTTTAAAAAATAATTTTCATATAATTAAAAAGGAATATAAAAAATTATTTTTTTTAGGATCAATGGGATGTGGTGTGTGTGGCGCCTTCCCTTTTTTAGCTGGTGAGACAACAACCGTTATCAATATGGGAATAATTTACACATCCTCTCCGGTTTTTATTATTCTAATCTCATATTTTTTTTTTCATGAGAAAATAAATTCAACAAAGATAATTGGCTTAATTACTTGCTTGATCGGAGTACTTATCATCATTATTAAAGGTGATTTTGACTTATTGATTAATCTAAAATTTACAATTGGTGATTTGTGGATGTTAGCTGCCGCAATTGGATGGGCTTTATATTCAATTTATTTATTCTATTGGAAATCTAAATTAAAAATTTTTGATAGATTTACTATGATTTCTTTTTTTGGTGCATTGAGCTTGTTACCTTTTTACGTTGGTGAGGAATTATTTTATAAAGAGACTATTTTTGCAACAGAATTCTATTTATGGGTAATTTTTGCAGCTATATCACCAGGGATAATTGCTTTTACTCTTTATACTATAGCTCAGAAAAAATTAGGTGCATCATTGACTGGCTTTACGCTTTATGTTTTTACAGTTTATGGAGCAATTTATGGATACTTTTTATTTGACGAAAAATTTGAGAATTTTCATATTATTGGAACCATTTTAGTTTTCTTTGGCGTATATTTAGCTAAGAAAAATAATGTTAAAAAAGTTTAGGAATAATTTGTTATCATTTTTACAACTAATAATTTTAGTTTACCTTTTTCTTCTGGCATTTCTTTATTTTTATCAAAGAAATTTAATGTACCATCCTGATGAAAATAATTATTTTAACGATAAACTTTCAGTTATTATTGAAGAGGTTGAAATATCAACACAAGACGGATTAGGTTTGTTAGGTTGGTATCATGAAAAAGATATAAGAAAAAATAAAACAATTTTATTTTTTCATGGGAATGCTGGATCTTTAGAAAATAGAATTCATAAATTGAATCATTTTAGAGACATGAGTGTTAATTTTTTAATAGTTGCCTGGAGAGGTTTTAGTGGCAATGAGGGTAAACCATCAGAAATTGGATTATATGAGGATGGTGAAAGTGCAATTAGATGGTTGATGAAAAAAGGTGTTGATGAAAAAAATATAGTAATTTATGGAGAGTCATTAGGAACAGGAGTTGCAACACATTTATCCCAAAATAGAAATTTTGCGGGTATAATTTTAGAAACTCCATTTACGTCAATGATTGACGCTGCTAAAAAATTTTACCCATATATACCCGTTGGTCTTTTACTCAAAGATAAATTTGAAAATAAAAATAAAATTAAAAATGTTAAGTCTCCAATTTTGATAATGCACGGTGAAAAAGATCAAATAGTCCCTTTTGAGATGGGTCAAAAGATGTTCGAAATAGCTAATGAACCTAAATATTCTTATTTTACCAAATATGACAATCATATGATGGAGTATGATGAGAATCTTATAAAAACATTAAATTCATTTTTAATTAATTTAAATTAGGCCATATTCTAAACAAATAGTGCTCAAGATTTAATTTTACGGTAAAAAAGTGAAAATTTTTTTTTTGATCACAATTTTATTATTAACTTTAAAAAGTTTTGCATTCTCAAAAGATAATTCATTTTATCCTGATGATTTATTTCATATAGACCATATGGACTCACACAATAAAAAATTTGCACTATATTTTAAGACACGAAAGAAATCTATTTTGGCCAAAGGTGAAGAGAGTAATTATATAAATGATTACCCAAAAGATCTTTATATCTATAATTATTCAACAAAGTCCTCATCACCATTAATCTCTTATGATTGGTTTCCCTCTCAAGCCAAGTTTCATTTAACGGAATATAACTTTCCCGTATTTCCAGATGATTTTGCCTATTACCTTTTAAAAGATGATAAAACCCTCGTAATGATTAGTGCAGTAAAAAGTTTAAATGCTAATTTCAAATACGATATTTTTAATAAGAAACTTGAACTCTATCCGACTACGGGAAAATTTGATTTTATTATTTCTTCGTTCTCTAAGGATTGTGGGCATTATAAATTTAAAGATAATTATGAGTGCAGTATTTATAAACCTTTAATTTCAAGTAATTTGATTAACTAACTTGTGTAAAAGCCTCAGCAAATTTTTCTGCATTGAATAATTCTAAATCATCTTCTTTTTCACCTAAGCCTAAAGCAATAATAGGTAGTTGATATTTTTTTGCAATTGCCAGCAGAATACCACCTTTGGCTGTTCCATCTAATTTGGTCATGATCAAACCAGTTAAAGGAATAATTTTGTTAAATTCCTCCACTTGATTAATCACATTTTGTCCTGATGTTGCATCTAAAACTAAAATAATATTGTGAGGAGCATCTTGGTCAATTTTTTTTGTTACATTGGCTATCTTTTTATATTCTTCCATTAAGTTTTTTTTATTTTGTAGTCTTCCAGCAGTATCGATTAAAACTTGGTGAAAATTATTTTTGATTGCTTCCTCAACTGCTTTGTATGCCACCGATGCTGGATCAGAACCTTGAGATGATTTAGTTAATTTTACGTCAATTTTATTTGCCCAATTTTCTAATTGTTCAATAGCAGCTGCCCGAAATGTGTCAGAAGCAGCAAACATAACTTTGTTGCCATTAGTTTTTAATATTTTACCTATTTTACCAATAGTTGTTGTTTTACCAACACCATTTACTCCTGAGATTAAAGTTGCGTTGAGTTTATCTTTTTTTTCAAAAAAAGAATTATTTTCTAAAGGTTTCATTAAATTAACAATGTACTCTTTTAGAATAAGATTTATCTCAGTTGAGAGATCTTTGTTTGGATCAATTTTTTTATTTGAAATGATTTCTCTAATTTCGGATGCAGCCTCGACACCAACATCAGACTCAATTAAAAACTCCTCAATTTTATCTAAATTTTTATCGTCAATCTCTTTTTTTATTATTATTTCTTTTAATCCAGATGTTAGTGCGGATGCACTTTTTTTGAAACCTTTCTTAAATTTATCAAAAATTCCCATTATAGTTTGATTTCAATTTCTTTTATTTCTGAAACGGGTCCTTTCATGTGAATTGAATTTCTATCATCTATAAGAATTGATAACTTACCTGCTTGAAATTCTATGTCTGTTTTATTTTCATTAAGATTATTTAATTTACCAGCAAATGCAGTTGCGCATGCAGCTGTTCCACATGCTTTGGTTAGCCCAGCCCCTCTCTCCCATACTTTTACTTTAATCAAATTTTTATTAATTATTTTAGCAATTGTAACATTACATTTTTCTGGAAAAATTTTATGATTTTCAATTTCTGGTCCAATTTTTTCAATATTAAAATTTTCAATTTCGTTTACAAAAAAAACAATATGTGGATTTCCAACATTAACAGCAGTACCACCCAAATGTTCTTTATTATTTAAATCAGTGATTTTAATATTCAAATTTTTAGTATCTAATTTTTCCGATAAAGGAATTTCGTTCCATTGTAATTTAGCTTTACCAATTTCAGTTGTAACAAGATTTTTATCTAAAATTTTTGACTCTAAATTTCCATTTAAAGTAGATAAAATGATCTTTTCAGTTTTTGTTTCTTCAGAGATTAATTTTGCAACACATCTAGTGCCATTTCCACATGCACCAGACTCCCCTCCATCAGAATTAAAAAATTTTAAATTCGCATCACTTGATTTGCTGGACTCAATAAATATTAATTGATCACAACCAATAAAATTTCTATCACAAATCTTTATAATTTGATCTTTAGTTAAATTGGTAATTTTTTGTCTATTATCAATGATGACAAAATCATTACCTAATCCATCCATTTTAAAAGCTCTAATCTCCATATATAGTTATTTAACTTATTTATTGACTTTTTGAACCTCTATTATAGTTTGTGGCAGTTTCCGCAAAAACGTTAAATTTGCGGTGTCTTTGGAAACAAAGAGATCGACACTAGTCAGCGAGGGTTCGCCCACTAGTGCGATTACTGCTGGGTGAAATAAATATGTTTGAAAATTTGACAAATAAATTTGAGGAAGTCTTTTCCTCTTTAAAAAAAGCACCTTCGCTTGACGAGAGTCAAGTTGACGAAGGTCTTAGATCCATTAGGCAAGCTTTATTAGAAGCTGACGTATCACTTGATGTTGCAAAAGAGTTCATTGAAAAAATTAAACCTAAAGCTTTAGGACAAGAAATCATCAGATCCACGTCTCCTGGCGATATGGTTGTTAAGATTGTTTACGACGAATTAGTATCTTTATTAGGTGAAAAAAATAATGATGTAAATCTTAATGCCGTACCACCAGTGCCTATGATGTTAGTTGGTCTGCAGGGTTCTGGTAAAACTACAACTACCGCTAAACTTGCAAAATATTTGGAAAATAACAAAAAAAAAAGAGTTATGATGGTGAGTTTAGATATTTATAGGCCAGCGGCCCAAGAGCAATTAAAATCTTTAGGTGAACAAAATAATATTTTAACTTTGCCAATAATTGAAGGGCAACAACCTGCTGATATTTGTCAAAGAGCAATTAGCGCTGCAAATCTAAATGGTGCTGATGTAATTTTATTTGATACAGCAGGTAGAACACAAATAGATTTACAAATGATGAGTGAAATTAAACAAATCGAGAATATAATTAAACCTGCTGAAACCTTTTTAGTTGCTGACTCTTTGACTGGTCAAGTAGCAGCATCCGTAGCAAAAGAATTTAAAGATACTGTAAATCTCTCTGGTATAATTTTAACAAGAGCTGATGGTGATGCAAGAGGTGGAGCCGCAGTTAGTATGAAATTTATCTCACAAGTACCAATTAAATTTTTGGGTATCGGAGAAAAAATTAATAATCTTGAGGTTTTTCATCCAGATAGAATTGCTAATAGAATTTTAGGGATGGGAGATATTGTTTCTCTAGTAGAGAAAGCGGCTCAAGATCTTGGAGAAGAAAATATTAAAAAGGCCGAAGAGAATTTAAAAAAGGGACAATTTTCTATGGAAGATTATTTGGCACAACTACGACAAATGAAAAAAATGGGTGGAATAGAAGGCATCATGTCTTTTATGCCTGGTGTTTCAAAAGTTAAATCACAAATGGATGCGGCTGGAATTGATGAGAGTATTATTACAAAGAATGAAGCTATAATATTGTCTATGACAAAAAAAGAGAGAGAGAACCCAAAGATAATTGATGGTTCTAGAAAAAAAAGAATTGCTAATGGTTCTGGCACAGATCCAGCCACTATCAATAAGTTGTTAAAACAATTTAAAATGATGTCTGAAATGATGAAAAAGATGTCAAAGGGTAATCTGAAAGGTATGACTGACAAAGGAATACCTCCAGAATTATTTAATCAATTAAAATAAAAAAAGAAGGAGAGTGAATGTTAAAGTTAAGATTATCAAGAGGCGGAACTAAGAAAAGACCCGTTTATAAAGTAGTTGTTGCAGACAGTCGTTTTGCAAGAGATGGTAGATTTATAGAGAAAGTGGGATTTTTTAATCCACTACTGCCAAAGGAAAAAAAGGAAAGAATTGGATTAGAAGCAGAACGAATAAAGTATTGGTTGGGTCAAGGCGCACAACCAACAACTAGAGTAGCAAGGATTTTAGGTGAAAACGAATTGATGCCTATGCCGGCGAATGGAAATAATCCTCAGAAAGCTATTCCAAAAAAAGATCGAAAAAAAGAAGGCAGTGAGGACGGTAAAAAAGAAGAAGCTCCAAAAGCAGAAGCTAAAAAAGAAGAAGCTCCAAAAGTAGAAGCTAAAAAAGAAGAAGCTAAAAAAGAAGAAGCTCCAAAAGAAGAAGCTCCAAAAGCAGAAGCTCCAAAAGCAGAAGCTAAAAAAGAGGAAAAGAAATAATACAAAGATTATTTATGATGCAAGCTCAAGTATTTACACTTTATCCGGAAGTTTTCCCTGGGCCTTTAAATAAAGGTATTTACAGTAAAGCAATGGTTAAAAAGTTATGGAGCTTAAAAGTAATTAATATTAGAGACTCTGCTCAAGATAAACATAAAACAGTTGATGATACTCCTTACGGCGGTGGCACAGGTATGTTAATTAAACCAGATGTCTTGGCGAATTCTATTGATCAAAATGTAAATAAGGGAGATAAAATTTTTTATCTTTCACCAAAAGGTAAAAGATTTGATCAAAAATTTGCACAAGATTTATCTAAAGAAAAATCATTTTCTTTAATTTGTGGACAGTTCGAGGGTGTTGATGAAAGAGTTTTGGGTACAAGAAATATTGAAGAGGTGAGCATTGGAGATTATGTATTATCAGGAGGAGAAACGGCAGCTTTGGTTATTCTAGATAGCGTTTTAAGACTTTTACCTGGAGTTTTAGGAAATGATAAATCTCCAGCTGATGAAACTTTTGAAAATGGTCTTTTAGAGTATCCGCAGTTCACAAAACCTCAAATATGGGAAGAAAAAGCAGTGCCAGAAGTGTTATTATCTGGAGATCACAATAAAATTAAAGACTGGCGTTTATCTCAATCTGAGGCTATAACACGCGACCGAAGACCAGATTTGTGGCAAAAATATAAGAAAGATTAAATTGATAAATACTGAAATGAAAACAATAGAGGAAATTAACCAAAACAACGTTAAAAAGATTCTCTCTGAAAAAAAGATACCTGAATTTTTCCCAGGAGATGTTGTAAAAGTTGGAGTAAGAATTACAGAGGGTAAAAAAGAGAGAATTCAATATTTTGAAGGAGTATGTATTGCTAAAAAAAGTAGAGACCTAAACTCCTCGTTTACTGTCAGAAAAATATCATTTGGTGAGGGAGTTGAGAGAACATTTCCATTGTTTGGAACTGTGATTGACTCAATTAAAGTAATTCGATCTGGAAAAGTAAGAAGAGCAAAACTTTACTATTTAAGAGACAGAACTGGGAAGTCAGCAAGAATTGCCGAAAAGATTAGAAAAAAAATTGGTATCGATGTTGATGTTAAACCAGAAACAGTAACTGAGGAAAATTTAGCTCCAATCACTGAAGAAAATACTTCAGAAATTAAAAATGAGGCTGCACCAGCGGTTGAGCCAAAAATAGACGAAACTTCAAAAAATGAAGTTAAAAAAGATGCCCCTAAGGCCGAAACTAGTACAGAAAAAAAGCTTGAAAACTTACAAGAAAAAAAATAATTTTTTTCTCAATGCCTAATACTCTTTACGATAAAATTTGGAATGACCATTTAGTACATCAACAAGATGATGGAACAGCATTATTATTTGTTGATAGACATTTGGTCCATGAGGTTACTAGTCCACAAGCTTTTGAGGGACTTAGAAATACTCAAAGAAAAGTCAGGCACCCAAAATTAACTTTAGCTGTAGCAGACCATAATGTGCCAACAACCGATAGATCAAAGGGTATTTCAGATCATGAATCTAAAATTCAGGTAGAGACCTTAGAGGAAAATTGCAAAGAATTTGGTATTAAACTTTTTAGCATGAATGATAAGCGACAAGGTATTGTTCATGTAACTGGTCCAGAACAGGGTTTTACGCAACCCGGAACAGTTATTGTTTGTGGGGATAGCCATACTGCAACTCATGGAGCATTTGGTGCTTTAGCCTTCGGAATTGGAACTTCAGAGGTAGAACATGTTTTAGCAACTCAAACACTTGTTCAAAAAAAAGCAAAAAATTTTAGAATAAATGTTAATGGTAAACTTCCAGTAGGTGTCACTTCAAAAGATGTTATTTTACAAATAATTGGAAAAATTGGAACCGCAGGTGGCACAGGTTGTGTTGTTGAATATGCAGGTGATTTAATAAGGTCGCTAAGCGTTGAACAAAGAATGACGATATGCAATATGACAATAGAAGGTGGCGCAAGAGCTGGATTAATAGCACCAGATGAAAAAATATTTAAATATTTAGAAGGAAAACCAATGTCACCAAGAGGCGAAAAATGGAATAAAGCTTTAGAACATTGGCAAAGTTTAAAAACTGATGATGATGCAAACTTTGATAAAGAAGTAAGTTTGCAGGCTAACGAAATTTTGCCAATGATAACTTGGGGAACTTCGCCCCAAGATGTAATTACGATTGACGGCAAAGTTCCAAATCCAAGTGAAGAAAAAGACGAGGACCGTAAAAATTCCATAGAGAGATCCTTAAAATATATGGGTCTCAAACCTGATATGTCAGCCAGAGATATCAAAATAGATAAAGTTTTTATAGGTAGTTGCACAAATGGTAGAATTGAGGATCTAAGAGAAGCAGCAAAGATTTTAAAAGATAAAAAGATAGCTTCCCATGTTCATGCAATGGTAGTTCCAGGGTCTGGATTGGTAAAACAACAAGCAGAACAAGAGGGATTAGATAAAATCTTTGTTAATTCAGGATTTGAATGGAGAGAACCAGGTTGCTCAATGTGTTTAGCTATGAATGCAGACAAGTTGAAACCTGAAGAAAGATGTGCCTCTACCTCAAATAGGAATTTTGAAGGAAGACAAGGAAGAGGTGGAAGAACTCATTTAGTTAGTCCTGGAATGGCTGCAGCCGCTGCCATATCAGGAAGTCTTGATGATGTGAGAAAGTATCAAAATTAAATGCAAAAATTTAGCACATTAAGAAGTATCCCAGCTTATTTACCAATAGTAAATATTGATACAGATATGATTATTCCAAAACAATTTCTTAAAACAATTAAGAGAACTGGATTGGGTAAAAATTTATTTTTTGAGATGAGATACGATGATAATGGTAAAGAAATAAATGATTTCATTTTAAATAAAAATCCATTCAATAATTCAAAAATTTTAATTGCAGGAAAAAATTTTGGCTGTGGTTCATCAAGAGAGCACGCACCATGGGCATTATTAGATTTTGGTATTACTTGTGTTATAAGCTCAAGTTTTGCTGATATTTTTCATAATAATTGTTTTAAGAATGGAATTTTACCAATCACACTAGATGATGAAAAAATAAAGGAGTTATCAGAGTATACCAATAGAAAAGAGGAAATTTTTGTGGATCTCAACGAGGAGAAAATTGTTTACGGAAACAACGAGGTTAAATTTAAAATTGACCCATTTAAGAAAAAATGTCTTTTAGAGGGATTAGATGACATAGCTTTATCATTAAAAAAATCTGATAAAATTGAAAACTTTGAAAAAGATCTAAAAAATAAAAAGCCTTGGATCTTTAATGATTAAAGTTAAAAAAAGAAAAATCCTTTTATTGCCGGGGGATGGGATTGGACCAGAAGTTATTGGTGAAGTTAAAAAAATAATAAATTGGTTCAATGATAAAAAATCTTTAGATTTTGAAATCGATGAAGATTTAGCAGGAGGTTGTTCTTATGACAAACATGGGACACCGATTACTGATGAAGTTTTTTATAAAGCCTTGGAAAGTGAAGCTGTTATGCTTGGTGCAGTTGGAGGACCTAAATGGGATAATGTTGAATTTTCAAAAAAACCCGAGAGAGCACTTTTAAAATTGAGAAAAGAATTAAAATTATTTGCAAATTTAAGACCCGCTATATGTTTCAAACAATTAGTTGAAGCATCTACATTAAAACCTGAGATCGTCTCAGGATTAGATATTATGATCGTGAGAGAGTTGACTGGTGGAATTTATTTTGGTGAACCCAGAGGTATTAAACCAATTGAAAATGGTGAAAGAAAAGGAATAAATACTCACACTTACACAAGTAGTGAAATTACAAGAGTAGCAAGAGTAGCTTTTGATTTAGCAAAAAAAAGATCAAATAAAGTTACATCTTGTGAAAAATCTAATGTAATGGAGGCTGGACAATTATGGAAAGAGGAGGTTCAAGCACTTCATGAAAAGGAATATAAGGATGTGGAATTAAGTCATATGCTTGCCGACAATTGTGCAATGCAGTTATTAAGAAATCCGAAACAATTTGATGTCATTGTTACAGATAATCTTTTTGGGGATATGCTTTCAGATCAAGCTTCAATGTTAACCGGTTCATTAGGATTATTACCCTCAGCCTCATTAGGTGCAAAAAATAAAGATGGAGAAATGAGAGCGATGTATGAGCCTATTCATGGGTCTGCACCTGATATAGCAGGGAAAGGTCTAGCAAATCCGATAGCAACAATTTTAAGCTTTGCAATGGCTTTAAGATACTCCTTGGATCTTGATAAAGAGGCAGAGGGCTTAGAAAAAGCTGTTCAGGATGTCTTAAATGATGGTTTAAGAACCAAAGATATTCTATCTAAGGGAATGAAAGAAATATCAACATCTAAAATGGGTGATGCGATCATTTCAAAATTGCAATAATTAATTAATTATTTTAAACTTTAAATATGCCAAGCTATATAGCACCAGTTGATGATATGATGTTTCTTTTTGAGAAATTAAGGGACAATAAAAATTATAATGAACTTGAAAAATATAAAGATGTAAGTCCAGAGCTAGTAAAAGATATTTTAGAAGAAGCCGCAAAAATCAATCAAAATTTGATTTTGCCACTCGCAAAAGCTGGAGATGAAAATCCTGCAATTCTAGAAAATGGAATCGTAAGAACTCCACCAGGATACAAAGAGGCTTATCAAAAATATATTGAAGACGGTTGGACTTCATTATCTTGTGATCCAAAATACGGAGGACAAGGCATGCCTCGAACTGTTAGTGCATTTTTTGATGAAATGATATCATCTGCAAGTCTAGCATTTAAACTTTACAGCGAATTAACTTTAGGAGCTTACAATTGTATTCATCACCATGCCACAGATGAAATAAAAAATAAATATCTTCCTAAAATGGTTGAAGGTAAATGGAGTGGCACAATGTGTTTAACCGAACCAGTCTGTGGAACAGACTTAGGTTTATTAAAAACAAAGGCGGTAGCACAACCAGATGGAACATATAAAATCACAGGGCAAAAAATATTTATTACCTCTGGTGATCATGATTTAACAGAAAATATTATACATTTGGTAATAGCAAGAGCAACAGATTCGCCTAAAGGGACTAAGGGAATAAGCTTATTCTTAGTTCCAAAATTTATTGTAAAAGAAGATGGAACTGTTGGCTCAAGAAATGGGATTTCTACTGGATCAATAGAAACAAAAATGGGTATTAAGGGTTCAGCTACATGTGTATTAAATTTTGATGAGGCCACAGGAATAATGATTGGCCCTAAAAACAAGGGATTGAGTCAAATGTTTACAATGATGAATCTAGAGAGAATCGTTGTAGGTATTCAAGGTTTAGGAATTTCAGAAATTGCTTATCAAAATTCTCTTAATTATGCAAAAGAGCGAAAACAAGGAAAAAGCAATAATAATAAGTCTGAAAATGGAAAAGCAGATTCAATTATTGAGCATGCTGATATAAGAAAAACTTTGTTGAACATGAAGTCTATAATTGAGGGAGAAAGAGCGTTATGTTTCTGGTTGTCTCAACAAACTGAAGTTAGTTTAAATCATGATGATCTAAAGATCAAACAGGAGGCCTTGGATATTGTCTCGTTAATGACACCAGTTGTTAAATCGTTATTTTCTGATTTAGGAATGGAAATAACAAGTGATGCAATGCAAATATTTGGTGGATACGGTTATACAAAAGATCAAGGTATAGAGCAATTGTATAGAGATAACAGGATTACGCCGATTTATGAAGGAACTAATTCAGTACAAGCAGCTGATTTAGTTTTTAGAAAACTGTCAACTAAGAATGGAAACATAGTCGATAAATTTATGAATTTAATTAAATCTGAAACTAATTCAGATGATGAAAAAATGAAGCCATTTGTTGATACATTAAATTATAATTTAGGAATCTTAAAAAAATTTAGTGATTGGACTATTGATAAAATAAAGACTAACAAAGATGATGTCAGTGCAGCCGCTAATGATTATTTGAAGACACTTGGTTATATATCTCTAGCTTTTTCTTGGGTAAAAGTTTTAACTGTAAGTTTTAAAGATTTTGAGGAAAATAAAAAGTTTCATGAAGATAAAATAAATACTGCGAAATTTTATTTTGAAAAAGTTCTGCCGAGAGCTGAACAACATTATAAATCTGCCATCTCGGGAAGTTCAAATATCATGAATTTTAAATTTAATTAAAATGAGTCATTACGACACAAATTTAGATAAAAACGAGGCTAATTATATACCCTTAACACCCCTAACTTTCTTAAAAAGAGCCAAAGATATATATCCAGACTATGAGGCGGTTATTTATGAGGATCGTAAATACTCTTGGACTGAAGTCTATAAGCGTACTGTAAAATTTGCAAGTGCTCTCACTAAAATTGGTGTTAAAAAAGGTGACACTGTCTCATTTTTAGCTTTTAACACTCCAGAAATTTTTGAAGGTCATTACTCTGTACCAATGACTGGTGCAGTTCTAAACACAATCAATATTAGATTGGATGCTAAGACTATTGCATACATTTTAAATCATAGCGACGCAAAAGTATTAGTCGTTGATAGGCAGCTTCATGGTGAAGTTAAGAAAGCGTTGAACACACTAAATAAGAAAATAATCATTATTGATATTGTAGATAAATTTGCCGATCAATCAAAGTGTGAAAAAATTGGAGAGTTAGAATATGAAAGTTTTCTAAATACTGGAGATGAAAATTTTGATTGGAAAATGCCCGAGGATGAGTGGCAGGCGATTTCATTAAGTTATACATCTGGAACTACTGGAAATCCAAAAGGTGTTGTTTATCATCACAGAGGATCTTATTTGATGTCTACTGGAAGTGCAGTTGCTTGGAATATGCCAAATAGGTTAAATTTCTTAACTATTGTCCCAATGTTTCATTGTAATGGTTGGGGTTACCCGTGGACCGTGCCTATGTTAAATGGAAGAACTATTTGTTTAAGAAATATTGATGTGAAGAAGATATTTGAATTAATAGACAAACATAATATAACCCATTTTGGTGGAGCACCGATTGTATTAAACATGATCACTGGCGCACCTGAGTCTGATAGAAAAAAATTAAAACAAAAAGTCTTTGTTTTAACTGCTGGAGCCCCCCCGCCTAGTATAATATTTAAAAAAATGAAAGAACTCGGATTTGAAGTTATGCATGTTTATGGATTAACAGAAACTTATGGTCATGTCACTCAATGCGCATGGAATGAATCTTGGAATAAATTTGATGAAGAAAAACAGAATGAAATTAAAGCAAGACAGGGAGTTAGATATCCAAACACCGAGGGAATAGCTGTTATGGATCCTAAGACCATGAAAGAAGTACCAAAAGATGGAAAAACTATTGGTGAGATTATGATTAAAGGCAATGTTGTGATGAAAGGGTATTTTAAAGATAAAGATGCTACCAACAAAGCAATGGATGGAGGATGGTTTCATTCAGGTGACTTAGCGGTAATGCATTCAGATGGCTATGTAAAAATTCAAGACAGGTCCAAAGATATTATTATTTCAGGCGGTGAAAATATTTCTTCAATCGAGATAGAAAATACTTTAGCTAAGCATCCTTCAGTGTCCATTGCAGCTGTAGTTGCTAAACCAGATGATAAGTGGGGAGAAGTACCTTGCGCATTTATTGAAATGGTTAAGGACAAACCAGTGACTGAAAAAGAGCTAATTAGTTTTTGTAAAGAAACTTTAGCAGGGTTTAAGGTCCCAAAACAAGTAGTTTTTTGTGACTTACCCAAAACATCAACAGGTAAAATTCAAAAATTTGAATTGAGAAAAAAGTTTTAGAAAATAAATGAAAGGTTTTCCTATAGTAAAATCTAGAAGAGTAAGAAGTTCGCCTTATACTTCAAGGATTGAAAAGCAAGGTGTAACTGCTTACACAGTATATAACCATATGCTTTTACCCGCAGCATTTGGATCTTTAGAAGATTCTTGTAATCATTTAAAAAAAAATGTTCAAGTTTGGGATGTTGCTGCAGAAAGACAAGTTGAAATTTCAGGAAAAGACGCCTCAAAACTTGTCCAATTAATGACCTGTAGAGACTTATCTAAATCAAAAATAGGAAGATGTTATTATTGTCCTTTAATTGATGGTGACGGTAAATTAGTAAATGATCCAGTAATTTTAAAATTGGCAGAAGATAGATGGTGGATTTCTATTGCAGATTCAGATGTAATTTTTTTTGCAAAAGGACTAGCTTCTGGAAATAATTTTGATGTAGAAATATTTGAGCCCAATGTAGATATTTTAGCAATTCAAGGCCCAAAATCTTTTGACTTAATGGAAAAAATTTTTGGCAAAAAAATAAAAGAATTGAAATTTTTTGGTTTCGATTATTTTGATTTTAAAGGGATAAAACATTTAATTGCTAGGTCGGGATGGTCAAAACAAGGCGGTTTTGAAGTTTATGTAGAAAATACTAAATCTGGTTTAGATCTTTATGATGAATTGTTTAAAGTCGGAAAAGAATTTGATGTTAAACCAGGATGTCCAAATTTGATTGAGAGAATTGAAAGTGGCTTACTTTCTTACGGTAATGATTTTGATAACCAAGATAATCCATTTGAATGTGGGTTTGAAAAATATGTTCATTTAGATTCTGATGTCAATTTTTTAGGAAAAGAAAAATTAATCAAAATAAAAAAAGATGGTATCAAAAAAAAATTAATGGGTATTCAATTAGATACTAATAAAATTAATTTAACTAAATCTTTAGATATTAAAGATGAAAATGGAAATTTTGTCGGTGAACTTAGGTCAGCCTGTTATTCACCTCATTTTAAAAAAGTTATAGGTATAGCAATGATAAATGAGCCATATTGTAAAGCTTCTATGGCTGGAAAGCTGGAAATTGAGGGAAATTCATTTACTGTAAAAGTTTGCGATTTACCTTTCATCTAGTATAAAACTTACATCATGAATATCGTAATAGTCGGAGCTACAGGAAATGTAGGTAGAAAAACTCTCGAAGTTCTTGAAAAAAAAGAACTGTTTATCGATAATTTATATTTGGTGGCTTCATCAAAAAGTGCAGGAAAAAAAATGAATTTTAAAGGTAAAGAATTAGAGGTCTCTGATTTAGAGAGTTTTGATTTTTCAAAAGTTAAAATTGCTTTTTTTGCAGCTGGAGGAAAAATTTCAGAAAAATTTGCATCAAAAGCTGCAAAAGACTGTATCGTAATTGATAACTCAAGTTTTTTTAGAATGGATCCTGACGTACCTTTAATAGTTCCTCAAGTAAATCCTAATCATTTAAACGATATAAAAAAAAATATTGTCGCAAATCCAAACTGCTCAACAGCTCAATTGGTAATCGTTTTAAAGCCTTTACATGACTTATTTAAAATTAAAAGAGTAGTTGTATCTACATATCAATCAGTTTCTGGGGGTGGTAAAGCTCCTATGGATGAATTGATTGAACAAACAAAGTTAATCTTACGAGGCAAAAACGTTGTATCAAAAAATTTTACCAAACAGATTGCATTTAATGCAATTCCTCACATTGATGTTTTTTCTGATGATGGTTATACGAAAGAAGAACTTAAAATGAGCAATGAAACAAAAAAAATTTTAGATAATAAAATTGATCTAACAGCAACTTGTGTAAGGTTACCAATTACTGTTTCACATTCAGAGTCTGTAAATTTAGAATTTGAAAAACATTTTTCGCTTGAAGATGTAAGAGGAGCATTAAATAACTTTGAAGGTTGTAAAGTTATTGATGAAAGAAAGGATGGCGGATATTCAACACCTTTAGAGGCAGCGGGAAAAGAAGAAACTTTTATTTCAAGAATAAGAGTGGATAAATCTATAAAAAATGGATTAAATCTTTGGATTGTTTCCGACAACTTATTGAGAGGTGCGGCTTTGAATGCCGTAGAAATAGCTGAAACGTTGATAAAAAATAATTATTATGGAAAATAAAAGACCATTATCCCCACATATTCAAATTTATAGATGGCATGTCTCATCTTTAGTATCCATATCGCATAGAATCACAGGAATTATAAATATCATTGCTATCACTCTAATTTGTTTGTGGGTATCATTAATTTTTATTAGTGAAAATAATCACGAGATGATTAATTTATTCTTAAGTTCTAAAATTGGTAAATTTATTATTTTAGGTCTAACATGGTCTTTTTCATTTCAAATATTAAGTGAAATAAGACATTTGATCATGGATTTGGGCTATGGATTTGAGTTAAAGACTTCTAAAATTACAGGTCTGTTAGTTATGTTTGGTTCTTTAATTTTAACAGTGATATTTTATATAATTGGGAAAAATTTAATTTAACATGATAAATGCAACGAAGAAGTGGATTTTTTTAAAAATAAGTGGTGCATTACTAGTTCCACTGATGTTGTGGTTCATTTTGAACTTTATAAAAATCTATGACCAAGATTACTTAAATTTTGTAAGCTTTTTTTCAAACCCTTTAACTAAGTTTTTATTTAGTATATTTATTGTTAATGCTTATTTCTTTTCTGCATTAAGTATAAGTGAGGTTTTTGAGGATTATATTAAGCAAGATAAAATCAAAAATGTCGCAAATAGGCTTTTATATATTTCGGCAGTGGTAATTCCTCTAATTACAATTATATTAATTAATTAAATATGAGTTCTTATAAAATAGTTGATCATGAGTATGATGTTGTTGTTTTAGGTGCGGGTGGGTCCGGACTAAGAGCTGCAGTAGGTTTAAGTGAAGCAGGATTAAAAACTGCATGTATTTCAAAAGTGTTTCCTACCAGAAGTCATACTTCTGCTGCGCAAGGAGGAATATCAGCTGCGCTTGGTAACATGGGAGAAGATGATTGGCGTTGGCATATGTATGACACAGTCAAAGGTGCAGATTGGTTAGGTGATCAAGACAGTATTGAATACCTATGCAAAGAAGCTCCAAAGGCAGTAATTGAATTAGAAAAATACGGTGTACCGTTTAGTAGAACTGAGGATGGAAAGATTTATCAGAGACCGTTTGGTGGTATGACCAAAGATTATGGAAATGGAATCGTCCAAAGAACTTGTGCGGCTGCTGATAGAACCGGACATGCAATTCTGCATACTCTGTATGGACAAGCTTTAAAACACAAAACAGAATTTTTTATTGAATATTTTGCATTAGATTTGTTGATGAAAGATGGAGCATGCAAAGGCTTAATTGCTTGGAATTTGAATGACGGAACGATCCATAGATTCAGAGCCCATACAGTAATTATTGCAACAGGTGGTTATGGAAAAGTTTATTATTCAGCAACCTCAGCACACACATGCACTGGAGATGGAAATGCTATGGTTTTAAGAGCAGGTTTGCCACTTCAGGATATGGAATTTGTTCAATTTCATCCTACAGGAATTTATGGACATGGTACACTAATAACTGAAGGTGCTAGAGGTGAAGGAGGCTACCTAACAAATTCTAAAGGTGAAAGGTTTATGGAGAGATATGCACCTAAAGCAAAAGATTTGGCATCAAGAGATGTTGTAAGTAGATCAATGTCAATTGAAATAAATGAAGGAAGAGGTGTTGGAAAAGATCAAGATCATGTTCATTTGAATTTAAGCCACTTAGATAAAGATATAATTGAAAGTAGGTTGCCAGGTATTACTGATGCTGCGCGATTATTTGCAAATGTTGATGTTACAAAAGATCCAATTCCTGTAGTACCAACTGTTCATTACAATATGGGCGGTATTCCAACGAATTACAAAGCAGAAGTACTGACTGTTAACGGTTCAGAAAAAACTGTGCCTGGATTAATGGCAATAGGAGAAGCTGCATGCGTATCAGTGCACGGAGCTAATAGATTAGGTTCCAATTCGTTAATTGATTTAGTTGTTTTTGGAAGAGCAGCAGCAAAAAGAGCAGCAGAATTAATTAAACCAGGAACGCCTCATGAACAAATTAGTGAGACAGAAACACAAAAATGTTTGGATCGTTTTGATAAATTAAGGAATGCAGAAGGAGATATTGGTACAGCAGAATTGAGACAATCAATGCAAAAAACAATGCAATCAAAATGTGCAGTTTTTAGAACAGAGAAAACTTTAAAAGAAGGTGTTAACGAAATTAGAAAGACCTACGATGGATTAGGCTCTGTATCAGTAAAAGATAAATCTTTAATATTTAACACAGATTTAATAGAGACACTTGAATTTGATAATTTAATAAGACAGGCAGTTGTAACAGTAGATTCAGCGTATAACAGAAAAGAGAGCCGAGGAGCTCATGCGAGGGAGGATTATCCAAAAAGAGATGACGAAAAATTCATGCAACATACTCTTGCTTGGTGCAACGGAAAAGATACTAAAATAAGTTATAGGGAAGTTCATAAGTCTACTTTAACTAACGATGTTCAATATTTTCCACCTCAGGAAAGAGTGTATTGATGGTACAAATTAATTTACCTAAAGACTCAGAGATAAAAAAAGGTAAATATTTTAAAGATAAAACTGGCTCAAAAAATTTAAGAAAAGTAAATATTTATAGATGGGACCCTTCAACTGGCGAAAATCCTCGCATTGATACCTATGAGGTTGATATGGATAATTGTCCATCCAAAGTTTTAGATATTTTAAATAAAATTAAAAATGAGATAGATCCAACATTAGCTTATAGGAGATCTTGTGCCCATGGGGTTTGTGGCTCATGTGCAATGAATATGGGTGGCAAAAATGGTTTAGCATGCACAAAACCACATGAAGAAATAGATGGCGATATAGATATTTATCCATTACCACACTTAAAAGTTAAAAAAGATTTAATCGGAGATTTAGATGGATTGTATAAACAATACCAGTCAATCGAGCCTTGGTTAAAGAATAATTCCAAATCCGAAACAAATGAAATTATTCAATCTAAAGAAGATAGGGCTAAACTAGATGGTGCATATGAGTGTATTATGTGTGCTTGTTGTTCAACATCATGCCCAAGCTATTGGTGGAATGGTGATAAATATTTAGGTCCTGCAGTTCTTTTACAGGCATATAGATGGATAGTTGATAGCAGAGATGAGGAAAGAAATTCCAGACTAAAAAAAGTAGCAGATGAGCTTAAACTTTATAGGTGTCATACAATTATGAACTGTACTAGTGCTTGTCCTAAAGGTTTAAATCCCGCAAAAGCTATTGCTGAAATAAAAAAGATGTTAGCAACTGCCAATATTTAAACAATAGACTAATAAGAGTTTTTAATCTAAAACACCTTATTCATGAAATTAATTGAACATTTCGTTGGTGGAAAAATAATTCCTGGCACTTCAAATAAAAAAGGCAAAGTTTTTAATCCGGCTACAGGTGAACAAGAAAAAGAAGTAAGGTTAGGCTCTAAAGATGATCTGGATAAAGCAGTTTTAATTGCTAGAGAGGCCTTTGAAGAATGGTCTTTAAAACCTCCACTCCAAAGAGCCAGAATAATGTTCAAATTTAAGGAGCTTATAGAAAAAAATTCAGATGAGTTAACAAAACTAATTGTTTCAGAACATGGAAAGGTTTATGAGGATGCAAAAGGTTCTCTTACTAGAGGTTTAGAAATTGTAGAATTTGCGTGCGGTATTCCTCATTTGCTTAAAGGAGAATTTTCAGAAAATGTTGGAACCAACGTTGATAGTTGGTCTATGAGACAGCCTTTAGGAGTTGTTGCTGGTATCACACCATTTAATTTTCCCGCAATGGTCCCTATGTGGATGTTTCCAATAGCAATTGCTTGTGGAAATACTTTTATTTTAAAACCATCCGAAAAAGATCCATCATGCTCGATTAAGTTAGCTGAATTATTAAAAGAAGCTGGACTTCCTGATGGAGTTTTTAATGTTGTAAATGGTGATAAAGAAGCGGTTGATGCAATTTTAACAAACAAAGACATTAAAGCAGTAAGTTTTGTTGGTTCCACTCCTATTGCTAAATACATTTATGAAAACTCAGCTAAAAATGAAAAAAGAGTTCAAGCACTTGGTGGTGCAAAAAATCATTTAGTTGTTATGCCTGATTGTGACTTGGATGGTGCAGTAAATGGCTTAATGGGGGCTGCTTATGGGTCTGCTGGAGAACGATGTATGGCTCAATCGGTTGCAGTTGCAGTGGGTGATATAGGAGATGAATTAGTGTCAAGATTATCAAAAAAGGCTGAAGCTTTAAAAGTTGGTCCTGGGATGGACAAGGACTCTGAGATGGGCCCATTAGTTACAAAAGAACATCTTGAAAAAGTAAAAAGTTATGTAGACCTGGGTGAGAAAGAAGGTGCAAAATTAATAGTTGATGGAAGAAATTTAAAATTACAAGGATATGAGAATGGTTTCTATATTGGTGGCTGTTTGTTTGATCATGTTAAAAAAGATATGAGAATTTATAAGGAAGAAATTTTTGGGCCTGTTTTATCTGTTGTGAGAGTTAAAACTTTCGAAGAAGCAGTAAAATTAATCAATGATCATGAATATGGGAATGGAGTAAGTATTTACACTAGGGATGGTGATGCCGGAAGAACTTTTGCGAGTAAAATTCAAGTAGGTATGGTTGGTATTAATGTGCCTATTCCTGTGCCGATGGCTTTTCATAGTTTTGGCGGATGGAAAAGATCTTTATTTGGCGATAGTGCAATGCATGGCATGGAAGGAATTAAATTTTATACAAAATTAAAAACAATAACATCTAGATGGCCTTCAGGTATTCGGTCTAATGCCGAATTTGTGATGCCAATAATGAAATAAAAAATGAGTAAAATATCTTTAATTGGAGCAGGACAAATTGGTGGAACTCTTGCACATTTAATAGGAACAAAAGAACTAGTTAATGAAGTGGTTTTATTTGATGTGGCTAGTGGTATTGCTAAAGGAAAGGCATTAGACATTGCACAATCTTCATCTGTAGATGGATTTAACGTCAGGTTTTCTGGAACTGATAATTATGAGGATATAAAAAATTCAGACGTAATTATAATTACTGCAGGTGTCCCAAGAAAACCTGGAATGAGCCGCGATGATCTTCTTGGGATTAATTTAAAAATTATTAAACAGGTTGCTGAGGGGGTAAAGAAAAACGCTCCAAATGCCTTTGTGATTTGTATCACTAATCCTTTAGATGTTATGGTTATGGCATTCCAAAAATTTTCAGGTTTGTCATCAAATAAAGTTGTTGGTATGGCAGGTATTTTAGATAGTTCAAGATTTAAATTATTTTTATCACTAGAATTAAATGTGCCTGTAAGAGAAATTGAGGCAATGGTTATGGGTGGTCATGGTGATACCATGGTTCCTATGCCGAGATTTACAAAAATTTCAGATAAACCATTGTTAGAGCTTGTAAAGGATGGAAAGATCTCTTTAGAGAGAATTGAGGAAATTAATCAAAGAACACGAGATGGTGGTGCGGAGATAGTTAAATTTTTAGAGAAAGGATCAGCCTTTTATGCACCAGCAGCTTCAGGTGTTCAAATGGCAGAAGCATATTTGAATGACCAGAAAAAATTATTGCCTTGTGCTGTACAATTAAATGGGGAATACGGTGTGAAAAATGTTTATGCAGGTGTTCCTGTTGTAATTGGAAAAGATGGAGTAGAAAAAATTCAAGAGATTGATTTAGATGAAAAAGAAAAAAAAGAATTTATGCATTCAATAGATGCTGTAAAAGCTTTATGGGAAGCTGCATCTAAAATAGATCCTGACTTATCTAAATAATAATGAATATTCACGAACATCAAGCGAAACAAATATTAAAAAAATATGGAGCTGTAGTTCCTAAAGGGGTGTTTGCGCTCAGTGTTGATGAGCTTATTGAAAAAGCAAAAGCGTTAAAAACTGATAAATATGTTCTTAAAGCACAAATTCACGCAGGTGGTAGAGGAAAAGCTGGTGGTGTAAAAATTTTAAAATCTATTGAGGAATTGACTGCAGCAGCTAAAGAATTAATTGGAAAAATACTAATAACTCATCAAACTGGCCCTGAAGGTAGAGAGGTAAAAAGATTATACGTAGAGGAATCTTCAAATATAGATAAAGAGTTTTATTTATCGTGTTTAGTTGATAGATCAAGTTCTAAAATTGCATTCATATCAAGCGATCAAGGAGGAATGGATATCGAAGAAGTTGCAAGCAGCTCACCTGAAAAAATTATAACCACAAAAGTAGATATGGGTAACGAAATTTCCAATTCGGATTGTGAAAAAATAATTAAAATTTTTAATTTAAAAGAGGACTTAAAAAAACAAGCAGTATCACTAATAAAATCAATATATAAAATGTTTATAAGCACGGATGCAAATATGGTTGAGGTAAATCCATTGATTTTGACAAAAGAAAAAAAAATTGTTTGTTTAGATGCAAAAGTAAATTTTGATTCAAATGCTTTATTCAGACATCCAGAAATTGTTGAATTAAGAGATTTAAATGAGGAAGATCCTACCGAAATAGAAGCTAGCAAGCATGATCTTGCATATATCAAGCTAGATGGAAGTATTGGCTGTATGGTGAATGGAGCAGGATTAGCAATGGCAACGATGGATATAATTAAATTATATGGAAAAGAGCCAGCAAATTTTTTAGATGTAGGTGGTGGAGCATCTAAAGAAAAAGTATCTGCTGCATTAAAGATAATTCTATCAGATAAAAATGTTAAAGGTATTTTAATAAATATTTTTGGGGGAATCATGCGATGTGATGTTCTTGCTCAAGGAGTAGTTGATGCAGCTAAAGAAATGAATATTAATGTCCCTTTAGTTGTTAGATTAGCAGGTACAAACTTTAAAGAAGGCAAAGAGATTCTTGATAATTCTGGATTAAAATTAATTTCTGCAGAAAATTTAGATGATGCGGCTAAAAAAATTGTTGAGGCAATAAAATAATATGTCAGTTTTAGTAAATAAGAATACCAAAGTAATTTGTCAGGGATTTACTGGCGCACATGGAACTTTCCATTCTGAGCAGGCCATAAAATATGGAACCAATCTTGTTGGTGGAGTTACGCCAAAGAAAGGCGGACAAAAACATTTAGGCAGACCAGTTTTTAATAGCGTTTTAGAGGCAAAAAACGATGTAGGTGCAGATGCAACTATGATTTATGTACCTGCTAAATTTGCAGCAGCAGCAATTATTGAAGCAATTGATGCATCAATTGGACTTATTGTTTGTATAACTGAAGGAATTCCAATTCAGGATATGCTTAAGGTCAGACAAAAATTAAGAGGATCTAGTAGCAGATTGATTGGACCCAATTGTCCAGGAATAATTACACCAGATGAATGTAAAATAGGAATTATGCCAGGCAATATCCATAAAAGAGGAAGTGTTGGAATTGTATCAAGGTCAGGTACATTAACATATGAGGCAGTGGCTCAAACAACTGAAAATGGACTTGGTCAATCAACTTGTATAGGAATTGGTGGAGATCCTATAAACGGTACAAATTTTATAGATTGTTTAAATTTATTTTTAAATGATGATGAAACAGAGTCTATTTTAATGATTGGTGAAATTGGAGGAACTGCTGAAGAAGAAGCAGCTGAATTTATAAAAAATCACAAGATCAAAAAGCCTATAGTTGGGTTTATTGCAGGAATTACCGCACCCCCCGGCAGAAGAATGGGGCATGCTGGTGCTATAATTTCAGGTGGCAAGGGTGGAGCCAAAGATAAAATTAAGAAAATGGAAGAAAGTGGCATTACTGTTGCTAAATCACCATCAATTATTGGAAAAACTTTATTTAATAAACTGTCTAATTGAAAAATAATATTAGAGAGATATATTAAATTAAAAAGATGTCATCATCAAAAAATCTTGATTTCGAAAAAACTTCATTTTTAAATAAGTCTAATAACGCATTCATAGAAGAGATGTATTTAAAATTTATTAATAAAGATGTAGATCTTCCAGAAAGTTGGGCAAATTATTTTGAGGGGATTGGTGAAGAATTAAATGTAATTGCAAAAGAAATTAATGGTCCATCTTGGGGACCAACTAAAAAAAAGGTAAATCTAGATGAATTACAAAAGAAAATACAAAATCAAGATAAAAGTTATGTTGAAAATACTAAATCAGTTTCATCAGAAAAATTTAATTTTCAATTACTTGCTGACTCAAACAAAGATTCTATAAGTGCTGTAGCGTTAATTAGAGCATATAGATTAAGGGGGCACTTATTAGCAGATCTTGATCCTTTAGAAATGAGAGAGACAGAATATTTAGATGAACTTCATCCAGAATTTTATGGCTTTAAAAAAGAAAATTATGAAAACAAAATTTTTCTAAATGGTGTGATCAATCGTAAATATGCAAATATAAGGGAGATACTTAAATTTATGAAGAGGACCTATTGTGGAAAAATAGGTTATGAGTTTATGCATATTTCAAATCCAGTAGAAAGAAAGTGGTTTAGAGATAGAATAGAGCAAGATGAGAATGCACTTCAGTTTACAAAAAACGGTAAGGAGGCAATTTTAAATAAATTAGTACAGGCAGAAGGATTTGAAAAATTTTTAGCTACTAAATATGTTGGAACAAAAAGGTTTGGTTTAGATGGTGGAGAAAGTTTAATTCCTGCCCTTGAACAAATAATAAAAATTGGAGGGCAAAACAATATAAAAGAAGTTAAGATAGGCATGTCTCATAGAGGCAGACTGAACGTTTTGGCAAATGTTTTACAAAAATCTTATAAAAGAATTTTTAATGAATTTGCTGGTGAGTTTAGTTCTGATACTAAAGACAGTGCTGGAGATGTTAAATATCATCTTGGAGCATCATCAGATAGAGAGTTTGATGGAAATTCAGTTCATGTAAGTTTAACAGATAACCCTTCTCATTTAGAGGCTGTCAATCCAGTGGTTTTGGGACAAACAAGAGCTAAACAATTTTTTCATAAAGACAAAGAGAGAAATAAAGTAATACCTATTCTCATTCATGGAGATGCAGCTTTTGCAGGCCAAGGCGTTGTAGCTGAATGTTTTGCTATGTCCGGATTACCAGGCCATAACACTGGTGGAACAATCCATATTATTGTTAATAATCAAATAGGATTTACTACTAGTCCGAGATTTGCTAGGTCCTCGCCTTATCCATCAGATGTTGCAAAAATGGTAGAGGCACCGATACTTCATGTTAATGGAGATGATCCAGAAGCTGTTGTTTATGCAACCAGAATAGCTACAGAATTTCGATTAAAGTTTAACAGAGACGTAGTGGTGGACTTAATTTGTTATAGAAGGTTTGGACATAATGAAGGAGACGAGCCTTCATTTACCCAACCTTTAATGTATAAAAAAATAAGATCACATCCTAGTGTTTATAAAATTTATGGAAGTAAACTTGTAAATGAAAACTCAATTACACAAGAATTGTTAGACCAAAACGTCAAATCATTCAAGAATTTGCTTGATGAACAATATAAAAGTGCAAAAGATTATAAACCTAAAATAGAATGGTTTGAGGGAACATGGTCACGATATAAGCCTGAAAAAGGTAAAGATAAGAGGGGTATAACGGGTTATGACGAAAATAAACTAAAGATAATTTCAAATAAAATTAATGTCATTCCTAAGGAAAAGAATATTCACAAAACTATCTTTAAAATATTCAATGTCAGAAAAGAAAGGATTGAAAAAGGTACTGGAATTGATTGGTCTTCTGCAGAAGCTCTTGCGTTCGGATCTTTGCTTGAGGAAGGATATCCAGTCAGACTTGTAGGCCAAGATTCTGGTAGAGGGACATTTAGTCAACGACATTCTGTTTTAAGAAATCAAATAGATAATACTAGGTATGTTCCTCTTAATAATATTTCTAAAAATCAAAAGCAATTTGAAGTAGTGGATAGTTTTTTATCAGAACTTGCAGTTTTAGGTTTTGAATATGGTTACAGTCTTGTAGAACCAAATACTCTCACTCTTTGGGAGGCTCAATTCGGTGATTTTGCAAACGGTGCTCAAGTAGTAATTGATCAATTTATTGCATCAGGAGAGAGAAAATGGAATAGAGCATCTGGGATAGTGATGTTATTACCTCATGGGTATGAAGGACAGGGACCAGAGCATTCATCAGCAAGGTTGGAAAGATTTTTACAATTATGTTCAAATGACAATTTGCAAGTTATGAATTGCACAACTCCAGCAAACTATTTTCATGCCTTAAGAAGACAAATGCATAGAGATTTTAGAAAACCTTTAATAATTATGACACCTAAATCTTTATTAAGACATAAACATTGTATTTCTGATTTAGATGATTTTAATAAAAAAAATTCTTTTCATAGAGTTTTATGGGATCACGCTATAGATCCAAAAACTAAAGGGTTTATAAAATTAAAAAAATCAAAAAAAATCAAAAAAGTGATTATTTGCTCTGGAAAAATTTATTTTGACTTACTTGAGGCTAGAGAAAAATTTAAAAAAGATGATATTGTATTTTATAGAGTTGAGCAACTTTATCCCTTTCCAGCCAAAGCTCTTGCAAAGGAACTAAAACCCTATGCCAAGAATGCTAATTTTTACTGGTGTCAGGAGGAACCAAAAAATATGGGGGCTTGGTTTTCAGTTAGAGACTATATCCAATGGACATTAGATAATATAAAAGCTACTAATAATTATGTTTCTTATATTGGAAGAAGTCCTGATGCATCACCCGCCACAGGATATGCTAAAAGACATATTATGCAACAACAAGAAATTATTAAAAAAGTTTTTGATTAATAAGATATGAGTGAAAAAATTATAGTTCCAGTTTTAGGTGAAAGTATAACAGAGGCAACAGTTTCGAAATGGTTAAAAAATGAAGGTGATGAAGTTAAAACGGATGAACCAATTGTTGAGCTAGAAACTGATAAAGTAAATTTAGAGGTTCCATCACCTATATCAGGTAAATTAACAGAAATTATTTCAAAAAATGGATCTGTTGTAGAAGTTGGAGCACATTTAGGATCAATAGAAGAAATTGGGATAAGTGAAAAAAAGAGTCAAAAAATTGAGAAAATTAAGCCAACTGTAAAGAGAGAAAAAATTAAAAATTCAGAACCTCAGCAAAATGAGCCTCAACTTTTAGAAAATGAGTTAGCTGATAAATTAGACGAACAAGAGCAACCACTTGTTTTAACGAAAGAAGTAAAGACTAAACCAATTATAAAAGAAAAACCAAATGATCAGGTTTTGTCTCCTGCAGTAAGGAAAATTGTTGCTGAGAACAAAATTAACTTAGAAAATATAAAAGGGTCTGGAAAAGATGGAAGATTATTAAAGGGAGACTTAATTAATTTAATGAGCAAGAATCCATCACCATCAGAAAGAAAAATAAAATATGGTCAGGAAGAACGAATAAGAATGACTAGATTGAGACAGACTATTGCTAAAAGATTAAAACAAGCTCAAGAGAATGCTGCATTATTAACTACTTTTAATGAAGTAGATATGACTAACATAATTGAGATGAGAAAAAATAATCAAGATGATTTTCAAAATCGGTTTGGAATAAAGCTAGGAATGATGTCTTTTTTTGTAAAGGCCTCTATCGTAGCATTAAAAAATTTTCCAGCTGTAAATGCCGAAATTGAGGGTGATGAGATTATTTACAAAAATTATTACAACATAAGTTTTGCAGTCGGCACAGATAAAGGTCTTGTTGTTCCTGTTTTAAAAGATGCTGACGTTATGTCATTTGCAGAAATTGAAAAAAATATTAAAGAAATCTCTGATAAAGCAAAAAGTGGAAAACTCACTATTGAAGATCTTCAGGGTGGAACTTTTACAATTAGTAATGGAGGAGTCTATGGTTCTATGTTGTCAACACCAATATTAAATTTACCACAATCAGGTGTTTTAGGTATGCACAATATAGTTGAGAGACCTGTTGTAATAGAGGGTGAAATTATGATTAGACCAATTATGTATTTAGCTTTGTCTTATGATCATAGAATTATTGATGGTAAAGAGTCTGTTTCTTTTTTAAAAATGATAAAAGAAAATTTAGAGGATCCAAGAAGGTTATTTTTAGATATTTAAATGCCAGATAAATTTCAAGCAGTAGTAATTGGAGGAGGCCCTGGGGGTTACGTATGTGCAATTAGACTTGCACAATTAGGTCTAAAAACTGCATGTATAGAGTCAAGAGGATCTCTTGGTGGTACTTGTTTGAATGTTGGATGTATTCCATCGAAAAGCTTGTTAAACTTATCAGAAGAATTTCATAAAGTAAAAAATTTATCTAATAAAGGTATTGAAGTAGGTGAGGTTAAACTCAATTTAGATAAAATGATGAAAAGTAAAGAAAAGGCAGTAACAGTTTTGACAAAAGGTGTTGAGTTTTTGTTAAAAAAAAACAAAGTGACTTATTACAAGGGTGTCGGAAGTTTTAAATCTAAAAATGAAATTTCTATAAAAGACAAAGATAATCATGAGACTTTGATATTTTCTGAAAAAGTAGTAATTGCGACTGGTTCAATTCCAGTAGCTTTACCAGGAATTAGTTTTGATGAAAAAATAATAGTTTCATCAACAGGTGTATTAAAACTAGATAAAGTTCCAAAAAAGTTAATGGTAGTGGGGGGTGGCTATATCGGTTTAGAAATGGGATCTGTTTGGTCTAGGCTTGGATCTGAAGTTCATGTCGTTGAATTTTTAGATCACATTACCCCTGGAATGGATAAGGAAATCTCTGATGAATTTATGAAAATTTTAAAGAAACAGGGAATAAAATTTCATATGCAACATAAAGTCGAAAAAATTACAAAAAAAAATTCTAGTGCGATTGTTTTGACACTGGATAAGGATGGCAACAGAAAGGATTTTGATTGTGATGTTGTTCTAGTTTCAGTAGGAAGAAAACCTAATACCGAGGGACTTAACTTAGAAAAGATTGGTTTAAATTTAGATGATAAGAATAGAATTCAAACTGATAAAAATTTTAAAACAAATTTAGAAAATATTTATGCTATCGGCGATGTTATCACAGGACCAATGCTTGCACATAAGGCTGAAGATGAGGGTATTGCCGTTGCAGAAAATATTGCAGGACAATCAGGACATGTTAATTATGATACTATACCAGGGGTAATTTATACGACACCTGAAGTTGCATCAATTGGCAAAACCGAGGAACAATTGAAAGAGTCTAATATTAAATATAAAATTGGAAAATTTTCATTCATGGCAAATTCAAGGGCAAAAGCAATAGATGATACTGAGGGTTTTGTTAAAATTTTAGCAGATGAAAAAACAGATAAAGTTTTAGGAGCTCATTTAATTGGACCTCATGCCGGTGAGTTAATTGCTGAAATTGGAGTTGCAATGGAATTTGGAGCTAGCTCAGAAGATATAGCAAGAACATGTCATGCTCACCCCACATTTTCGGAAGCAGTTAAAGAAGCGGCTTTATCTGTTGATAAAAGAGCAATACACTCTTAAAAAAAATTCATATTATCTAAAAATGAAATTTCCGATTCTGTTGCCGAACGTGTTTAATCACCCGTTTACTTATGAGAGTGATATCAAGTTAAAAGTTGGCGATTTTGTTGAAGTTCCTTTTGGTAAAACTAAAGTAACAGGGGTTGTATGGGATGAATTTGAAAAAAATAATTCAAAAAAATTTAAAATAAAAAAAGTTATTAATAAATTAGACATTCCAAGTTTAAAAAAGAACACGTTAGATTTTTTAAATTGGTTTTCAGAATATAACATTGTTCCAAAAGGTATGGCTCTAAAGCTTGTATTAACTGGTGGTAATGAGCTCAAAGGAATTGATCAAAAATTTTATGATAGTTTAACATTTAATTGTCATGACAATCTTATTGAATTAACAAATGATCAAAAAAAATCTCTGGAGCAAATAAATAGTTCTAATAAGAGATTCAACGTACATGTTTTGCAGGGCACAACAGGATCTGGTAAAACATTTGTATATTTTGAGGCTTTAAAGAATGTTTTGGTAAAGGGTTTTCAAGGTTTAATTCTTTTACCAGAAATTGGTTTGACCACTCAATTTGAAAAAAAATTCATAGAATTTTTTAATTTTAAACCTGCAATTTGGCATTCTGGTATTACAAAAAAAAATAAAAAAATTATATGGGAAGGTATCATTAGAGGAAAAATAAGTGTTGTAATTGGAGCGAGATCATCTCTATTCCTGCCTTTTAAAAATTTAGGATTAATTATTGTTGATGAAGAACATGACCAATCATATAAACAAGATGAAGGAATAATATATAATGCTAGAGACATGGCTATCTCTAGGGCATTATTTGAAAAAGTTCCGATCAATTTAATAACATCTGTTCCTTCTTTGGAAACATATGTAAATATAAAAAAAAAGAAATACAAATTTTCAAGACTTGAGCAGAGGTATCAAAATGCTTCTTTGCCAAAATTTGAAATTATAAACTTAAATCATGTTAAATTGCAAAAGCAATCTTGGCTCTCAAAAGAAATAATTCAGAAAGTTAATTTTCACTTAGGAAAGAAAGATCAGGTTTTATTTTTTTTAAACAGAAGAGGTTTTTCACCAAATGCTTTATGTAAAAAATGTTTAAATAGTTTTTCATGTCCAAAATGTTCAATAAATTTAGTTTATCATAAGATTAAAAATAACTTATTGTGTCACTATTGTGGTTTTAAAACCTCTTTAATTAAAAACTGTTCTAAAGATGGAAATTGTGATTTTATATTTAGTGGACCGGGTGTAGAAAGAATTTCAGAGGAAGTCAAAAAAAACTTTCCATATAAAAAAATTGAAATTTTTTCAAGTGACACTATGAATAAAAAAGATTCAAAGGAAAAACTTGAAAAAATTATAAATAATGAAATTGAAATACTGATTGGAACACAATTAATTTCTAAAGGATTTCATTTTCCACATCTTAATTGCATAGTTGTTGTTGATATTGATTTATCATCCTATGGTCATGATTTAAGAGGTGCAGAAAAAAACTTACAACTATATCATCAATTATCTGGAAGAGCGGGACGTACAGGACAACCCTCAACCGTTTATTTTCAGACTTATAGTCATAATTCAACAATGATTAATGACATCACCAATAAAAATCCAAATATTTTTTTAGAAAAAGAAGTAGAAATAAGAAAAAAAAACAGCTTACCTCCATTTCAAAGATTTATATCTCTAATCTTATCAGGAGAAAATGAAAGTAAATTGGAGAAAGAAGCTACTAAATTCAAATTATTTTTGGAAAATAAAATAATTGGTAAAGTTTTAGGACCTGTAAATGCACCAATATTTAGATTAAAAGGTAAGTACAGAATTAGATTGTTAATTAGAGGACCTAAGAATTTAAAATTACAGAAAACTCTGTCTACTTTAATAACAAAATATAAATTTTTACCAGGAATAAAACTTTCAGTTGATGTTGACCCAATAAGCTTTAATTAACGCCTAAAAAAAACATTTTTTTGTCAACGTGTTACTTGAAGAGTATTATGGCATGTGCTAATTAAATCCTGATTTTTTAAATTAATCACGTACATTAAAAGGTAATAAATTGAGCAAAAATAAAGGTTTTTCTAGCACCTCAGCTAACAGATATTCTCTAGCTTTGTACGAATTAGCAGTGGAGGCAAATGTGCTTTCTCAAATAGAGACAAATGTATTATCAATAATTAATTTAATTGAAAAAAGTAATGATTTTAAAAACTTAATCAAAGACCCTACAGTAAGTCAGAATGATTTAAGTAATGTAATTGATAAAATTTTTGATTATCTAAAAATTGAAAATTTACTAAAAAATTTCACAAATTTTTTAGTAATAAAAAGGCGATTTTTCTTTGTGGAGCAAATATTGAAAAATTTTATTGAGATTTGCTCAGAAAAAAGAGGCGAGTTAAAGACGGAGATAAAATCAGCAAAAAATCTATCAAATGACGAAATTAATAAGATCAAAGATGAATTATCAAAACATTTTACTTCAAAAATAAAACTAAATTATAAATATGATGAAAGTTTAATTGGAGGACTGATAGTGCAAGTGGGCAGTATGATGATTGATACTTCTATTAAAAATAAATTACAGCAAATAGAAAATAAAATGATGAAGGTATAATATGGAAATAAATCCCTCAGAAGTAACAAAAATATTAAAAGAACAAATTAAAAACTTTGGAGAAAAAGCAGAGGTATCTGAAGTAGGTCAAGTTTTGTCAGTTGGAGATGGTATAGCTAGAATTTATGGACTTGACAATGTTCAAGCTGGAGAAATGGTTGAGTTTAACGATGGTTCAAAAGGTATGGCTCTTAATTTAGAGAGCGAAAATGTTGGAGTTGTTATTTTTGGTGATGATAGAAATATTAAAGAAGGAGATATAGTAAAAAGAACCGGAAGCATCGTTGATACTCCAGTCGGAAAAGAATTACTGGGACGAGTGGTAGATGGTTTAGGTAATCCTATTGATGGAAAGGGTGCTTTAGATAAAGGTGTTAAGAAAAGTAGGGTAGAGGTAAAAGCACCAGGCATAATACCTCGTCAATCTGTTAGCGAACCGATGCAAACAGGTTTAAAATCTATCGATAGTTTAGTGCCGATTGGAAGAGGACAAAGAGAATTAATTATTGGAGATAGACAAACAGGCAAAACAGCAGTAGCTGTCGATGCAATTATTAATCAAAAAAAAATTAATGAGTCAGGGGATGAGAAACAAAAATTATATTGTATTTATGTAGCTGTAGGTCAAAAAAGATCAACTGTTAGACAAATCCAAAAAACTTTAGAAGAATCTGGAGCAATGGAATATACTACTATTGTTGCTGCAACAGCATCAGATTCAGCTCCTTTGCAATTTTTAGCTCCATACACTGGTTGTGCTATGGGTGAATATTTCAGAGATAATGGAATGCATGCACTAATAATTTACGATGATCTTTCAAAGCAAGCTGTTGCTTATAGACAAATGTCTTTGATTTTAAGAAGACCGCCAGGACGGGAGGCATATCCTGGGGATGTATTTTACCTTCATAGCAGATTACTTGAAAGAGCTGCAAAACTAAGTGATGAACATGGTGGCGGTTCTTTAACAGCACTACCAATTATAGAAACACAAGGTGGTGATGTATCTGCATATATACCCACAAATGTGATTTCTATAACAGATGGACAAATCTTTTTGGAAACTGAACTTTTTAATCAAGGAATAAGACCTGCTATAAACGTAGGGCTTTCAGTTTCAAGAGTTGGATCTGCGGCACAAACAAAAGCTATGAAAAAAGTTTCTGGTTCAATGAAATTAGAATTGGCACAATACAGAGAAATGGCAGCTTTTGCACAATTTGGCTCTGACTTAGATGCATCAACTCAACAACTACTTAATAGAGGATCAAAGCTTACAGAGTTACTTAAACAAAAACAATATTCTCCGATGACTGTGGCTGAGCAAGTAATTTCAGTTTTTTGTGGTGTTAAAGGTTATCTAGATGACATAGAGCTAAAAGAAATTGCAAATTTTGAAAA
Source organism: uncultured Pelagibacteraceae bacterium (assembly GCA_902618485.1). Lineage (GTDB taxonomy): Bacteria > Pseudomonadota > Alphaproteobacteria > Pelagibacterales > Pelagibacteraceae > Pelagibacter. The sequence continues at coordinate 75,268 of CACNAR010000001.1, forward strand.
TAAAATAATTGAAAAATGTAAATCTGAAAAGCCAGAAATCATAGAGTCTATTTTAAGTTCAGGCAAACTTGAGGAAAATACTGAACAAAAATTAGTAGAAGTAATAAAACAGCTAAAACAAACATTTAATTCATAAAATATTTATGGCTAGTTTAGATGATTTAAAAAAAAGAATTGCGAGTGTTAAGTCTACACAAAAAATTACTAAAGCTATGAAGATGGTTGCTGCAGCTAAACTTAAAAGGGCTCAAGATAGCGCAGAAAAAGGAAGACCATACTCTGAAAAAATGAATAATATAATCTTAAATTTGTCGGAGGGAATTTCTGATAAAGAAAATGCACCCAAGCTTTTATCTGGAACAGGAAAAGATCAAATTCATTTGTGTGTTGTAATGACTTCAGATAGAGGTTTATGTGGTGGCTTTAATTCTAATATTATTAAAAAAGCCAAAAGTTATTTTTCTAGATTATCTAGTGAGGGTAAAAAATTAAAGATTATAACTGTAGGCTCTAAAGGTAATGATCAATTAAAAAGAGTTTTTGGTGATAAAATAATTGAAAATATTTCATTTAAAAATTCAAAAAATGCCAATTTTTTTGATGCTGAAAAAGTAAGCAAAATAATTATTGAGAAGTTTCAAAAAGAAGAATTTGATATTTGTACAATTTTTTTTAATCAATTTAAAAACGTTATTACACAAATACCTCAAGCTCAACAAATCATACCTTTAAAAACAGACATTAATGACAAGGAAAAATCAGAGGATAATTATGAATTTGAACCTGATGAGGATGAAATTTTAACCAATTTATTACCCAAAAATATATCAACACAAATATTTAAAGCGATGTTAGAGAATTCAGCTAGCGAACAAGGTGCAAGAATGAGTGCTATGGATAATGCAACTAGAAACGCAGGTGAAATGGTTGATAAACTTACTATTGAGTATAATAGAAGTCGTCAGGCAGCAATTACAAAAGAACTAATAGAAATAATATCAGGAGCAGAAAGTTTATAATTATGAGCAAAGGAATAATTACACAAGTTATAGGTGCGGTAGTTGATGTTAAATTTGAAGGAGAACTTCCAGAAATTTTAACAGCATTAGAATGCAAAAATGGCAATAATCGTTTAGTTTTAGAGGTCGCTCAACATTTAGGAGAGTCAACCGCAAGAACTATTGCAATGGACGCTACAGAAGGTTTGAAAAGAGGTGACGAGGTAATTAACACAAAAGCTCCAATTAAAGTTCCAGTTGGTCCAGAAACTTTAGGAAGAATTATTAATGTAGTTGGCGAACCAATAGATGAAAGAGGAGAAGTTAAAACGAAAGAAAATTGGCCAATCCATAGAGCGGCACCAGAATTTAATGATCAATCAACTGAAACTGAAATTCTTGTTACTGGTATTAAAGTTATAGACTTGTTAGCTCCTTATGCAAAAGGTGGAAAAATTGGATTATTTGGAGGAGCAGGTGTTGGAAAAACTGTTTTAATTATGGAATTAATTAACAATGTCGCTAAGGCTCATGGAGGTTTTTCTGTTTTTGCCGGTGTGGGTGAAAGAACAAGAGAGGGAAATGATCTATATCATGAAATGATAGAATCTGGTGTTATTAAAAAAGAGGGAGCAGGATCTAAAGCTGCCTTAGTATATGGTCAAATGAATGAACCTCCTGGAGCAAGAGCAAGAGTTGCTTTAACAGGTTTGACGGTTGCTGAATATTTCAGGGATCAAGAAGGACAAGATGTTTTATTTTTCGTTGATAATATATTTAGATTTACACAAGCGGGTTCAGAGGTGTCAGCTCTATTAGGAAGAATTCCTTCTGCTGTTGGATATCAACCAACTTTAGCAACGGATATGGGTAACTTACAAGAAAGAATTACGACCACTAACAAAGGATCTATTACATCAGTACAAGCAATATATGTTCCTGCTGATGATTTAACTGACCCAGCACCTGCTACATCGTTTGCTCACCTGGATGCAACAACAGTACTTTCAAGACAAATTGCTGAAATTGGAATTTATCCCGCAGTAGATCCTCTTGACTCTACTTCAAGAATTCTTGATCCTAGAATAGTTGGAGATGAACATTATAGGGTCGCGAGAGAAGTTCAAAGAATACTTCAAACTTATAAATCTTTACAAGACATAATAGCAATTTTAGGTATGGACGAATTATCCGAGGAGGATAAATTGATAGTCGCCAGAGCAAGAAAAATTCAAAGATTTTTATCACAACCTTTCTTTGTTGCTGAGGTATTTACGGGTTCCCCAGGTAAACTAGTTGAACTTGAGTCTACAATAAAAGGTTTTGATGCAATCTGTAAAGGTGAGTATGATCATCTTCCAGAAGCAGCATTTTATATGGTAGGTACAATCGAGGAAGCTATAGAAAAAGCTGAAAAAATAAAAAAAGATGCCGCTTAATGAGCGAAGAATTTAAACTCGAAGTAGTCAACCCAGAAAAATCTTTTCTTGCAAAAGATGATGTCACTGAAGTCGTAGTTCCAGCATTTGAGGGAGAGATGGGAATACTTAAGGATCACATATCTATAATTTCTTTTTTAAAACCTGGCATAATCAAAATTTATTCAAAATTAGGTGAAGAAAAATATTATGTTGAAGATGGAATAATTGAATTCAAAAATAACAATCTATCAATTCTCACCAGCTCTATTTTCAACATTAAAGATATGGAAAAAAGCAAAATAGATGAAATGTTGAAAGTTGCTGAAGAAGAGACAGCTAAGAACAACATAAGCGATCAAGCAAAATATTTAATTGATCAGAAAATTGAAGTTTTAAGAACTATTAATTAATAATCTTTTCTAACTTTTTTTGAAGTATCTTGTAAACATTAAGTTTGAAACTTACAACTATCTCTGTAATAGAATTTAGTTCTATCCATTTCCATTCAAAAAATTCTGGTTTGCTTGTATTAATATTTATTTCATTATCACTACCAAGATATCTCATTAAAAACCATTTTTGTTTCTGCCCTTTAAATTTACCTTTCCAAATTTTACCTAGAAGATGGTTTGGTAGTTCATAAGTGGTTATTTCATCTATTTCAGTTATTAACTCGACGTTTTTAATACTAGTTTCTTCTTCTAGTTCTCTGTAGGCAGCAGATAAAAAATCTTCACCTTCATCAACACCTCCCTGTGGCATTTGCCAAAAACCTTTTGGGTTGTCAATTCTTTTTGCAACAAAAATTTTATTTTCTCTATTCAAGACAATTATGCCAACACCCACTCTGTAAGGTAGATTTCTAAATTTTTTCTGAATCTCAACCATTAAGTAATTTAATCGCGTAATTCAATTGATTGTCGGTTTCAGTTTTAATTTTAAAATCATCACTTTCCTCATCGATTTCAATGTCAGGTGATACACCTACTTCAGAAATAGATTTACCTGAAGGCAAATAATACTTAGCTACAGTTAATCTTATAGCCCCTTTATTTTTTAAAGGAATAATAGATTGAACAGATCCTTTCCCATAACTATTTTCACCAATTAAAATTGCTCTTTTATGATCTTTTAAAGCTCCAGCTACAATTTCAGACGCAGAGGCAGAACCATAATTTATCAAAACAAGAATAGTTTTTCCTTTAGTAAGATCTCCTCTTTTTGCAAACCATTTTCGATTTTCTGATTGTTGTCTACTTTTTGTAGAGACGATCTCACCATTATCTAAAAAGAAATCAGAAATTTTTATAGCTTGCGATAATAGTCCTCCTGGATTATTTCTTAAGTCTAAAATGTAAGATTTTAAATTTTTATTTTTTTCAAATTTATTGATTTCTTTTTTTATTTGTCCAGCACTATTTTCATTAAAGGAAGTTAATCGTATATACCCAATGTTTTTTTCTAGTAATTCTGCTTTGACCGATTTAATTTGAATTATTTCTCTTGTAACATTAAAAGTTAAAGCTTTTTTCTCTCCCCGCCTTCTTATTGTTAATTCAATAGCAGAACCTACGGGCCCTCTCATTAACTCAACTGCCTCACTCAAAGATTTACCTTGTACTTGGATGTCATTAATTTTAACGATATAATCTCCAGCTTTTATTCCTGCTTTGGATGCAGGTGTATCATCTATTGGAGAAATAACTTTTACAACTCCTGACTCCATTGTAACTTCAATACCAAGCCCTCCAAATTCTCCACTTGTCTCAGTTTGCATTTCGTTAAAAATTTCTGGAGACATGTAGCCTGAATATGGATCTAGAGATTGTAGAAGACCATTAATAGCAGAATCCATGCTGTCAGATTGATTAATCTCATCTACGTATTCTTTATTAATTTTTTCTAAAACTTCACCAAATACATCAATTTTTTCATAAAGTTCACTTTCAGAGGCAATAGCTTTTTGGATAAGAAAAAACAAAATCAAAAAATAAGTCAAAAAATTTAGTATTATTTTTTTTATCATATTATTAATTTTTCGTTTGGTATTAGTTCAGACCACATTTTTTCAAGTTCATAAAACTTTCTTTTTTCAGGGTGGAAAATATGTATGATTAAATCTATACCGTCTACTAGTTTCCATTCATTACTATCTTTACCCTCTATTTTAGAATTTTTTATTCCATTATCTTTAAGTTTTTCTAAAACTTGTTCCGATAAAGCCTGTATATGTCTAGAAGAGGTACCACTAGCTATAATCATATAATCAGCCATAGAACTTTTATCTTTTAAGTCTATACTTACAATGTCTTGAGCTTTATTTATGTCGAGAGTTTCAATGATAATTTTTTTTAAGCTTAAGATTTTATACATTAATTATATTTACCTTATCAAATTTTCCTTAATTGAGAAGATGAAATATTAACTTTGTTAAATTCAATAAACTTTAAACTTTTTCCATTTAACCTTTTATATGAGACTGAATTTAACGATTTTTTTTTATAGCCATGACGATCAAAAACAATAATTTTACACTTTTTTGAAATAGCTTCCCACTTGTACCACTTGTGAAAATTAATAAGATTATCTGCCCCCATTAGAAAATAAATTTCAGCTTTGGTAGTTCTTTTTAGAAAGTTTATTAAGTCTATAGTTTTATTAGATCTTATTACCTTTTCATAAAATTTTATTTTTATAAAATTATTTAACTTTATAATTTTTTTACAACTTTGGATTCTTTGAGAAATGCTTGTATTATTTTTTTTTTTTAAAGGATTTTTTAAAGTAATTGCCCAAATTATTTTTTTTAATTTGTATTTTTTTACAGCTTTTTTTGATATTGCTAAATGACCAATATGAGCAGGGTCAAACGACCCACCAAGAACACCAATTTTATTTTTAAATCTCAAATTATTTCCTTATTCTCCCATTACTTGATATTTGATACTTATAAGACACTAGTTGATTAAGTCCAACCGGGCCTCTTGGAGGAAGCTTATTAGTTGAAATACCAACTTCGCCACCAAAACCAAATTCTCCACCATCTGCAAATTGAGTCGATGTATTATGCATGGCAATTGAGCTTTTAACCTCATTTAAAAATTTTTTTGCTGACTTCTTATTCATGGTGATAATCGAGTCAGTGTGCATTGTCCCATATTTATTAATATGACTTATTGCATCATTTATATCTCTGACACATTTTACAGAAACTGTAGCTGACAAATATTCTTTTGACCAATCTTTATTAGTAGCTCTAATAATTTTCCCTTTATAATTTTTTTTGATTCTATTATCTCCAATAATTTTGCATCCATGATCTTCTAAGTGTTTTAAAATAATGTTACATGATTTTTTTAAGATTTTTTGATGAACTAAAATCGTTTCTGTAGCTCCACAAATCGCTGTATTTCTTAATTTTGCATTAAAAATAATCTTTTTTGCTGTATTTAAGTTTGCGTTCTTATCAATATAAGTATGACATACTCCTTCTAAATGACCAATCACTGGTAAGTTAGATAACTTCTGAACTTTTTTTACTAAATTTTTTCCTCCTCTTGGAATAACTACATCAACATATTTATCCATTTTATTTAATAGATAATCGACAATATTTCTATTGGTGGAGTCAATAAATTGAACAAAATTTTCGTTAATATTATTTTTTTTTAATGAGTCTCTAAAAAGCTTTGATAAAATTTTATTTGAAAAAAAAGCCTCTGATCCACCTCTTAAAATTACTGGGTTTCCGGATTTAAAGCATAATGATGCGACGTCTGAGGTAACATTTGGCCTACTCTCATAAATAATAGCAATTATTCCTATAGGAATTGAGATTTTAGAAATACTTAACCCGTTTGGTCTATTCCATTTCTCCAAAACTCTATTTGTTGGGTCTTTAAGTTTTATTACAGATTTTATTGAACTAATAATATTATCTATTTTTTTTTCATTTAAAATAAGACGTTCAATTAAGTTTTTTTTGACTCCCCTACTTATTGATCTATTAACGTCCTTCTTATTGGCACTAAGGATTAATTTTTGATTTTTTCTAATAAATGAGCAGTAATCTATTAATACTTTATTTTTCTTTTTAGTATCCACCCGATGTACCAAGGCGCTTTTCGATCTTTTTCCAATATTAGTTAAAATTTTTTTTATCATATTTTTACCATATCGTCTTTATGGACCACTTCAGATTTTGAAATGTAGCCAAGAATCTTTTTTATATCATTAGAGTGGCATCCTAAAATTTTATTTATCTCATTTGATGAGAATGAACTCAAGCCTCTAGCAAATTCTTTACGTTTATTATCTAAAATTTTTATATGATCACCTTTTTTAAAATCACCATTAACCTTCTTGATGCCAGCTGCCAATAGACTTTTTCCATTTATTAATGCTTTCTTAGCACCATCATCAATAATTAACTCTCCTTTTGGTGAAACGGAGCTAATAATCCATTTTTTTCTAGCATCTAATTTCGGAACTTTAGAGATGAACCATGTTGAACTTTTTTTCTTTTCTATATGATTAATTGGATTTAAATATAATCCATTTGCTATTACCATATTACAACCAGCTAAATTACATATTCTTGCAGCCTCGATTTTAGTATCCATACCTCCACTTCCAAATTCTGTTCTTCCTTTAATATCAACATTTTTTAAATCCTTTTTGATGTTAGAAATATTTCTAATTAACTTCGCATCTCTAAAATTTTTAGGATTTTTTGTATAAAGACCGTCTACATCCGATAATAAAATTAACGTATCTGCATTAGTAATTTGAGCCACTCGAGAAGCCAATCTGTCGTTATCCCCAAACTTTATTTCTGATGTAGCAATAGTGTCATTTTCATTTACGATAGGTATATAGTCAAGTTGAAATAAATTTTCAAAAGTCCTTTTCGCATTTATTGATCTTCTTCGTTCTTCTGTATCCTCTAATGTAAGCAGAATTTGGGAAATATTTAATTTATATTTTGAAAAAGTTTTTGAAAATAAATTCATCAATTCTATTTGTCCTATAGAGGCTATTGCTTGACTTTTATCTAGTTTTAAACTTGATTTACTATAATTCATTTTTTTACAACCAAGAGCAATAGCTCCAGAACTTACTATTACAACCTGTCGATTTTTAGATTTTAAATTTTTTATATCTTTGGCAAAACTCAGTAACCATTTTTTTCTTATTTTTTTGTCATTATCAACTATCAAAGAGGATCCAATTTTAACTACAATTATTTTTGAGTTTTTAAGAGACATATGAAATAAGTTTAGCCTTAATTTTAGATATAGAGTCTTTTTCTAATGTTGACAAAGTTAAAACTTCACAATTTTTATCCTTTGAAAAATTTTTTACTATTTTTTTAACAATATCTTTATCTAATAAATCTATTTTATTTAAAACAATTAATTCCTTTTTTTTAATAAGATCTTTACTATAATTTCGGAGTTCTTTTTTGACTTGATTGTAAGATTCTTTTAAATCATCATTTGTAATATCTATCAAATGCAAAAGAGATTTACATCTCTCGATATGTTTTAAAAATTTCGTACCAAGGCCAGTTCCCTCATGTGCTCCTTCTATTAAACCAGGTATGTCTGCTAGGGTAACTTCTTTATCATCATAACTTGCAACACCAAGATTTGGATTTAAAGTAGTAAATTGATAATTAGCAATCTTTGGATTTGCATTTGTTATAGCTGCCAACAAACTAGATTTTCCTGCATTTGGTAATCCGATAATGCCTACGTCAGCAATTGTTTTTAATTGAAGCCAAATTATAAACTCTTCACCGACCATACCTTTAGTATATTTTCGTGGCGCTCTGTTTGTTGAACTTTTAAATCTTGTATTACCCAAACCTCCTTTTCCTCCAGAGGCAACAATGAACTTCTCTCCAATTTTGGTAAAATCATACAAAAGTGTTTTATTATCCTCTTCGAAGACTTGTGTTCCCAGAGGAACTTTGAGAATTAAATCTTCCCCACCTTTTCCAGTACGATTTTGACCTGAACCATTTTCACCTCTTTCAGCTTTGTGATGTTGCTGATATCTAAAGTCAATTAATGTATTTAAATTTTGCTCAGCTTTTAAAATAACAGAACCTCCTTTTCCACCGTCACCGCCGTCTGGTCCACCAAATTCAATAAATTTTTCTCTTCTGAAACTAGGAGAACCATCTCCACCATTCCCTGCTTTTATATAAATTTTTACTTGATCTAAGAATTTCATAATACAACGCTATTTTAAGTTGTACTATTAATTGGGTTTTACAGAAACAAAAGTTCTATCTGATTTAGTTTTTTTAAAAACAACTTTGCCCTTAATAACAGAAAAAATTGAATGGTCTTTACCCATACCAACGTTTTCACCGGGAAAAATTTTTGTTCCTCTTTGTCTTACGATTATGTTTCCTGGCACCACGGTTTCTCCACCGTATTTTTTCACACCAAGTCTTCGTCCAGCACTGTCACGCCCGTTTCTTGATGATCCACCTGCTTTTTTTGTTGCCATAACTTTACCTTACTTTTTGTTTTCTTTTGTATCCTTTGCCGCTGTTTTTGTTACTTTAGAAACTTCTTTAGCTTCAGATAAAACCTTACCATCTTTTGAAAAAATCTTATTTATTCTAATCATAGAATATTGTTGTCTATGGCCATTCTTTCTTCTTGAATTTTGTCTTCGTCTTTTTTTAAAAATTAAAATAGTTCTATTTTTGCTATTTTTTATCAGGTTTGCTTCAACTTTTGCGCCTTGCACCGTAGGAGATCCGATTTCTATCTCTTTTTCATTTCCGTAAGCTAAAATTTCTTTAAATTCTATTTTAGTATCCGGTTTTGAATTTGGTAGCTTTTCGATTTTTAGGATTTCACCTGATACTACTTTATATTGTTTTCCACCAGTTTGTATTACTGCATAAGACATAAGGATTTCAATTTTTAATAATCGCAATATAATCTGAGCGAAACTTTAGTCAAGCTCAATAAATCAAAAATTATCCTTTAAATCTCTCAGTTTTGAAAAAGTCTTAATATCCTCAGCTTTTAAAAATATATTACACTCTAATTCATCATTTAATACAGAGGGAATAGTTGGTGAATTAAATTTATGATTATTCTTAATTTTTAAAACTTTTTCTTTTAGTTTTAAATTGTCTGGATCATTGAATAAACAAAATTCAGAATTTTTTAGTGTATATTCATGACCACAATAGATCAGAGTATCCTTAGGCAATTTTTTAAATATTTTTAAAGAGTTAAACATCTGCTCATAAGTTCCCTCGAAGATTCTACCACAACCTAGAGAAAACAAAGTATCACCTGTAAAAATTATTTTTTCTTTAAAAAAATGGAAAGCAATATGACCCGATGTATGACCCGGTGTATGGTAAATTTTTGCTTCAAAGTTACCTTTCTGCCAGATTTGATTATTTTCTAAAAGAATATTTATTCCTGGAATTCGATCCTTATCATCTTTAAATCCTATAACATCACAATTATATTTTTTTTTCAGTTCAAGATTACCACCGATATGATCGTGATGGTGATGGGTATTTAAAATATATTTAAGATCAATCTTATTGTTATCTATAAAATCAATTATTGGTTCAGATTCGCTTGGGTCAACTATACAAGCAGATTGACTATTTTCATCAATTATTGCGTAACTATAATTATCTTGAAGACATTTAATAATTTTTATTTTCATTTATTTTCAATCAAAAATATTCCAAGCTCTCCGAATAAATTTTTCAAAAAAATATTTGATTTACTTATATTCGAGATATTTTTATTTATTAGAGCTAAAGATTTAACAATTTTAAAATTAATAGTTTCTGAAAATCTTACAAAATCTTTAATAGTACACATATGAATATTTGGTGTGTTGTACCATTCATGAGGTAGTGAACTTGTAATTGGCATAGTTCCTTTAAAAAGTAAGTCTAACCTTACCTTCCAATTTCCAAAGTTCGGAATAGTCACAATGGCTTTTTTGCCAACTCTTAAAAGTTCCTTAATGACAATTTCTGGATTTATAAAGGCTTGCAATGTCTGACCCAAAACAACGTAGTCAAAAGAATTTTTCGGAAATTGCTTTAAATCAAGCTCTGCATTACCTTCAATAACTGTCAATCCTTTAGCTATACATATTTGAACTTTTTCTTTAGAAATTTCAATTCCTCTTATATTCACATTTTTGTTTTTTCTCAAAAATTCCATTAAAGTTCCATCATCACAACCAACATCTAATACAGTTGAGTTTTTTTCGATTATATTCGCAATAAAATTATATTCAGCTTTCATTATTACCTTCTATATAAGATTTATCTAAAAAATTTTTGAGTGCATTTAAAAAATCTGGAACTTCTAGCAAAAAAGAGTCATGCCCTTTATCAGACTCTATTTCAACAAAACCCACGTTTGCACCAATTGCGTTCAAAGCAATAACTATATCTTTATTTTCTTGAGTTGGATAAAGCCAATCTGACGTAAAAGACATAATAAAAAATTTAGTTTTGGTTTTTTTGAAGGCGTTTGATAGATTGCCATCAAATTGTTTAACCAAATCAAAATAATCCATTGCTCTAGTTATATAAAGATAACTGTTAGCATCAAATCTATCTACAAATACTGAACCTTGATAACGTAAATAACTTTCTATTTGAAAATCAGCATCAAATCCAAATTTAAGATCATCTCTTTCCTGAAGATTCCTACCAAATTTTTCTTGAAGTCCCTTTTTAGATAAATAGGTAATATGAGCAGCCATTCTTGCTACAGCTAACCCTTTATCTGGCAACGTGCTTTTAGAATTATATTTTCCATCCATCCAATTATGATCAGCAGTTATTGCTTGTCTACCAAGTTCATTGAATGCAATATTTTGGGCTGAATGGCTAGATGTACAAGCAATAGGGACAGCTGTTTTAGCTTTGTCTGGAAAATTACTCACAAATTGTAAGACCTGCATCCCTCCCATTGATCCACCAACTACAGAAAAAAGCTTTTTGATATTAAAAAAATCTAATAAATTTACTTGGGCATTTACCATATCATTGATCGTAATAACTGGAAAATCTGTTCCATATATTTTTTTTGTTTCAGGATTTTCGTGACTTGGTCCAAAAGACCCCATGCAACCACCAATCACATTAGCACAAATTACAAAATATTTATCTGTGTCGATAGATTTTTTTGGGCCTACCGCATAAGACCACCATCCATCTTTTTTAGTTATCGGATTTACACCTGTTACAAATTGATCACCTGTTAGGGCGTGAAAGACTAAAATTGCATTATCCTTATTTTCATTTAATTTGCCATAGGTCTCGTATGCCAAAGGAAATTTACTAATAGTTTTACCACAGTCTAACCTAAGTGGTTTTTCAATTATCAATTTTTTTATATTTTCTCTTATATTCATAATTATTGCTGAGAATTGAATTGTGAGAAAAAAACTTTTTTAGCGGTTTTTTTATAGCGCTCGCAATTCAGATAAATCAGCGCAGAAATTTTGTACAAGAAGTTTTGAGCTATGTCAATTTTAATATATTTTAACTTAAACTATATAAAAAAATCTTAATTTATCTATAAAGAGCATAAAAATTAAAAAAAAGAAAATATTATGAGATTTAAAAAATTCAATATTGATGCCTATGAGCCCGGTAAATCTAGCGTTAATAATTTGAAAAAGGTTATTAAATTGTCAGCTAATGAATCTGCTCTTGGCATGAGCCCTAAAGTAAAGAAAATAATATCAAATAAAAACCTTAATTTTTTTAGATACCCGGATGGAAAATCTAAGGTACTCAGGTCTCAAATTTCAAAGAAATTTAAATGTGATAAAGACAAAGTTATTTGTGGGGCAGGATCTGATGAGGTTATTCAGATGTTATGTCAATTATTTTTAAGACCAAAAGATGAAGTAATTGTTCCCCAATTTAGTTTTTTAATGTACAGAATTTATTCAAAAATAGTAGGTGCAAAAGTAATATTTGCTAAAGAAAAAAATTATAAAATCTCAATTTCAGAAATAATTAAAAAAGTTACAAAAAAAACTAAAATTGTTTTCTTAGCAAATCCAAATAACCCGACAGGAACTTATTTAACTGAAATTGAACTTATCGAATTAAGAAAAAAACTTAGAAAAGATATTTTACTTGTAGTAGATGATGCTTATGCAGAATATATGAAAAATCACGATTACAAATCAGGTTTAGATTTATTTAAGAAAAAAGAGAATGTTTTTATTTTAAGGACATTCTCAAAAATTTATGGATTATCTTCGTTAAGAATAGGATGGGGATATGGGTCAAAAAAAATTATAAAGTCCCTCAACATTATCAAACCTCCATTTAATGTTAACGAGGTAGCTCAAAAAGCAGCAGTAGAGTCTCTTAAAGATAATAAATTTATATCTCGCTCAATTAGCCATAATATCTTTTATGCAAAAAAAATAAAAAATTTTTTGAAAAACTATGAAATTAATTCTAATAAAATTTCAGCTAATTTTTTACTTTTGGATTTTTCAAAATGTAGAATTAAAGCTAAATATTTTTATGAAAAACTAAAGAATAAAGGAATAATTTTAAGATCTACAGAGGATGGGTATAAAATAAAAAATATGTTGAGATTAACAGTGGGTTCAAAAAATGATAATATAAAATTTATGAAAGCAGCTCAAAGTATATTTAGAAGATGAAAAATATATTGATTATTGGCTGTGGTCTACTAGGTTCATCTTTGGTTAGAAAAATTTCCGAAAAAAAAATTTCAAAAAAAATTTTCATTTACGAAAAATCCAGAAAAAATATTGAAAAAATAAAAAAACTTAAATTAAAAGGTACTATTGTAAAAAAATTAAAGGATGTAGTACCTCATACAGGTTTTATTATTTTTTGTACACCAATGAGTGAATATAAAAAAATAATTTTAAAAATAAATGATTATCTTTCGTCTGATCATATAATTACGGACATTGGTTCAGCAAAACTAAAATCTAATGAAATAATTAGAAAAAATTTAAAAAAAAAAATATTCTGGACTTCAAGTCACCCTATTGCTGGGTCTGAGGTTAGCGGGCCTGAAAATGGGAAAGAAGATTTATTCGAAAATAAATGGTGTGTTTTAATAAAAGATAAAAAAACTAATATTAATCATTTAAATTTTTTAAGATCTTTCTGGAAAAAGGTAGGCTCTAAAACTGTTGTAATGGACTCTGAAAAACATGATAAGATTTTTTCAATGACAAGTCATTTACCACATTTAATTGCTTATAATCTTGTAAAATCTGCACAAGATTTTGAAAAAAAACAGAGATACAACTTAATTAAATATAGTGCAGGTGGTTTGCGAGATTTCTCAAGAATAGCTGCATCAAATGAAATAATGTGGAGAGATATTTTTTTTAACAATAAAAAAAATGTATCAAAAGCAATCGATATTTTTGTAAAAAATCTCCATTCTTTTAAGAGAGACATTATCTCAGGTAATAGTAAATCAGTTATTAAAAAATTAACTCAAACTAAGAAAGTAAGATCTAAAATCGTTAAATTGAAACAAGATACTAGCAAACCTGATTTTGGTAGAAATTAATAATTTTTAATATTACTTATTTTTATAATATTCAAGCTCGCTGTTTTATCAATCAACATAATAGTAAATTTCGTTGGCATTATTACAACTTTTTTTTTGGGACCATAAGCATGAATAAATTGATGTTTATTAAGACACATTCCAACATGTCCTTTCCAAAAGACGATATCTCCCTCAGAAAAATTTTTACTTATTTTTTTTTTACAATATTTTGCTTGATCTTTTGAATCTCTAGGAAAAAAAGTTCTATTATAATAATAATATATTTGTACTAAGGCAGAACAATCAATACCTTCAGCTGTCTTACCACCCCATTTATATTTAGAATTTAGAAATAATCTTAAAATTTTTTTATAGTTTTTTTCAAAATGTGTAATTTCTCTCAAATCTTTACTTCTTAACCATTTATTATCTTCAAATTGAACAAAAGCTTTATTTTTGTCAATTACTGATATTCCTGAAGCAAAATATAAAAATTGATTAGTTGGTAAAAATTTTTTTTTTACTTTTTTGTAAATTTTTGCTTTTAAATTATAAACTTTTTTTGTTGGTTTAAATTTTTTCTTAAAATTATTATTTTTTATAAAGCCAACATAGTTATCATAACTAGTTTTAATTTTTACCCAACTTTTTTTCTTTGATAATATTTTAAATTTTTCTCCGTATATTATTTGTGAACTAACCTCTGCCTTACTAGATGGTTTAGTATATAAGTTAGATATGGATGTATTTAAGAAATTGTATCTCATTCAATTTTTTACTGGGGCTACTTTACTGATCCAAATAATCAAAATGAGAACAGGTAATCCCAAAAGAGCAGTTAAAGAAAAAAAATATGGATATCCCATAATATCAACCCAGCTACCAGCATACCCCGCAATTAACTTGGGTAAAAACAACATGATAGAGCTGAATAAAGCATATTGTGTTGCAGTAAACTTTATTGAAGTTAAGCCCGATAAATAGATTACAAAGGCAGCTCCAGCAAATCCACTAGATATGTTATCAGCTGTTATCACTGCAATTAAAAAGTTAATACTGATTGGAGACACTGCTAACCATGCAAACAACAAATTACTTAAAGCAGCAATCAAGGCACCAAAGAATAAGCATTTCATTGTACCAAATTTATATGAGCAATAACCTCCAACAAATCCACCAAATATTGTAGCAAAAACCCCAAAAAATTTTGAATAAGTTGCAATGTCTGAAATTTTATAACCTTTTTCTAAATAGAATATATTTGCCATAACTCCCATTACGATATCAGCAATTCTATATAGCGAAATTAAAATAAGTATTAAAAATGCAAATTTTCCATATCTTTTAATAAAATTTAAAATTGGACCCATATAACTCTTTGAAATTTTATTTTTGGGAGAAAATTGAATCAATACAAGTAAAGAAATTATCAAATACGAAAAAATAAAACAGATTATTAATCTTAATAATGAAAATAAAAAATTTATCAAAACATCCTTTTTTTCAAAAGGGCTATCTATAACTGAGTACAAATAAATAAAACCTAAAACAGCAATAAAGATAGTTATTAGAAATTTTACATGATTATCAGAATTTAAATTTCTTTTTAATTTTGGCTCATCTGAGATGAAAGTTGCAAAAACTCCAATAAACATGAACAAAGACATAATTAGATAAACTTTTTTCCATACATTTTGGTTATAGATCTCTGTCCCAAAAAAGGATGCTAACCATAAACTTCCAGCACCTGCGACAAGCATTGCAATTCTATAACCAGCGATATACATAGATGATAACGGACCTTGCAAAGATTGTGGAGCGGACTCAATTCTAAAAGCATCAATTAGAATATCTTGAGTTGCACTAAAAAAGGCTAGAATTGTGATGAATAAAGCAGTAAAAAAAAGACTTTCTTTGGGATCTGTAAATGCAGTTAATATTAATGCAGTAATAATTAAAAATTGAGAAAATAAGAGCCAGCTTCTTCTGTGACCAAATTTTTTAAAGATTGGTAATTTGTAATTATCTACAAGTGGTGACCATAGATATTTAAATGCATACGCAAATCCTGCCCAGCTGAATAATGTTACAGTGCTTCTACTTATTCCTGCTTTAACGAGCCAAACCGAAAGCGTTGAAAAAACCAGTAATATTGGAAGCCCAGATGAAAATCCTAAACAAATCATCTTTAAAGGTTTTTTTTCAAAAAAAATATTAATATTTTTCATAATTTAATTTCTCCAGAATGAGGGTAAAAATAAAACCAATATTGCAAATAATTCTAGTCTTCCTAAAATCATTCCTAAACACAATATCCATTTTGATATGTTTGGTATTGAGGAAAAATCCCCATTGGGACCTATAGTTGACCCTAAACCTGGTCCAACATTGGATATTGATGTAGCTGCTCCAGAAATTGAAGTCACAAAATCTAGTCCAGTTAAAGATAGCATAACAGCTAGAAGAAAAAATATAATTAGATATAAATAAATAAAAGAAATTATTGACGAAATAAATTTATTATCAATTGGGTTTTGATCATACTTAAGAATAAAAACTCCTTTTGGATAAATAATTTTCTTTAAATTATTAATCACAAAAGAGTATAAAATTTGGATTCTAAATATTTTAACACCGCATGTTGTCGAACCTGCGCAACCACCTATAAACATTAATATTAAGAATAATACGAGTGAAAAACTTCCCCAACTATCAAATTGAGCATTAACATAACCCGTACCAGTTAATATTGAAATTACGTTAAATAACACTGCAATAAAATCAAATTTAATTGACCCATTAAAATTCAGATAAATCGATAAAATTAATATTGAAAAAAAGACTATTTTTAAAAATGTTTTGATTTGTATATCTTTGAAAAAAATTTCTCTATCTCCATTTAAAAATTTTATGTAAGAAATAAATGGAATACTCCCTAATAATATGAAAATTATTGCAGAACTTTCGATAAATCTACTATTAAAGAAACCTAGCGACTCATTATAGTTCGAAAATCCACCAGTAGCTATTGTAGTCATAGAGTGAGTTATACTATCGAAGAAATTCATCCCAAAGATTTTGTAAGACGTTGCACAAAATATTGTTAGTGTTGTGTAAACAAGTATTAATCTTAATGCTATTTCTTTTGATTTAGGTAGAATTTTTTCAGATGAGTCATTATTTGAAATTTTAAAAAGTTGCATACCACCAACATTCATAATTGGCATCAATGTGATTGCCATTACAATGATACCAATGCCACCCAACCACTGAAGTAACGCTCTCCATAATAAAATACTTCTTGGCATATCCTCAAGGTTAGAAATAATAGTAGAGCCTGTAGTAGTGATACCAGACATGCTCTCAAAAAATGCATTCGTAAATGAAAAATTAATACTTGAGAACAAAAATGGAAGTGAACCAAATATAGCAATACTTAACCAAGACAAAGCAGTTAATAAAAAGGCCTGCTGAAGATTTAATTTTTTATTGTGATCTAGGTTTGATAAAAAAAATAAAGTTCCAAAAATAATTGTTACTATTGAAGCACCAAAAAAGGAGGAGTCAATTTCATTATATAAAAATTGCACACCAACTGGAATGAACATAAAAATTCCGAGTATTATTTGCAGAATTCCAAGTGTGAAAAAAACAGTTTTATAATTAGACATTTTGAAAGAACATTATTTTATGGTAAATAAATTTCAACTCTATAAGAATTAAGTTGTTCGTAATTTAGAGAATTTATTAAGTTTATTAATGATAAAAAAAGAAAATTTAGACAAAACAAGTGCATGGCCTTTTGTTGAGGCAAAAAAAATGCTTCGAGAAAGAAAGTCCATAATAGAAAAAAAAGGTAAAATTACTCTACAAACAGGTTATGGCCCTAGTGGACTTCCTCACATAGGAACTTTTGGTGAAGTTGCTAGGACCTCAATGGTTGTTAATGCCTTGAAACATCTTACCGATCTTCCTACTGAAATTATTACTTTTTCTGATGATATGGATGGACTTAGAAAAGTTCCAGATAATGTACCGAATAAAGATTTGCTTGAAGAAAATTTACATAAACCGCTAACTAGAGTTCCAGACCCTTTTAAAAAATTTGATAGTTTTGGAGAGCATAATAATCAAATGCTTAAAAATTTTTTAGATAATTTTAACTTTAAATATAGTTTTAAAAGTTCAACAAAACTCTACAAGTCAGGTTTTTTTAATTCATCACTTAAAGAAATTTTAAAAAATTATGATGGAATTATGAATATCATATTGCCAACCTTGGGAAAGGAGCGTCAGAAAACATATTGTCCTTTTTTACCTATTTGTCCCGATACAGGTCATGTTTTAGAAATTCCAATGAAAGAAATAAATAAAGATAAATCGATAATAATTTTTGATAATAATGGTAAAGATTTAGAGATGAGTATTCTAGATGGCAATTGCAAGCTTCAATGGAAAGTAGATTGGGCAATGAGATGGTATGCTTTAGATGTAGATTTTGAGATGTATGGAAAAGATCTTATTGAAAGTGCAATTTTATCCTCAAAAATAATAAAACTAATAGGAAAAATAAACCCATCTGGATTCGCTTATGAATTATTTTTGGATGAAAAAGGGGAGAAAATTTCTAAATCAAAGGGAAATGGAATTACGATTGATCAATGGCTAAAATATGCTTCACCAGAAAGTCTTTCTTTATATATGTATCAAAATCCTAAAAGAGCTAAAAAACTTTATAAAGAAATTGTTTCAAAAACTGTTGATGAATATCTAGAATTATTGGATAAGGCGAAAAATCAAGATGATTTCAAGTTGTTAATGAATCCTGTATGGCATGTACATGATAGTAAAGTTCCTGAAGAAAAAATGATAATGTCCTTTTCAATGCTTTTAAATCTTGTTGAAACAAGTAATGCTGATAATAAAGAGCTTCTATGGAAATTTGTAAAGAAATATAAAAAAGATATTGAGGAAAAAGATTATCCAATTTTTAATGATTTAGTAGGATATGCAATTAAATATTTTAACGATGTTATAAAAAAACAAAAAAAATATAAAATACCCAATAATGATGAAAAAATTGCACTTAAGGCTTTGGTTAGTACATTAGATAATTGTAATGATGAAATGTCACCGGAGGATATCCAAACATTAATTTATTCAACTGGTAAAGAAAATGGATATTCAAAAAATTTAAGAGACTGGTTTAAATTAATTTATGAAGTCGTTTTCGGTGACCAAAATGGACCACGAATGGGATTTTTTATAAGTTTTTTTGGTGTCCAAGAAACAAAAGATCTTATACAAAAAAGAGTAAAATGATGTTTTCAAATTTAAGATCTTTGATTTTTAAATTAGATCCTGAGACAGCCCATAATTTGGCTATAAAATCACTTAAATTTAATTTTATTCCAAATATTTTAGATCGTGAAAAAAATAATCCCTTGTTTGAAACAAAATTATTTAATAAAAAATTAGAAAATCCTATTGGTATGGCAGCAGGTTTTGATAAAAATGCTGAAGTATATAATTCATTATTTAAATTGGGGTTCGGATTTGTAGAGGTAGGCACTATAACTCCTTTAAAGCAATACGGAAATCCTAAACCAAGAGTATTTAGATTAGAAGAGGATGAGGCATTAATAAATAGACTTGGCTTTAATAACTCTGGTGCAGAAAATATAGTCCATAGAATTAAATCTAATAAACAAATTGGTTTACTAGGTATAAATATTGGACCAAATAAAGATTCTGAAAATAGACTTGAGGACTATTTAAAGTGTCTTAAAACCTTCCACAATGTTGCCGATTATATTACTATAAATATTTCTTCACCAAATACTGAAGATCTACGAAATTTTCACGATGAATCAAAATTAAATGAATTGTTAAAAGAAATAGAGAATGAAAAAAAAAAATTAAATTCAACAGTTCCATTAGCAGTAAAAGTCTCTCCAGATATAGAAGATAAAAAAATTAATAACATTTCAGATGTATTATTAAATAATAACATTGAGGTTGTTATTATTTCAAATACTTCAGACTCAACTAGGGATAATTTAAATAATATACAAAAGCATCAAAAAGGGGGTCTATCTGGAAAACCAATTGAGGAAAAATCTACTGATTTAATTAATAAATTTTACAAAATTCTCAATGGAAGAATTAAAATTATAGGTGTTGGTGGAGTTGATTCAGGAAAAAGCGCTTATGAAAAATTTTTAGCGGGTGCTAATTATATTCAACTTTACACAGGAATGGTTTATAGAGGCCCTAATATTGTAAATTTAATTAAAAAAGAGCTCAAAGAATTACTGATAAAAGACGGTGTTAAGAATTTCTCAGAAATTATAGGAAAAAAATAAGATTCAAATTTTATAAACTTGACGCAAGCATTTTCTAATCTTATATAGTCGGTTTATTATGTCAAAAAAATGTGAACTTACTGGGAAAATTCCAATGAAAGGTCATAATGTTAGTCACGCCAACAATAAGACAAAAAGAAGATTTTTACCAAATTTAAAAAAAGTTAAGTTCACCAGTGAACTTTTAAAAAGAAGTTTAAAATTAACAGTCAGCAATGCTGGAGTAAGATCAGTTGACAAGAAAGGAAGCTTTGACGAATTTTTAAAGACAGTAAAAAATAAAAATCTATCACCAAGATTGAAAAAATTAAAAAAAAGCCTTTTAATTAAATCACCATTTCAAAAAAAAATAATCCAATCTAAAAATGCCTAATGAATAAATTATTTTTGTTACTCTCATTAATTATGGGAGTTGTAGTTTTAGCCTCAAACTACTTGGTTCAGTTCCCAATTAACTATTATGGTTTAGAAGAGCTCTTAACTTATGGTGCTTTTAGTTATCCCATTGCTTTTTTAATCACAGACTTGGCCAATAGATCTTTTGGAAAAATTGTGGCTAGAAAGATTGTATATATTGGTTTTACTATAGGAATTTTGTTTACATTAGTATTCTCGACAAATTTTACTGATCTCATTTCAATAAGAATTGCAATAGGATCAGGGACGGCATTTATAATTGCCCAACTTTTAGACGTTCAAATTTTTGATCATTTGAGAAAAAGAAAATGGTACATAGCTCCTTTAACATCGTCTTTAATTGGCTCAACAGTAGATACTTTTCTGTTCTTCTCGATATCATTTTATGGAACAGGAATACCTTGGACCACACTTTCATTAGGAGATTTAGCAGTTAAAATTTTTGTTGCCTTAGTTATGCTTATACCTTTTAGACTACTATTAAGTACATTAAAAGCAGCCTAACTAAATTTTAGGTTCTTGTTGGGTCATGCAGTGAATAGCTCCAAATCCCCATATCAATTTACTGCAATCAACTGTTTGAACTTTCTTTTTTCTAAAAAAGTTTTTGAATATTTTAATAGCGATAATATCTTCTTTAACTTTAAATATTGGAAGTAGTACTTTTTTATTACAAATGTAAAAATTCAAATAACTTGCAGGAACTCTTGTATTCTTGATATAGATAGGCGATGGCATAGGTACCTTTATGATTTTAAATTTTTTCCCTTTCTCATTTTTACTTTCTTTTAAAATTTTCAAATTTTCACTTAAGTTTTTGTAATTTTTATCTTTCTTATTAGTCTCAATCGCGGTCATAATTGTATTTCTAGAGACAAATCTCGTTATGTCATCAACATGTCCGTGTGTATCATCACCCGCAATCCCTTTTTTAAGCCATATAAAGTTTTTTATATTTAAATATCTTCTAAATAGTTCCTCGTAATCTTTTTTGATAAAATCTTTATTTCTTTCCTGAGTTTTGCTTAGTAAACACTCCTCAGTTAATAGAATTGATCCTGAGCCATTTACATCAAATGCACCACCTTCCATTATTATTTTTTTAGTTTTTCCACTTTTTTTAATTATTGGATCAATCTTTTCCAAATTAGAAATTTTACTGATATTTTCATTGATTTTATTGTCATTTTTATAATTACTATATTTTGACCATCCATTAAAACCAAAATTTAAAATCATTTTTTTATTTTTCTTTCTATTTGTTATAAATATTGGCCCGGAGTCTCTTAACCATATTCTATCAGTTTTAATATTATGAAATTTAATATTAGTGATTTTATTAGAATTTATTAGCTTTTTAATATTTTTTATTTTTTTGTTAACAATCAAATTAACTTTAAGACCTTTTGAAATAATAAATATAATTTCTAAAATTACTTTAGGAATAAATTTATATAAACCTGGCCAATCACTTTTATTATATGGCCAAGCAATCCAAACTGATTTTTGAGGTTCCCATTCAGCAGGCATTCTGAATTTTTTAAGCTCCTCACTCATCTACAGGATTTTTTAGTATGCCTTTATAAAAGTCGATTCTTCTATCCCTTAAAAAGGGCCAATGTTCTCTAGTGGTATCAATTTTTTTGTAATCTATTTCACGGATTAATATTTCCTCTTTTTTATTGCCCAGTTCTCCAATTATTTCTCCACTTGGATTAATTATCATTGAGTTTCCCCAAAACTCTATTTTTTTATTTCCTTTTTTTTCAACACCAACTCTGTTTACTGCAACCACGTAAGTACCGTTTGCAATTGCGTGAGATTTTTGCATTGTGATCCAAGAGTTTAATTGAGTTTTTCCAAATTCCCTTTTTTCTTTAGGATGCCAACCAATGGCAGTAGGGTAAAAAATTATTTGTGCACCTTTTAGTGCAGTCAACCTTGCAGCTTCAGGAAACCACTGATCCCAACATATCAAAGGTCCAATTTTGCCAAACTTGGTTTTTACAGATTTAAAACCTAAATCGCCGGGAGTGAAATAAAATTTCTCATAATAACCAGGATCATCTGGAATATGCATTTTTCTATATTTAGATAAAATTTTACCTTTTTCACTAATAACAATACTAGTATTATGATAGAAACCGTGCGTTTTTTTTTCAAATAATGAAATCATTAATACTATTTGTAATTTTTTTGCTAATTCACAAAATATTTTTGTAGTTTTACCTGGTATTTTTTCTGCTAGCTTAAAATTAGAATGACTTTCTGTTTGACAAAAATAACTTGATAAAAACAGTTCTGGCATACAAATTATCTTAGCTTTTTTTGACGCTGCTTTCTTTATATTTTTTATAGCTGAAATTAAATTTTTTTTAAAATTATCTGAAATTTTACTCTGAATAATTCCAATTTTTACTTTTTTGATCATCAATCAAAATATTTTGGAAAAGTTTTTTCTATTTCTATTTTTCCACTCACCTGTGTGATAAGCATCACTTGCAATCAATGGTAAAACAGATGTTGCTTCAGCAAAAACCATTTGTTCTTTGGTTGTATCGACTTTACCCCATGAACTTGCCTCTTTAAGTGTTGAGCTGCTACAAGCACCATCTCTTGAATCTGCAACTGTAATTTGCACAGCATATTTATGCATATCTACATTTTTACCTAAAAGTTCAGCACATATAACAGTATCTTGAATAAAATTTTTTGGAACTCCACCACCAATCATAAATAGTCCAGAACCTTTGGATTTAATCTTTATTTCAGTTAATTCTCTAAATTCTTTAATAGAATCTATTGTGATGTGATTATTAGGATTTCTTTCTTGATGCATTACTAAACCAAAACCTGCACTGGAGTCTGTAAATGCTGGACAGAATATTGGAACATTATTATCATATGCAGTTTCTATCAAAGAACCCTTCTTCTTTGCATTTGATTTTAAATATTTTCCAATTTCTTTTATAAACTCTCTTGATGTATAAGCTTTAGGTTCCAACTTGTCAGCTATTTCACCTATTATTTTATCACACATTTGAAGTTCTTCTTCATCAATGTAAGTATCGTAAATCCTATCTATGTAGTTATTTCTTAATTCATTATCATTTTGGTACTGAGAACCCTGATAATGTTTAAATCCAAGCGCCTCAAAAAAATCCATATCAATTATTGATGCACCAGTTGCTACAATTGCATCGACCATATTATACTTCACCATATCTCGGTAAATATGCATACATCCAGCTGCAGAAGTAGATCCAGCTAAGGTTAGAAATATTGTGCAATCCTTATCTTTCAACATCTCATTATATATCTCAGATGCATTTGCTGTTTCTCTTGAAACAAAAGACATTTTTTTCATGGAAGAAATAATTTTTCTAGAGTCAAATGAGGTAATATCTATATGTTCAACTGGGCTTTTAAGAAAATCTTTTTTGCTATTATGGCCAAGATTTTTTTTTTCAGACATTAAGCAACTAATATAGCTTTATTAGCGTCTTTCCCATATAGACTCATTATTGGATTATCTTCAACTTCATAAATTTCATTAGAGAAGAAACCATTAAATTCTGTTCTAAATGTAAGACCATATGCACCAAGCTGACCAAGCTCGATATAATCATTTTCTTTAATATTATTGGGTAAAACAAAAGGACCTTTCATGTAATCCATACTGTCACAAGTTGGACCATAAAAATCAAAGGCTGTTAACTTTTTAGAAATTATTTTATTAGAACTTTCTTTAATTAATTTTGACGGGAAAACTATATTTGGTGTTCCAGCATCAAAAAGAGTGCCATAAGTACCATCATTAATATAAAGCTTTTGTTTTTTTCTTAAGTTTACTCTAACAATTGTTGATCCGCTTTCAGCAACTAATGCTCTTCCTGGTTCACATATGATTTCAGGTAAGTTATTTAATTTTAAGTTATCTAAACTCATTTTTATTTCTTGAAAATAATTATCTAATGATTGCGGAATTAAATCTGGGTATATAGTTGGAAATCCTCCACCAACATTTATGTATTCTGGTACAATTTTTGTTTTCTTAATTATATTACCTATCTCAGCTATTCCTTTTGTGTAAGAAATTGGATGCATACATTGTGATCCAACATGAAAACTCAAGCCAATTTTTTTTGCATATTGTTTTGCAAGTCTCAATAATCCAGTAGCCTCATTGTTCATGGCTCCAAATTTTTTTGATAAGTCTATTTCTGCGTGTTCATTTGATACTGCAACCCTTACAAAAATTTCAAGATCTTTAGCATTTTTAGTACTCTCAATTATTTTTATTAATTCTTCTTTAGTATCTAGTGCAAATGTTTTTACGCCATACTTAAAATAAGCTTCTTCTACATCCTCACGACTTTTCACCGTGTGCATAAAAGAACATTTTGCACTCTGGCTAAATTTTCTAACAGACTTAATTTCTGATATTGATGCAACATCAAATTCACTGATACCACTTTTTACGAGAGTTTTAATTACTTCTGGATGAGGATTTGTTTTAACGGCATATAAAATTCTACCGGGAAATTTTTTTTGAAAAAACTTTGATGCAGAAAGAATTGATTTCTTTCTTATACAATAGACCGGTTTATCTGGTTTCAGCTGATTTACTAAATTTTCAACTGATGTAAATTTTTGCATATAAATGCCCCCTCAAAAAAAATTTAACAAAAAAAAAGCTTTTTATTTAAAAAACTTTAATAAATCGAGCAATTAATCCAATAGTAAGGCAATGTAAAGAAAATAATACCCTATTGAATCGTGGAAAAAAAACACCATATAAGGCTTATGAGAGTAGACGCTACATTGAAAAATTTGAGTGATTTTGAGAACAAATCACTATTAATTGTCGATGATGACAATCCTTTTAGAGAGAGATTGGCTAGGGCAATGGAAAAAAAAGGTTTTGAGGTATTTCAAGCTGAGAGTGTGCAAAAAGGTATAGAGTCGGTCAAATCTAAAAAACCTGGTTTTGCTGTAGTTGATCTAAGGTTGAATGATGGCAATGGATTAGAGGTAGTAAAAGAAATACAATCAAATAACTCATCAAGCAGAATAATAATGTTAACTGGTTATGGAAATATTCCTACTGCTGTAGCTGCAATCAAAGAGGGTGCCATAGACTATTTGGCTAAACCTGCAGATGCAGATGATGTGGAAAAAGCTCTTTTAGCTGATCCAAACAAAAAGGCAGTTCCACCAGAAAATCCGATGTCAGCTGACAGAGTAAAATGGGAACACATACACAGGGTCTTTGAATTATGTAACAGAAATGTCTCTGAAACAGCAAGAAGACTAAAAATGCATAGAAGAACTTTACAACGAATTTTATCTAAAAGATCTCCTAAGTAAATCTCCTAATTTTTAGTAGTTGTTTTGATAGCACTGTGAGTATCAAGATTTTATAGATTTCTATTAGTAAAAACGGTTTTGCTCCAACTGAGAAAACATCATTAAAAGTCTTATCGAAACCCATATAATTCCACAGACCTCCTAATCCAAGAATATAAATTAAACTTACCGAAAATAATAAATATAAAAACACAATTATCGGGTCTTTATTTTCATTTATATGACCTGCAAAAAATGCAGTAAAAATAAAACCAACTAGGTAACCTCCTGTTGGACCTAAAAGATATCCAATGCCACCACCTTTAGCAAAAACTGGTAGTCCAAAAGATCCCTCAATCAAATATAAAATAACAGTTAGTGTTGCTAATTTATATCCCAATATAATCCCAAGAAACATAACTACAAAAGTTTGCATAGTCGCGGGCACTAAAGTAAATGGAGTTTGTATCTTAGATGATATAGCTAGTAAAGCTGTCCCAATTATTACCAAAATAGCTGATTTGATTATTTTTGTATTGTTGATAATGTTTTTAGTAAGTTCCATAAAATAATAATACTCTTATTTTTTTAATAATCTATATTAATTTATAATGAGCAAGATTCAAAAAACAGATCACTTTTACTTAATTGATGGATCCGGCTATATATTTAGAGCTTACTATGCTCTTCCGCCTTTAACAAGAAAAAGTGACGGTTTGCCAACTGGAGCTGTAAGTGGCTTTTGTAGTATGCTTTTTAAACTTCTAGAAGATTCTAAGTCAAAAGAAAATTTACAAAAACCATCTCACTTCGCGGTTATTTTTGACTCAGCCAGAAAGACATTTCGGAATGAAATTTACAAAGACTATAAAGCTAATAGAGCAGAAGCACCTGACGATTTAGCACCTCAATTCGATTATATTAGAAAGTCTGTATTAGCATTTAATTTACCATCAGTTGAGCTAACTAACTATGAAGCAGATGATTTAATAGCGACCTATACAGATATGATTTTAAAAGTTGGGGCCAAGGTGACAATAGTTTCCTCAGACAAAGATTTAATGCAATTATATAAAAAAGGTGTTCGAATTTATGATCCAATGAAAAATAAATTTATTAACGATGAAGATATTCAAAAAAAATTTGGTGTTACAGCTAATAAGGTGATAGATGTACAGGCATTAGCCGGAGACAGTAGTGATAATGTACCCGGTGTCCCAGGAATTGGTGTAAAAACTGCAGCTGAGTTGATAAATAAATACGGAGACTTGGAAACCCTTCTAAAATCTGCAAGTGAGATTAAACAAAACAAAAGAAGAGAAACTTTACTCGAAAATCGAGACAAAGCCTTAATCAGCAAAAAATTAGTAACATTGAAAAATGATGCTCCAATTGAAAAAAATCCAGAGGAATTTCAATTAAAACAAATAAATAAAGAAAAGCTTTATAAATTTTTACGGGAAATGGAATTCAATAGATTACTTAGTTCAGCTATTTCAACTTATGGTGAGCCAAATTTTGAGGATAAAAAAAAAGATACTAAAATTATTGAAGTCCAAGAAAAAATTTCAAATAAGAATTATTTTTTAATTAATGATATAAAAGAAATAGACGATTGGATTAAAGAAGCCGAGGAGGTTGGAGAGCTTGCTGTTGACACTGAAACAAGTTCTTTAGATCCTCATCAAGCAGACTTGATAGGAATTTCTTTAAGTTCAAAAATTGGTAAAGCTTGTTATATTCCTATTAACCATAATACTGAAAAAAATATTCATAAAGATCTTGTTTTAAAAAAATTAAAACCTTTATTTGAAGATCCTAGTATAAAAAAAATTGGTCAAAATATAAAGTTTGATTTTATAGTTCTACTTAAGCAAGGTATAAAAATTACCTCAATGGAGGACACAATGCTTATGTCATATGTTCTCGATGCGGGGAAAAATAGGCATAATATGGATACACTATCTGAAATCCATTTAGGTCACAAAACAATAGCTTTTAAAGATTTAGTGGGAACTGGAAAAAAAGAAATAAATTTTAGTGAAGTCGATCTTGAAAAAGCAAAAAATTACGCTGCTGAAGATGCTGATATTACTTATAGACTTTATAAAAAATTTTATAAAAGTCTTAAAGATGAAAAAATGATTAATGTTTACGAACTTTTTGAAAAACCAATGATTACAATTCTTGCAAACATGGAAATTGAAGGAATCAAAATAGACAATAAGTTTCTTAAAATTTTATCTTCAAATTTTGAAAAAAAAATTTTAAAGATTCAAAAAGAAGTTTTTAAAATATCAAAAAAAAAATTTAATATTGCATCGCCAAAACAACTTGGTGAAATTTTGTATAATGAGCTCAAAATTGCTGATCTAAAAAAAACTAAAAAAGGTAGTTTCGCTACAAGTGCGGCGGTATTGGAGGATTTGGCATTTAAAGGTCATAAATTTCCACAATTAGTTTTAGATTGGAGACAAATATCAAAATTAAAAAATACTTATTCAGATACTTTGCCAGAGCACATTAATCCTAAAACAAAAAGAGTTCACACCTCCTTTTTACTTGCTGCAACTACCACAGGAAGATTAGCTTCTAGTGAACCAAACCTACAAAATATTCCAATAAAGTCTGAGGATGGCAAAGATATCAGAAAAGCATTTATAGCAGAGAAAGATCATTCTTTGATCTCTGCAGATTACAATCAAATTGAAATGAGAATTTTAGCAGATATTGCTGACGTAAAAGAACTTAAAAAGGCTTTTAAAAATAATGAGGATATACACTCTTTAACGGCAAGTCAGATTTTTAATGTTGATATCAGAAAAGTTAACGATGATCAAAGAAGAAAAGCAAAAGCAATTAATTTTGGTATTATTTATGGAATTTCACAATATGGATTAGCTAAACAAATTAACGTTTCCAACCATGAAGCAGAAGAATTTTTGAATTCGTACTTTGCAAAATTTCCTGAAATTAAAGTTTATATGGATAACACTATTAAATTTTGTAGAAAAAGTGGTTTTGTGAATAATATTTTTGGAAGAAAATCACATTTTGTTAGCATTAATGATAAAAATTATAATGTAAGAAATTTTCAAGAAAGAGCAGCTATAAATGCTCCAATACAGGGATCTGCGTCTGAAATTATGAGATTAGCAATGATAAGATTGCAAAAAAAACTATTAGAAGAAAAAAATAAAAAAACAAAAATACTATTGCAAATCCATGATGAATTGATTTTTGAAACTCCAAAATCAGATGTAAGAAGAATAAGCAAAATAATTATTGATGAAATGACTAGTGTTGTTAACAGCGATCACCACTCATTTTCGATACCTTTAACAGTAGATTTAAATACTGGCGATAATTGGGGTTCACTTCATTAATTTAATTTGATTGCCCAAATTAGAACAATTTAGTATTTTTATATTGTAGTATGCACAAACAAACAATTGCTTTGATTGATGATGATAGAAACATCCTGACAAGCCTCAGTATAGCTCTAGAAAAAGAGGGTTTTAAAGTCCAAACATATATAGATGGTGAGAGTGCATTAATTGGATTAACAAGGACTCCGCCTGATCTAGCAATCATTGATATAAAAATGCCAAAGATGGATGGAGAAGAATTATTAAAAAAATTAAGAAAAAAAACTTCATTGCCAGTGATATTTTTAACTTCTAAAGATGACGAGATAGATGAATTGTTAGGACTAAAGTTGGGGGCAGATGATTTTGTCAAAAAATCTGGAGGTTTTTCAATAAAAGTATTAATTGAGAGAATTAGAGTTCAACTGAGAAAAAAAGATACAAAAGATACTATTGAAGAGAATAAGAGTATTATATCTCACGGAAAATTAAAATTAGATCCTTCGCAATTAGAATGTGAATGGAATGGCAAACAATTACCTGATAAATTAACTACTACAGAATTCCTACTTGTTAAAGAATTGGCAAAAAGACCTGGTATTATAAAAGAAAGAGCACAATTGATGGATATTGCTTACAGAGAGGACACAGATATTGAAGATCGTACTATTGATAGTCATGTAAAGAGAATAAGAAAAAAATTTAAAAAGGTTGATCCAGATTTTTCAGCTATTGAAACCAGATATGGAAGTGGGTACAGGTGGAATGTTAGCTAATGCTAAGCAACTTTCTTAAAAATTTGTCCATATTAAAAAAATTTTTATTTATAAATTTTATTTTCTTTACAATAATTGGATTATTTACATTTATATATTTAGAAAATGTTCAGCCAAATTTAATAAAGAAAAAATCTTCTAATCATATAGAAATTATAAATAATACTATTGATAATCTTAATAGACTTAACGTCAGATTTATTGAGGAAGATATAAGAAAATTTTTACTTTCTACAAGATTTCTCTTCCAAAATTTAGATAGAGTTATTTTTTTTGATAATGAATTAAACTTAGTTGGAGACACAGATACTTTAGATCTTGACCCAAGATCATTTTCTACAAGATTAGATATAGTGGAATTGGATATGTTGAACGAAGATAAAACAAAAGAAATTAAAGAGGATAAGAATACAAATGTGGGTAGTAAAAATGATGTATCACTAAAAGATATCTTGTCTAATTATGTTGAGACCAAAAATTACGGAATACCATTAACGTTTACTGAAAATGAATTTAATAAATTTAAATTAACAACTATTAAAAATGTAATGAAAAACGACAAAAATATTGGATATTTAGCAATTAGCGAAAATGCAAATGATATTAAAGCTGCCATCGATGAAAGAAAAACATTTATTATCAGAACAGCTATTGCTGTTGGAATAGTAATTTTAATTTTTTCATTTGTTTTAAATAGATATTTTTTGAAACCAATAAAGAATTTGGTTACTTATACAAAAACGATTAAGGAAAAAAATTCAAAAATAACAAACATTGAGAACTTAAAACTCAGGAACGATGAACTCGGATTACTCTCCAGTTCTCTAGATGATATGACTTTAGAATTACAAAAAAGAATTTCGCAAGCTGAAAATTTTTCAACAGATCTTGTGCATGAAATCAGAAATCCATTAGCCTCTCTTAAAAGTGCATCAGAGATCCTACAAGATACAAACGATATAGATCAAAGAGTGAAATTAGTAAATATCTTAAGTCATGATGTCCAGAGAATAGAGAGACTAATCACAGATTATTCTCAAATGCTAAAAGATGAGGTGGCCTTAAGTAAGGAAAAGATAAAAAAATTAGATATTGAACCTCTTATAAAGTCTGTTGTTGATGATTTTAATAATATTTACAAAGTAAAAAGAGGAATAGAAATTTCTTATGAAAATGATGGAAAGAAAAACTATTTTATCAATGGAATTGAAAATAGAATAGAACAAATAATTGCAAATCTTTTAGATAATGCAATATCGTTTAGTGAGGATAACAAAACTATAACTGTAAAAGTATCACAATTGGAGGATAAAAAAATTTATATTGATATTTTAGATGAAGGGAACGGATTTAAAGAGAAAGATACTAACAAAATTTTCAAGAGATTTTACAGTAATAGACCAGATAAATTTGGCCAACATTCTGGTTTAGGATTGAATATTGTTAAAAATTTAGTTGATCTGCACAATGGATCCATTAAAGCATCAAATCGAACTGACAAAAAGGGCGCAAGAATGGAAGTCATTTTTCCGATGTTATAAAGTTCTATTGATTAATTAAAACTTTGTTGTTAGAAGATCCACAACATGGCAGATTTTAAAGTTAAAGATATATCTCAAGCAGAATTTGGACGTAAGGAAATCTCAATAGCTGAAAGCGAAATGCCTGGATTGATGGCATTAAGAGAGGAATATAAAGGGAAATCTCCCCTTAAAGGAGCAAAGATTATTGGTTGTTTGCACATGACTATTCAAACAGCAGTCTTGATTGAAACATTAGCCAATTTAGGTGCAGAAGTAAGGTGGTCATCGTGCAATATTTTTTCTACTCAAGACCATGCGGCTGCTGCTATAGCTAAAGCAGGAATACCTGTCTATGCCTGGAAAGGCGAGACAGAAGAAGAATATCTATGGTGTATTAAACAAACAATCATAGGAAATAAAGATTGGAAACCAAACATGCTTTTAGATGATGGTGGTGATCTCACTGCAATAATGCATAAAGAATATAAAGATTTATTAAAAGATGTTAAGGGTGTTTCTGAAGAAACTACTACTGGAATCAAAGCGCTTAATAAAATGGAAAAAGACAAAATACTTCTAGTTCCAGCCATAAATGTTAATGACTCTGTCACAAAATCAAAATTTGATAATCTTTATGGTTGTAGAGAAAGTTTAGTTGACGGAATACGAAGGGCAACAGATGTAATGATGTCTGGAAAAGTCGCTATAGTTGCAGGCTTTGGTGATGTGGGAAAAGGTAGCGCCGCTTCACTTAGACAGAGTGGTGCTAGAGTCTTAGTTACCGAAGCAGATCCAATTTGTGCATTACAAGCTGCTATGGAAGGTTATGAGGTTGTTTTAATGGAAGATGCTATAGGTCAAGCAGATATTATCGTTACAGCTACAGGTAACAAGGATATTGTTACTGCTGATCATATGAGAGAAATGAAAGATAGAGCAATACTGTGTAATATTGGTCATTTTGATAATGAAATTCAGGTTGATGCATTAAAAAATTATAAATGGACAGAGATTAAACCTCAAGTCCATGAAATCGAATTACCAAGTAAAAAAAGGATAATTCTTTTAGCAGAGGGCAGACTAGTCAATTTAGGATGTGCAACTGGTCATCCAAGCTTTGTGATGAGTGCATCATTTACCAATCAAGTAATTGCACAAATAGAACTTTGGAACAATCACAAAAATTATGAAAATAAAGTATATGTCTTGCCAAAACATTTAGATGAAAAAGTTGCTACTCTACATTTAAAGAAAGTTGGTGCAAAGTTAACTAAACTATCTAAAGATCAAGCAGACTATATAAGTGTCGGCGTTAATGGTCCATTCAAACCAAATGCCTATCGCTACTAACAGTGATAAAATAATTTTAAACTCTGAAAAAGACACCAAAGAATTCGCTAAGAATTTTTCGAATAAAGTTAAACCAAATTATATAGTTTTTGTATACGGTGAAATGGGAGTAGGCAAAACTACGTTTATTAAATATCTCGTGAATGCTTTTCAACAAAAGAATAAAGTAAAAATTACAGAGGTGACAAGCCCTACATTTAATCTTTTAAACCAATACGATGTGAATAAATTTGTCGTAAATCATTATGATTTATTTAGGTTAAAAAATGATGGTGAATTAAAGAGCCTGGGTTTATTTGAAGATAATCTAAATACAATTACATTAATAGAATGGCCTGAGATTATTAAAAAAAAACCGGAAAAATTGATAGAATTATTTTTTAAATATGAGGATGATTATCAAAAAAGATCAGTGCAAATTAAAGGTCTAAAACTATAATTTTTGATGAAAAATTTGAAAAAAATAAAGGGTGATGCGTCTTTCAGAAAATTTTACAGAAAAAAAAGTAAAAAAGCTAATTCCATAATAGTACTTGCAAAAAAGGAAAAAATTAAAAATTTAATTATATATGAGGCAATAAATAGAATATTAAATAAAAATAAAATTTTAGCGCCAAAATTAATTAAAGAGAATTACAAAAAAAACTATATAGAAATTCAGGATTTTGGTGACTACACAATATTTAAAACTCTGAAAAGAAAAAAAGTTAATAAATTTTTATATTTTAAAAAAATAATAGATTTATTGATTAGGATACAATTAATAAAGAATAGAAGTATAAAAAATTTTAAAAATAAGATTTATCATATTCCTGAATATAACGAAAAAATTTTAATCAATGAGACTAATTTATTTAGCAAATGGTATGCAGAGGAAAATCTAAAAAACTCTAAAAAAAAAACTTTTTCAAAAAAATTTAACAAAGTAATTAAGGAATTAATATCAAAATTGAGTTTAAAAAATAATGTGTTTGTCCATAGAGATTTTCATGTATCAAATCTTATGTTAGTCAGGAATGAAATAGGAGTTATAGATAGTCAAGATGCTTTAATCGGAAATAAGGCATACGATTTAGCATCTCTAATTGACGATGTAAGATTTAAGACATCAAAATCATTTAAAAAAAAAGTTTATGATCACTACCTTAAAAAACAAAAAAATTTGATAAAGAATAAATTTAAAAATGATTTTGAAATATTATCAGTTTTAAGAAATCTTAAGATAATTGGAATTTTTACACGTTTATCTTTGAGAGATGGAAAAAAAAAGTATATTAAATTAATTCCATATACATGGGAATTAATAAATATGCGTATTAAAGAAAACAAAGTATTCTTTAATTTAAAAAGTTTACTAAGTCAAAATTTTGAAAAAAAAATTAAATGAGAATTAGAACTGCATTAATATTATGTGCAGGTTTTGGTAAAAGACTGAATCCCCTAACTCTTGAAACTCCAAAACCTCTGCTGAAAATCAAAGATACTACAATTTTAGAAAACTGTATTAATGTAATTTCCAAACTTGGTATAAAAAAGATTCTTATAAATACATTTCACCTTGGAGATCAAATAAATGAATTTATTAAAATGAAAAATTTTGAGGTAGATATTGAGATTAAAGAAGATGGAA
Organism: uncultured Pelagibacteraceae bacterium; assembly: GCA_902618485.1. Taxonomy (GTDB): domain Bacteria; phylum Pseudomonadota; class Alphaproteobacteria; order Pelagibacterales; family Pelagibacteraceae; genus Pelagibacter. The sequence goes on from CACNAR010000001.1 coordinate 110,050, forward strand.
AGAATATTTTGGATACAGGCGGTGGTATAATGAATTTAGTGAAAAATACTACAGATCAAGATTTTTTAGTTTTTAATCCTGATACTTTGTGGAACTATAAACATGTTAATGAAATAAATAAAATGCAAGATTTTTATTTTTCTAATAAATTGAGTTGCATTCTTTTAGTTGCAGATAAGAAACTAAGTTTTGATAAGAGCTTTAATGGAGATTTTAAATTAAAAGATAATCTATTGCAAAAAGGTGAAGATAATAATTTTATTTATATTGGTTGTAAAATTTTCAATAAAAGTTTGTTTGAAAATTACGTTTTAAAAAATTTTTCAATTTTAGAATTATGGAAAGAATTACGAAACAAGAATCAACTTAATGGATATGAAAGTACAAATAAATTCTATCATTTAACTAATTTAGAGACTTTCAAAAAACTAAAAGATCTTTAGCCCTCTCTTTATCAAGATACTCACATTTTGTGATTTTCAAATTATTGTCTAACTCTATCAATAAAGGATTTCCTGTAGGTATTTCTAGATTTGAAATCAGATTATTATCTAATTCAAAAAGTTTTTTGCATAAAGCTCTAATAGAATTGCCATGGGCTGAAATTAAAATGTTAGTATCTCTCAATTTTTCTTGGATTTCTTCCTCAAAAAATTTGACGACTCTATCGTAAGTATCTTTTAAAGACTCTGTGCTTGGAATAAGCTCCTCTGGAACATCTTTGTAAGTACTTATGTTACTAGGATGGTGTGGACTTTCTTTACTTAGGGCATCTGGTTTCATATCCCAAGATCTACGAAACTCGTGCACTTTTTTTTCACCAATTTCTTTTGCCATTTCTATCTTATTTAAGCCAGTAAGAGCTCCATAGTGTCTCTCGTTAAGCTGCCAGGCAGATTTAAATTCTTTTTCATCATTTAAAATTTCTTTTATAATTTTTAGGGTATGTTTTGCTCTTAATTGAACAGATGAATAATAGTAGTTTATTTTAAGGTTTTGTTCCTTAATAAGTTGACCCGCTTTTTTAGCCTCAGATTTTCCTGTTTCTGTAATATCTACGTCAACCCATCCTGTAAATTTTTTCTCAAGATTCCAAGTACTTTGTCCATGTCTTACAAGAATTAAAAAACTCATATTATATTTTTAAAATATATTTATAAATAAAACTATATAATTAATGATAAAATTTTTTTCTAAATATAAAATAATTTTTTACTTTCTGAACTTTTGTCTGATTTTTTTATATATTTTTCCAGGTAGTTTGATTGGTTTTTTTCTACATGGTGATATTAAAATGCAACCTCAAATAACACGTGACTTTATAATATCATCGAATCATTTTTATGTCTTCATTTTGTTATCAATGGTAGGTTTTTTTACCTTTTATAAATTTAACGAAACTAAAATATTAATAATCTACTTGCTCGTATTATCAATAATTCTAGAAGTTTTTCACCTATTAATACCTGAAAGAAGTTTTCAATGGCAAGACCTTTTCGGAAATATATTTGGAGTGATAGTTGTAATTTTCATTAAGAAAATTATAAATAAATATGGCTTATTTAAAAAATAAATTAATTATTTTATTTTTTTTTTTGTTAACAAGTTGTTCATCAATTCCATCAAACACTTCAAATAGTTGCTCAATATTTAACGAGCGATATCTTTGGTATAAGCACACAAAAAATGTTGAAAAAAAATGGGGCACTCCGATTTATATTCAACTTGCAATTATAAAAATGGAGTCAGACTTCGATTGGTTAGCAAAACCTGCAAGACAAAAAATTTTTAAAGTTATTCCTTATAAAAGACCATCAAGTTCATTCGGTTACTCACAAGCCGTTAAAGGAACATGGGAGCAATATAAAAAAGAGACTGGAAATAAATTAGCCACAAGAGCAAGATTTAAAGATAGTGTAGACTTTATTGGTTGGTATACAAATAAAACTGAAAAAATTTTAAAAATTTCAAAAAAAGATGCTTTCAAGCAGTATCTTGCTTACCATGAGGGCTGGGGGAATTTCAAACATTACAGAAAGAATAAGAAGGTAATTGGATTAGCTAAAAAAGTGGAAAAACAAGCTGGTCTTTATAAAAGACAATTATTAGAGTGCAGTAAATCTCTTAATAAAAATAAATATATTATTTTTTAGATAATTCTTTTTTTAATTCTAAATCAACTTCATCTATTCTCTTTGTATTTTTAGCTAAAGCTAAGTACATTGACGGAGTAATATATAATGTAAAAAATGTAGAAATAATCATTCCACCTAGAATAGTTGAACCCACAGCCAATCTTGAACCCTCACCAGCACCCGGTCCAATATTTCCTATAACTAATGGCATCATTGCAATCATAGTACTTAAAGATGTCATGATGATTGGTCTAAACCTTACTGAGCATGCCTCTTTTATCGCTGACTCAATATTTTTGCCTGTAGTTCTTATTCGATTGGCATAATCGACTATTAAAATACTATTTTTTGTAGAGATACCTATAAGAATGATGAGAGCAATTTGAGAAAAAATATTCACAGAGCTGTTTAAAAATAATATGAAAACTAATCCACCAAATATTGCTAGTGGAACGGTTAAAATAATTATAAATGGATGAATAAAAGAATTAAAGGTTGCAGCCATTACCAAATAAGCAGTTAGTAAAGATAAAATAAATATTATAAACAATTCATTACTTGTCTCTTTAATTTCCTCAGATTTTCCTTTCCAGGTAATTTGATTTTTTGGGGCTAAATTTTTCATTACATCTTCAAAAAATCTTATTGCTTCAATTAATGTGTAGCCTTCATTAATATTTGCAGATATTGTTACTGCTCTTTGTCTGTTGTACCTTGATAATTCTTTTGCAGAGCCTTCCTCTTTAAAGCTTACTAAATTTGCAAGTGAGATTAGTTTTCCCGTAGTGTCGGAACGTACAAATATCTTTGAAACTCCCTCTTTATTTCTCCTATCTGACAAATATTGTTGGACAATAATTGGATATTCTCTACCTAATTTATTAAAAGTAGTAATTCTCTTGCCACCATAAAGAGTTTCTAGAGTTTCTCCAATAGCTTTTGTGGAGACCCCAAGATCTTTAGCTTTATTTTTATTAATTATTAATTTTACCTCGGGTTTATTTCTATTGTAATCAGATTCAATTCTTGAGAGGTTTTTATTAGATCTAATTTTTCGAATTATTTGTGTTTGAATTTCTTCTAGTTCTTCGTAGCTGTTACCATAAATAACCATTTGCACTGGCTTATTGTAATTAGAAACTCTTATGGATTGTGGAGATATGGGAAAAGCCAGGGCTTGGGGGAGAGTAACAATTTTTCCAATTGCCTCTCTTAATATCACCTGTTGTCCTTTTTTTCTTTTTTTCCAATCATCTAAAAGAGCAATTATAATAAAACTATTAAATGAGTTTGCTGAATTTCCAAATCCAGGTACTCGCATAATAAATCTTGAGTAAGGACTATCTTCAGATTGTAAAAGCGGTATTAACCTAGCTTCAACTTTTTGCGCCTGTTCTTGTGTATATTCAAAAGAGCTTCCCTCATCAGTGGCTCCTATAATTAAATAAGCACCGCGATCTTCCATAGGCAATAATTCCTTTTTTGAAAAACTAAATAATAAGATAGAAGAAATAATTATGAAGACTATAAAAATACCAACCAATTTAGTTTTGTGAACAATAATATCTAAAGTTTCTCTGTAAAATTTAGCAAAATTTAAAAAAACTTTCTCAAATTTTTGTATAAAAATTTTCTTTGAGCTTTTTTTATTTAAGAATTTACTAGCAAGCATTGGTGACAGTGTTAATGCTACAAAAGATGAAATTACTATTGAAAATGACAATGCAATTGCAGTTTCTCTAAATAATGTCCCAGAAATTCCCTCAATAAATATTAGCGGAAGGAACACAGCAACCAAAATTAGTGTTGTTGCGATTATTGCAAATGATATTTGTTTAGATCCTTTGTAGGCTGCAACAAGCGGTGTTTCTCCATTTTCTATTCTTCTATATATCGCGTCTGTCATGATTACAGAGTCATCCGTAATTATGCCTATGGCCAATATAAAACTTAAAAGTACAAAAATATTTATTGATAGACCAAAAATATAAAGACCTAAAAAAGAGGCTATTAAGCTTACCGGAAGTGCAATAGCTGGCACAACTACAGCTTTGAGATTTCCCAAGAATAAATAGATTATTAAAACAACCAAAACAAACGCTATAACCAAGGTTTTGTATACTTCCTCAATTGCAGCCTCCACATAATTAGCTCTATTAAATGAGACTCTTAAATCTAGTTCTTCAGGCAAAGATTTTCTTACTTCAATTATCTTTTTTTTAATATTCTTTGAAAGCTCAACTGTTGATGCACCACTTCTTGCATAAATACCAATCCCAACAGTTTTCAAATTTATTTGATCTTTAGTTTGAGCTTTGAAAAGAGTTTTTTCTGAAACAGGTCCAAATTCAATATTTGCAATATCAGATAATAAAATAACTTTATTATTAGTTTTTTTTATCGGTAATTGTTTAATAGAATCTATATCATTATAGGATTTGTCTAAATTAAGCGTTAGATCAATGTTATCTGCCTCAAGAGTTCCAGCTGGAAGACTAATATTCTCTCCCCGCATTGCAACTTCAACTTCATTTATTGTTAGATCATTTGCCGCCAGTTTAATCGGATCAATCCAAACTCTAATACTTAATTCTCTTAGACCACCAACTAATATTCTTCCAACATTTTTTACACTTGAAAATTGATCTACCAAATATCTTTTCGCATAATCTCCTAATTCAAGATCACTCCAAGTAGACGAGGACAAGGATAACCACATTGTTGTTGTAAAACCTGCAGCTCTTTTTAATATCTGTGGAGGTTCTGACTCTGTAGGTAAATTATCAACAACTCTTGCAACTCTTTCTCTAATATCATTTGCAGCGTTATCCAAATTTATACTTGTGTCAAACTCAACATTTATTGTGCTCCTGCCATTTTCAGATTTAGAATCTATGTTCTTTATTCCTTCAGCACCCCCTATTACATCTTCAATAACTTGAGTAACTTCTTGATCTATTATTGACGCTGATGCTGAGTTATAATTTACTTGTACTTGAACTACAGGTGGTTGAATACCATCAGGAAGTTCTCTAACTGGTAATTTCCAAAATACAAATAATCCAAAAATAATTAGTATTAGGGACATTACCCATGATACCGCAGGTCTTTTTATACTTAATTCAGTGATAAACATTTATTTTGTAATAGGTTTGATTTTACCGTTGGGTCTAACTTTTTTAAGGCCCTCAGCTACAACAGTTTCTCCTTCATCAAGTCCAGAGATTATCTCAATATTTCTATTACTTCTTAATCCTGTCTTTACCTCAGTTTTATTAGCAATATTTGAACCATTAATTTTATAAACATATGATTTATCACCTTCAATCATCACGCTCGTATCGGGCACGCTTAATGAATTTCTTAAGTTAAATTTTATACTAACCTCCAACAATGAGCCTGAAATTAATTCTTGGTTTGAATTATTCACTTTAATTCTAGATAATAAACTTCGTGTGTCTGCATTTATTCTACTTGAAACAAAATCAACTTCTCCAGAAAAAACTTTATCTTTGTAGCTTGATAATTTTACTTCTACTGGAAGTCCTTTTTTTATTGATGCAGAATAACTTTCAGGAATCTTTATATCTGAGTAAATTTCAGAATTATCATCTAGCGTAATAATGAATATGTTATTCGAGACCAAAATATCCTCTGTAAGCCCTGTGTAACCAAGCACACCACCAAACGGTGCAATAATATCTCCACTCTTTAAACTTATTAATTTATCTCCTTTTTTTACAAAATCTTTAAGCTCTAAATCACCTAGGAGGTCGTCTTTTTTAATTTTGAAAGTTTGTGATTTTTTGGAAATTGCGGTGCCAAAAGTTTCAATTCTTTCTGAAAATTCTTTGTTTGTCACCTCTGTAACTATTATTCCAGGAGGAGGTATCTTACTAAATTTTTTTTTAAAATGATTGGCTATTAAAGTTCTTGAAATAATTACAGCTGCAATAACAAGAAAAAATATTAAAATTATTGATATTGTTTTTGTAGATCTTTTCATACTCCTAAATTAATCCGTATTCAGCCCAAGAACCATCGTAAATGCAAGGTAGATATTTATCATTTATTAGGGAATAAGCTAGTGCCAAAACACACGCAGTAACTCCAGATCCACAAGAAAAAACTATATTCTTGTCAACAATATCATTTAAACACGAATGAAAAATTTTTTTAAGTTCATCTACATCTTTAAATGTTTTATCTTCATTTAAACAGGAACTGAATGGTATACAAAAAGAATTCTTAATATTTCCACTTTTTAATCCTTTTCTAGGTTCCGCGACTCTACCCTCAAATCTTTCCCTGCTTCTAGCATCTATAACTTTAAAACTGGGTTTAATTATATTTTGATTTATCATTTTCATATCCTTAACTAATTCTTTTTTTTCTAGGCTCTTATACTTGGATGTATTTATCTTAGGTAAATCAGAGGTAGTTATTCTTATTTCTTTGATCCATTTTTTTAAACCACCATTTAATATATGAACTAATTTTGGATCATGTCCAAAATAAATAAAATTATACCAACATCGACACGAACTTATTACATCAGAGTCGTCATAAATTACTATTTCATCGTTATTTTTAATTCCCATGGCTGAAACAATTTTTTCCCAATCATATTTATCAACCAGCATATGGGGAAGATTTGTTTTTTTGTTTGAATTGGAATCTAAATCAAAAAATATGGAGTTGGGTATATGCTTGGTTTTGTATTCCTCAAAACCATTTCTTTTTGTTAAAGGCATATGCCATGAGCAATCAATAATTTTTACATTATCTAGATTCTTGTTCAACCATTCAGTCTCTACTAATGACATTTATCTTTTTTCCAAATATCTTTGGTGATATTCTTCGGCAACACAATAATTTTTAAGTAATGATATTTTTGTTACGACTCTGCCTGACAATTTTTGATTAACTTCATTTAAAACCTTTTCAGCTATTTCTTTTTGATTATCATTTAAATAAAATATTTCACTCCTATATTGAGTCCCAAAATCAGGCCCTTGAGAATTTAATGTAGTTGGGTCATGAATATCAAAAAATATATTTAAAATTTTTTCGTACGAGATCATTTTTTCATCAAAATCGAGCCTAACAACCTCTGCATGATTAGTTTTTCCTGTACAAACTTCTTTATAGGTAGTTTGTTTGCTATCACCTCCACAATAGCCAACCTCTGTTTTAATTATCCCATCAATTTTACTGAATTTTATTTCAGGTCCCCAAAAACATCCAAGAGCTAAAACTGCTATTTCCATTGATAAAGATTTAAATTAATTTACAAATTATTCGTATGCTAAGTAAAAATCAATTGGGTTTTTTGTACATGTTTATGTCTGTTTGTGCATTTTCATTAATGGACATAATTGTTAAGTGGTCGGTTGATTATCCAATAGGACAAGTTTTATTTTTTAGAGGATTTTTTGGTATACTATTTTATTTTCTCATAATACCTAAAGAGAGACTTCATAATTTTTATTATACAAAAAGGGCTGGTTTACATTTTTTACGTTGTATGTCGGGCCTTGTTGCTTTAGTTGCAATTTTTATAGCTTTAAGAAAATTACCTTTAGCAACCGTTGTTAGTATTTCATTTGCTGCACCAATATTTACAACAATCCTATCAATATTTTTATTAAGTGAAAAAGTAGGGATTTACAGATGGCTTGCAGTAATAGTTGGTTTCATAGGGATACTAATTATTACTGAGCCAGGTATAAGCCAATTAAACATTTATTATGTTTTCCCAGTAATATTTTGTCTAGGTTTATCTTATGTGGCCATTACTTTAAGACAATTATCAACAACAGAACCTGTATGGTTAATTTCTTTTTATTTTTCTTTATCAATTACTTTATTAAGTTTTTTAAGTATTCCACAAGGATGGGTTATGCCAAGTTTGAAAGATTTTATATTTTTATCTTTGGTTGGTATTTTTGGTGGAGTAGCCAATCTATGGCTGGGTCAGTCATATAAATATTCTGAAGTTTCTCTTGTTACCCCATTAAAATATTTAGCTTTATTATTTGCCATAGTCTTTGGTTACTTCATATGGGGAGAGGTGCCCACATATAAAACGCTTTTTGGAGCATCATTAGTAATTATATCTACATTGATTATCTTTAGAAGAGAAATTTATAATAAAAAAATAATCACTTCTAAAACAATAAATGACTAAAGTTCCAAAATATTGGAAAAAGGCAAAAAATTACCTATCAAAAAAAGATAAAGTATTAGCAAAATTAATTAAAAGTTATCAAAGTCCATCAGAAATAATTCTTACTTCTAGAAGAAATATATTTTTTTCCTTATGTAAAAGTATTATTGGTCAACAAATTAGTGTTGCTGCTGCAAACGCTGTTTTCTTAAAATTTAAAAAGAAATGTAATAATAAAATAAATCCAAAGATAGTATCTAAATTAACCACACTTCAATTAAAAAGTTGTGGTCTGAGTCGTCAAAAGGTGTCTGGCATTAAGAATTTAGCAAAAAAGACTTTAAACAAATCTTTTAATCCAAAATTAATAAAAAATATGAATGATGAAGAGGCAATACTTTATCTTTCTCAATTAAAACAAATTGGAAGATGGTCAGCAGAAATGATTTTACTTTTTACATATAACAGATCTAATATTTGGCCTATCCAAGATATTGGCCTTTTAAGAGCAATTTCAAAAAATTACAAAAAAAAATATTTACCACCAGAAAAATTTGTAATGCTTTTAAAGAAAAAATTTTCACCTTATTGTTCTGTAGCAACATGGTATTTATGGAGAAGTATTGATCCAGAACCTATTCAGTATTAAAACCCTCTACTATTTGCATATGTCTAATAGTTGTTTTTCTTGCTAATTCCCAACCAGCTTTGTATTCTTTTGATTCATGACACTTTAATGCTTGTTCGAAACTAGGAAATTCCCAAACCACTGTCCTTAAAAAATCATCACCATCAAAAGTTGTATGTTTTCCTCCTCTAACAAGAGGCAAACCACCATAACTTTTTATTATTGGAGTTACAGTCTCTGCATATTTTTTTAAATTTTCTTGATTATCTACTTTTAAGTATAAACTTATCCAATACGCTTTCATGATTTCTCCTTTTTAAATAATTTCAATTATGATAATAAATTTCATGGCAGAGAAATTGATTATCAGCTTTAATGAGTATACTAAAATAGTTGAAAAACTAGCAATACAAATTCATCAAAAATATAAACCTACAGTATTGGTTGGCATTATGAGAGGAGCAGCTCCAATCATTGACATTTTGTCTAGAATTTTGAAACTACCTATCGCATACATTGTCATTCAAAGTTATTCAGGTGAAGGCATGGAGGATCAACAAGGCCAATTGATGTTTGCAAGAGAAATAAGCTCTTTAGCTAGTAATGAAGATTTTAACAAAGTGCTTTTAATTGATGATCTCTCTGACACTGGATTGACATTAAACAAAAGCATCGAATGGCTAAAAAATTATGGCCCCACAAAAGATTATATAAAAGAGGTAAAAACTGCTTGTTTATGGAAAAAAAAATCTTCAACTTTTGAACCCGATTTTTGTCCTATAAGACTAAATTCAGATCCATGGATCGTCCAACCTACTGAACATTACGAAGAATTATCAATTGAGGAAATATTAAAACAAAATAAATAGGGCTAGTAAAAACTAGCCCTATCTTATAAATGTTTAGCCAACAACAAAACTTATAACACTTAAAACTGCTATTAACCATATAGCTGGTGAAGTAGTTGAAAACTTACCAGTGAATATTTTGATTAAAGCGTAAGACACAAATGCTAAGGCAATACCATTGCTTATACTATAAGTTAAAGGCATAGTTATCATGGCAAGAATAGCCGGGGCAGACTCTGAAACATCGTTCCATTCAATATCAGTTATATTTCTAATAAATAAAACTGAAACAAAAAGTAAAGCAGCACCATCTATTTGTTTAGGTAAACTAGTTGCTAATGGAGCGAAAAATATACATGCTAAAAAAAGTATACCAATTACTAGTGATGTCATTCCAGTTTTTCCACCAGCTTTAACTCCCGCACCAGACTCCACGTAACTAGTAACTGTAGTAGTTCCCATCATAGCTCCTGCAACAGTACCTACACTGTCAGATAACATTGCTTTATTTATGTCTTGAACTTTTCCATCTTTGCCAACTTTTCCAGCAACATTTGCCACTGAGGTTAATGTTCCTGCAGTGTCAAAGAAGTCTATAAATAATAATGTAAATATTACCGTAGACATTCCTGCAGTCATAGCGGCAGATAGATCAAATTCAAAAAGATAAGTCATCGGCGGTGGAGAACTTGCAATACCGTTAAATTTTGCAAGGCCTGTCACCCAAGCAATTATACTAAAAACTAAGATCCCAATAATTATATTACCTTTAATATTCATCTTATCCAAAACTATGATTGCAATAAAAGTTGCACATCCTAATAATACAAGAGGATCACCTAAGTTACCTAGTTGCACCAAGGTTACAGGATTGTCGACAACCACTTCCATTATTTGAAGGCCGATGATTGCAAGGAACAAACCAATTCCAGCACCAATACCTAACTTTAAACTTCTAGGAATTGAATTTATTAACCAAGCTCTTAAAGGGGTTAATGATATTACTAAAAACAATACACCTGCTACTAATACAGCACCTAGCGCTTGCTGCGGCGTATAACCCATTCCAGCACAAACTCCAAATGCAACGAAAGCATTGATTCCCATTCCTGGTGCCAATCCTATTGGCCATGTTTTTCCATAGAACGCCATAATAAAGCATGCTAATGCAGTCGCTAAAATAGTTGCTGTATAAACTGCGCCGAAATCAAAGAAACCTTTTTCGGGTCCGGCAAACTCTCCCGACAAAATAAATGGATTTAAAAACATGATGTAAGCCATGGTTAAAAACGTTGTAGTACCAGCGATTACCTCTGTTTTAAAATTAGTTTTGTGTTTTTTATAATTGAAATATTTATCAAGCATAAATCCTCCTCATGGATGATAATTATTTGATTCTGAATAAAAATACTCTTTTTAAGTATGCTTTATTCACAAAATTCAACTAAGAAGTTTATATTTATGCCATAATTATGTTGTTAACTTATAATGATGAACAATCTAAGATTTATTTTAATAACAATTATATTTGTTAATTTATTGACAGGGTGTCAAACTGTTAAAGAAAAAACTGACAACATAGTTCAAAAAGAAAACGAAAAATTAAGCGAATTTATAGGGAAATCTTTAAGCGAACTTAAGATGGAATTAGGTAAACCTGATGAAGATTTCAAAAATGCAAAAGGTAATTTAGAGGTAATTTACAATACAAAAAAATACTTAATCCCCTGCGAAAGAAGATTTGAAATAAATTCAGACAATATTGTAATAGGCTTTGTATCTAATGGATGTTTTTAAGGTTTACTTGCGAGGAATACTCCTCGCAAGTAAGGGTAAGCTTATCTAATTTCGATAAGTCTTTTTTTCTTATGATCTGGTAAAATTCTCTCACAAGCTACTGTTAAAAGACCATCTTTTAACTCGGCGCTATTCACTTTTACATCGTCTGCAATAGTGAATGATCTTGCAAATTGTCTTTGCGAAATACCTTTGTGAATTATTTCACCATCTTCATTTTTTTCATCAGATTTGTTAACTTGTTTTGTCCTTACTGTTAACAAATTATCTTCGAACTCAACTTCAACATCTTTCTTACTAAAACCAGCAAGAGCAACTTCTATTGAATAGTTGTCTTTCCCAGTTTTTCTAATGTTGTATGGTGGATAATTCGACTGCATAGTCAAATTACCATTACCCAACATGTTTTCGAATTGGTCAAACATATCGTCAAAACCAATTGAGAAAGGTCTTAGTGAGTTGAATATAGATAGATCCTTACTTGTCATATATCCTCCTTTTTTTTAAGCAAGTTTATTTATGCAAGCCCCATAAGGCGACTTACAATATCTATATGGGAATTATATTTTTTTTTTCAAGTATTTTTTAAATTTTATTTGAAATTTTTAAAATAAATCCATAATCAAAAGCAATTTCTTCTATTGCACCATCTCGACCAGATTTTCCACCGTGTCCCGCATTCATTTCTGTCTTAAGTAAAAGAAGATTGTTATCGGTTTTATAATCTCTAAGTTTTGCTGTAAATTTTGCAGGTTCGTCAAACAAAACTCTATTATCGCTTAGGCTTGTTGTGATTAAAATATGAGGATAATCCATTTTTTTAATATTATTGTATGGAGCATAAGAATAAATATATTCGAAATGATCTTTGTTATCTTTAGCATTTCCAAACTCGTCAAATTCTCCAACTGTTAATGGAAGTGAGTGGTCTAAGTTTGTAGTTAATGAATCTACAAAAGGTACTGCCATCACTATGCCAAGAAATAATTCGGGTGCTTCATTCACAACTGCGCCCATTAATAAGCCACCTGCCGAACCACCCATGCCAATTATTTTACCTTTTGATGTATAATTTCTTTCAATTAGGTTTTTTGCAACAGAAATGAAATCTTCAAAAGTATTTTTTTTATTAAGAAGTTTACCTTCTTTCCACCATTTCATTCCTCTTTCCATTCCACCCCTTATATGAGCAGTAACCCAAATGATATCTCTGTTAATTAGACTGAGTCTAGTTGATGAAAAATCAGGAGACATTGAATTACCATAGGATCCATAACCATATAGTAGTAAATTTGCCGACCCATCAATTTTAGTTTTTTTGTGTCTAGTTATTGTAATAGGTATCAATCTACCATCGTGAGAAGAGCATTCTAATCTTTCAACAATATAATCATCAGTGTTATGACCTGATGGAATTTCCTGTTCCTTTACTAATTTTTTTTCTTTCGTCTTTAAATTATAAAGATAAGTTTTTCCAGGCGTCTTTGGAGATGAATATGACAAATAAACTAGATCAGTATTTTTATCTCTTTGTGTCAATGAGATACCAGGGACAATTACTTCTTCATCTGAAAATATTAACTCCTCTTCTAAATTTGTTTTTATATCTCTTAAGTATAATTTCCCAAGAGCATTTGACTTTTCACTTCTTATAATCCAATCATTTAAAAATATTAAGCCGCCTATAAGAACTTCATCTTTAGCATTTATATAAACTTCCCAATTTTGTTTAGATAAATCACTACATCTCTCTATTTTGAAATCTTCAGCATCTTCGTTTGTATGACAATAAAAATAATTATTCCAAGATGAAATTGAATAGATTATACCTCTTTTTCTTTTTTTTATTAATTTTGGCTCAGGTTTATGTTCATTAACTTTAAAGTAATATTGTTCTGAAGTGTTGTGATCTGAGGTTGTAATAAAAAAATATTTTTCATCCGAACTTAAACTTATTCCAACTGTAAATGCTTCACTTTTTTCCTCAAAAATTAATTCATCGTTTTTTATAGATGTTCCAATTTTATGTCTATAAATTTTTCTAGGTCTGTGAAATTCATCAAGTTTTGAATAAAATATATATTTGTCATCCAAACTAAAAGTTATACTGCCACTAGTTTCCTCTATTTTTTCTGTTATTTCTTTCCCAGACAAAATATCTCTTAAATAAATAGTATAATATTCTGATCCTTTTAAATCTAATGAGTATCCTAAATATTTATCATTATAACTTACCTCTAAATCTCCAATTCCAAAGTATTCTGTTTTTAATTTTTCTTTTTCCTTATCTCCATTCCAAATTTCTTCAATCTCATCAGAACCAATTTTTTTTCTAAGTTTTATAGAATAATTTCCTTTAGTTGTAGTTTTAGTCCAATACTCGTATCTAATGTCTTTGAATGGAAGTGAAACGTCATCTAATTTTATTCGACCTTTAATTTCATGAAATAATTTTTTTTCAATTTCTTTATTATCCTTCAAAATATGATCTGTGTAACTATTTTCTTCCTCTAGATATTTTCTTACTTCAGGAAGTAATTTTGATCCGTCCTTTAAAACATCGAGGATATTTTCTTGATGAATCCAACTATAATTATCTTCCCATGCAACATTGTGACAAGATTTTCTTTCTGGTTTTTTTTTTAGTTGTGGTATTTTCATAATGAAAACAGTTATATGAATATAATTATTTATACAGTAGTAATATTAGTCATTTTTTATTTCCTTTTGAAATACATCAGTAATATCTCATCAAAAAAACTTTCAAAAGGTTTAAGACTGCTGATAATAATCGGATTAATTTTTTTAGCAATTCTGTTTGCAATTGGAGGCAGATTTCTGCTAACTTTGCCACTCACACTCGCTAGTCTTGCTTTATTAAAGTTAAAGGGTTTATCAATTTTCCAACTAATCTCTCTTTTTAGATTAATTCAAACATTAAGAAGATCAGGTAGATTTTCATTTAATCAATCTCAAAACAATAATATTTCTACTATGTCTGTAAGTGAAGCTTTTAAAATTTTAAATTTAGATCAAAAAAAGAAGGTTACCAAAGAGGACATAAACAAAGCTTACACAAAAATTCAAAAAAAAATTCATCCAGATATTTCACCAGAAACCGCAAGATTATCTACTTTAGTTAATGAAGCTAGAGACATTTTGTTAAAGGAAATTATATAAAGTTCTTAACTTTATTAATTATCATTTCAACTGTTATTGAATCTGGATCAAAGCTTGATCCATGAGTGATTTTATTTATGTCAGCACCAGGTGGGATAATCCTAAATTGATTTTTACTGTAATCAGAATAAGCTTTTGGTGTATCTAATAAAATTACGAAACTAGGTTTATTCATTTGACTTGAAACATGGTGCCCGAATGAGTCATTTCCAATAAAAATATCACTTAAATAAATATAATATATGATTTCTGATACATCTTTAGAGCTTAAAGATTCACAATTACCTTTTTTTACTTGGTTTATAATTTTAATTGCGCCTTCTTCCTCATTTTTTCCACAAACTAAGTAAAAATGATAATCCCCAATATTGTTAAATTTATTTATTAAAGATGCAAAATTATTATATCCCCATCTAGTTGTCGGACCAGAGGAGCCTATTCCAAGTACAATTTTCTTTTGTTTACCAAGATTATATTTTTTAATTTTTTCACTATTTAGAGAAATTTGAGTTTCAGTTGGGCAATTTTTAATATTTAAAGATTGTTCTGTAAAAGTTTTAGCAGCATTTACAAGATGTAAATTTTTTTTTTTAAATAAAGGATAATGATAAATATTTTTTATACCAGCAATTTTACAAGCTAGATAATGTCTTATACTTGGATAAAAAATAAAGATATTTTCAAAATTAAATTTCTTTAAAAAGACTGATAAGTTTATTATATCAAAAAAGTTTCTATGAAATTTATCTAAATAATTTACACTTTTAATTAAGGGGTCGTCTATCAAAACTCTATTTAGATTTGGACATAATGTGATCAGTTCAACTTTACCAAATTTTTTTGCAATCTGATGACAGTAACTAAGATGTAACAAATTAGCTCCTAAACCCTTATAGCTTAAAAAAATTCCTGTTTTCATAAATGTGATTTTTCTATTATACTTACAAGTAAAAATATATGTCTAAAATAAATGGAATATATGCTGCAGGAATGTCAATCTTTAATAAAGATTTAAGCCTCAACATAGAAAAAACAATTCTACATGCTGAAAACATTATAGACAAAGGATGTCATGGTGTTGCAATATTTGGGAGCACTGGACAAGCACAATTGATCTCGATCTCAGAAAAAATTAAGCTTTTAAATAATTTATCAAAAAGTAAATACAAAAATAAGTTTATAATAGGTAATGGGCTCAATTCTTTAAGTGAAACAATAAACTATATTAAAATAGCATTATCTTTAAATTTTGAAAATTTCTTAATTATGCCACCTGCATATTATAAATATAGTGATAAGGAAGTAATTACTTTTTACTCAAAAATTGTAGAGGCGGCTCCGAATTCAAGGATTATACTTTATAATTTTGAAAAGTTATGTGGTTATAAATTTAGTTTAGAATGTGTGCAAGAGCTAGTCAAAAAATTTCCTGAACAAATAATTGGTATAAAAGATAGTTCTTACAATATTTATAAAAATTTAAGATTAAAAGATTTTTCAATTCTTCCTGGATCAGAAACCAAGCTTGTTGAAGGTTTAGAAATAGGTTGTTCAGGAATAATCACAGCTACATGTAATGTTACTGCAGAGTTATCCAGGAAAGTTTATGATGACTTCATTTCAAAAAAAACTCAAACTGAGAATGAAAAATTGATTAATGTTAGGTCTGCTTTTGATAAATATAATCTTATTTCTGGCTTGCATTCATATTGTGCAAAAGAAAATGACATATTTAAAAATGTATTACCTCCACTAACTCTTTTAACCAAAGAGAATGAGAAAGAATTATTTGAAAATCTTAAAAATTTAAATTTTAAAATTAAATCTTTACTGGCGGCCTAACATGCAACTTGCTAGATTTCTAAATAATGTTTTTAAAGATGGTGGTTTTATTCTTACTGATGCAAATTATAGAGACTATATCATAGGAAAACCAGGTAATGATCCTATTAAATTAAGAATCTTAAATAAAAAACTTCATTATAAATTATTACTTCATCCAGATCTGTATTTTGGTGAGGCTTATACTAATGGTGAAATAATTATTGAGAACGGCACTATCACAGATTTTTTAGATCTTGCTTTGAAGAATATTGGAAGAGGAGAAGTTAATTTATTTAGTTATATTATGAATAGAATTAGAGGCTCGTATAGATATTTAACAAATTTTAATTTTATTAAAAAATCTAAAATGAATGTTTCCCATCATTATGACATATCTGACGACTTATATGATCTATTTTTAGATCCTAAAAGACAATATTCATGTGGTTACTTTCGTAATGAAAACGATAGTCTTGAAACAGCACAAAATAATAAAATTCAACATATAATAAAAAAATTGAATTTAAAGCCAGACCAAAAAGTTTTAGATATTGGTTGTGGGTGGGGGTCGTTAGCAATTGATATTGCAAAGAATTCAAAATGTGAAGTAACAGGGATTACGTTATCAGAAAACCAACTTTATTACTGCAAAAGAAAAGCAGCTGAACAAAATTTAGAAAATCAGGTGAAGTTTAGATTGATTGACTATAGAGAGCTTAAGGAAAAATTTGATAGAATTGTAAGTGTCGGAATGTTTGAACACGTGGGACGTAAATTTTATAAAAAATTTTTTAGACAAATTCAAAATTTATTAAATGACAATGGAGTTTCATTAATACATACCATAGGATCAGTAAATCCACCCAGGGATCCTCATCCATGGATAACCAAGTATATTTTTCCAGGTGGTTATACACCAAGTTTAAGTGAGGTCACAACACCCATAGAGCAAGCAGGTCTAGTTGTTACAGATATCGAAGTTTTGAGATTACATTATTCACACACTTTAAGACACTGGAAAGAAAATTGCATAAGAAATAGAGAAAAAATTATTAAAATGTTTGATGAGAAATTTTTTCGAATGTGGGAGTTTTATCTTGCGGGGTGTGAGATGGCTTTCAAGTGGGGTGATCAAGTTGTATATCAATTTCAACTTACAAAAAATTATGGATCTACTCCAGTCACTAGGGACTATATTTATCAATAAATTATTGATAGAATCTTACCTCCTTTAAAATGAAAAAAAAAAACAAAAAATCAAAGAGAAAAAAGAGAGTAAAAAGAAAAAAAACTAAACTGAAAAATATCAAAAAAGTTAGGAAAAAGATAATTATTTCAAGGAAAAAGAGGAAAAACAAAAAAAAGAAAAAAAAGAGAAAAAATATAAATCTTAAAAAAAATAAAAACTATATACCTAAAACTAAAAATCAAAGTTTAATTTCAAAAATTGTAAAATTCCAATTATCGATTAAATCAAACTTTGATTTTAAAATTAATTTAAACCCTGAAAGATACATCCAAAGTTTTTTTGATAAAATTTCCGAAACAATTTCAAATTACAAAGTAATTAAAAAAGAGGAAAAAAGAAGAATTAAGATAGAACAAATTGAAAAAGAGAGAATTGAGAAAATTGAGCTACAAAAAGCAAAACAAGAAGAGGTGCTTGAAAAAACTCGACTAAAAGAGAAGGCCTTAAAGGAGGAAGCAAGGTTAGAAAAGCAAAGAAATAAAGATATAAAATTATTTTTAAGAAAAGAACAAGCAATTTTAAGAAGAGAACAAGCCGAAAAACAAAAACAATTTTTAAAGCAACTTCAACTAGAGCGTCAAATTGAAAAGTTTAGAATAAGAGAAGTAAAAGAATTAGAAAAACTTGAGAAAATAGCGCTTAAAGAGAAGAGAGAGGATTATCAAGGGTTACAAGAAAGGATTGATAAACTTAAAGAAAAATACCGAGTTATTAGAGACCAAAAGATCAAGGAGAGAGTAGAAGCCCTTGGTGTTAAATTACAAGGTAACGAAGACAGAGAAACGTTACTAATTAAGGAAAAAGAATATACTTTAGCGAGACAAAAAGTTGAGTTTGCCTTAGAAAGTTTTTATAGAAGTGCAAGCAGTCTAGTATTTCAATTGAACAAAAGACACATTACAAGAGATATGTCGATTTTGCGGTGTATAGACAGAAGATTTGAAACCGGTGAGATTTTTATAAAATGGGATGAAGCTGAAGATGAAGATTGGTTATTATTAATTTACATTAAAAATAATTCACCCGATGAAGGAATAGTAATAGAGGATAAAACAAATCCTGAAAAAAATCATTCATATGAATTTAAAAATATTGATATTTTTAAAGCCTCAGACACAATGGTGGACGCTTTGACACAATTAATTGCTAGCAAAAGATCACAAAATAACAATTAATTTTTTCTAAATAACAAGGTAGAACTTTAATATGTTTTTTGGATCAATCATTATGATAATGCTTTTTTTAATTTTAAAGTATGTATTGGCATGGATTATCTATTACAACAAATTAGATCCGAGACTTGGCGACAGTACTTGGCGATTTACTTATGATTACCCTGTTTTAGGTGAAAGAGATATCTCCGATTTAGATGATAAAGATTTTGTAAGGTTAAGAAGAAAAAAAAATAAGATTATTTTATTAATGTATTCAATAGTTCTCATTATGTTTATAACTTCTATGTCTTTGTTGAGTGAAATTTTACTGTTTTTTTTTAGTTAGTTTTTTAATTGTTTTTTATTTTTTAGATATAAGAAGAATGCAACTATTTCATAAAAAAAAGAAAATAACGTAAAAATTATTGGTAGTTTAAAAAACTTGTATAAAAAATTATATTTGGGAATTTTTTTCCACACAGCAAGAAAAGCTTCAGCTCCTTTTAAAATTTTTTCATCTTCTTTAACATGTAGCCTTCGCAAAAGTTCTTTATTACTTTTAGAGGTCTCTTTTTCAGCTATCTCATTACCCGTAATATCAATCCAATCGATTTCTTGAATCTTCTCTTTTTTATATAAATCAATTTCAGCTTTGCAGATTTTGCATGAATTATTAAAATAAACTTTCATATAAGTAGATTTATTACTATTTATTTAAATAATGTATATGCGTAAAATACTCATATTGAAAATAGTAGATAAAACTTCTAAATAATGCTTTCTATGAATAATTTTTTTGAAAAATCTGACATATCTAGATCTGAAGCAGAAAACATTGTATCAGATACACTTAGTAAGTGTGATGATGGAGAACTATATCTAGAAAATACAAAATCAGAGACATTATTATTAGATGATAATAAAATTAAAAACTCGAGTTATAATTCTGATTTAGGTTTTGGATTTAGAGCTATCTCTGATGAAATAGTTGCATATTCTCACTCTAATGAAATATCAAAAAATTCATTAAGGCAATCTTCAGAAAATTTAAAATCAACGTTAAAATCTGTTAAAGGCACTTATAATCATGAAATTCCTAAATCTAATAAAAAGTATTATGATAATATAAATCCTATTGAACAAAAATCCCTTAATGAAAAGATTAAAATACTTAATGAAGTAAATAACTACTTACGCTCTAAAGATAATAACATTAAACAGGTCACAGCCAATTTTTTAGGTGAACAAAAATCAGTTGAAATAATTAGATCTGGCGGAGAGTCTTTAACTGATGTCCGTCCTTTAATAAGATTCAATGTATCAGTCATGCTTGAGAAAAATGGAAGGAAAGAGTCAGGTGTGTATGGTGTTGGAGGAAGACAATCCTACGATTTTTATTTAAAAGATGAAAATTGGAAAAGTGTTTGTGATGAGGCTTTGAGAATAGCTTCAGTAAATTTAGAGAGTAAACCTGCACCAGCTGGTGAAATGAAAGTTGTACTAGGACCTGGTTGGCCAGCAATATTAATTCATGAGGCTGTTGGTCATGGTTTAGAGGGGGATTTTAATAGAAAGAAAACTTCTGCTTTTCATAATTTAATGGGCCAAAAAGTTGCTAGTGAAGGAGTTACGATAGTTGATGATGGTACCATCGACAATAGGAGAGGCAGTCTTACTATTGATGATGAAGGGACACCAACAGAAAAAACAGTTTTAATTGAGAATGGAATTTTAAAAAACTTTATGCAAGATCGTCTGAATGCACGTTTGATGAAAACGAGATCTACCGGTAGTGGAAGAAGAGAAAATTATAGACATATCGTCCTTCCAAGAATGAGAAACACAATGATGTTAAGTGGTAATCAGACCCAAGATGAGATGATTAAAGCTGTAGACAAAGGTATATTTGCAGTAAGTTTTGGTGGAGGACAAGTTGACATTACCTCTGGGAAATTTGTATTTAATTGCACCGAAGCTTATGAGATTGTTAATGGCAAAATTGGATCTCCAATAAAAGGTGCTACTCTTATCGGAGATGGTCCTTCGAGTTTAAAAGAAGTTTCTATGGTAGGTAATGATATGATGATGGATCCGGGAATTGGAACATGTGGAAAAGCTGGCCAAGGTGTTCCCGTTGGTGTTGCTCAACCATCTATTCTAATTAATAAGATGACTGTTGGCGGCACAAAACTTTAAATGGTCAAAGATCAAGAATTTTTAGAAAAAAAGGCATCTTATTGTCTAGGTTTAGCCAAGAAATTAGGCGCAACTGAGTCTAGTGTGATTGTTAACAACTCTGTATCTGAAACTGTTAATTTTAGAAATAAAAAACTAGATGAGTCTAATAGGTCAGATGATCTTGGAATAAGAATTACCACTTATATTGGAAAAAAAAAATCATCAATATCTTCGTCTAATTTACTTGATGATAACCTAAACATTTTGATTGAAAAATGTGTTGAGGCAACAAAAAATACTCCTGAAGATGAATTTAATTCATTACCAGATAAAGATTTGTTAGCTAAAGAAGTTAAAGATTTGTCTCTCTATGATGATACGCATATAGAAAATGATCAAAAAATAGATTATTTGAAAAAATTAGAACTCGCTGCCTCTAATGATAAAAAAATTGTTAATACTGAGTCTAGTTTTACTCAAAATAAATCAAATTTTATTTTAGCTAATACTGAAGGTTTTTGTGCTGGTTACAAAACATCCTCATTTACAGCTTCGAGCGTTATAGTCGCAAAAGATGAAAAAAGCATGGAGAGAGATTATGAGTATTCTAGCAAATGTTTTTTTAAAGACTTGGACGATGCAGGAGAGTTAGGCAAACAAGCTGCCGATCAAACCATTAGAAAATTAAGCCCTCAAAAAATAGGCAGCGAAAAAATTGCTATAATTTTTGATAAACGAATAGCCAAGGGAATATTAAGCACTTTTGCAAGTGCGATTTCATCATCAGCGATATCAAGAGGAACCTCTTTTTTAAAAGATAAAGTTAACCAAAAAATATTTTCCGACTCAATTAATGTCTTAGATAAACCAGACATAATTAAAGGTTTGGGTTCAAGAAATTTTGATAAAGAGGGGGTTAAAACTGATACCCTTAAATTAGTTGAACAAGGAGTCTTAAAACATTATTTGATTGATACTTACAATGGAAAAAAACTTAACCTAAAATCAAATGGAAGATTCGGAGGGACAAGTAATCTCTATTTTGAAAATGGAAATATAAGTTTTAAAGATTTGTTGAATTCAAAATCAAAAAGTCTCTATATTACAGAAACTATAGGTCACGGAAGTAATATAGTAACCGGTGATTATTCTGTTGGTGCGACAGGGTTTTTAGTGGAAAACGGAGAGTTTAAGTATCCTATAAACGAAATTACCATTGCAGGCAATTTTAAAGACATGTTTCAGCATATTACTCTGGCAAATGATTTAGAGTTTAAATATGCAACCAATTCACCAACCATGATGATTGAGGGAATGGTTGTTGCTGGTAAATGAGTGAATTCTGCGTAATCGGTTCAGGTATTTCTGGAGCTACAATTGCTAATCTTCTTAATAAAAAAAATACAGTAATCCTGTTTGATAAAGCGAGAGGTCCAGGAGGTCGTGCATCTTTCAAAAGAATAAGAGGTAATATAGGCTTTGATCATGGCACTCAATACTTTTCACCAAAAACCCCAGGATTTAAAAAGTTTACTAAACATTTAATTAAAAAAAAAATTTTAAAGGTTTGGGGTGGTAAACACATTTTTCTTAACTCCAAAAAAAAAGAAGATAAAAAACATCTTAAAATTATAGGTAAAAATGGAAACAATGATATTAGCAAGTATTTATTAAAAAAAATTAAGTGCAACTATCAAAGTGAATTAAAAAAAATTCATTATAAAAACAAACTTTGGCACTTATCATTTGCTGATGGAAAATTGAGATCTTTTAAAAGTGTTATTTTGACCTGTCCATTTCCACAATTAAAAAAACTTTCTAAAAAATTCATAAATAATTCTTTTGTAAAAAAATCAATAAAAATGGATGCAAATATAACTACCATGATTGCTATAAAAAAAAACAAAAAATCTAATAGCAGCTACCTTTTCGAAGACTCAATTCTTGGCTGGGCTGGTAATGAAAATTCAAAAAAAAGATTTAAATCAAAATATGATTTATGGACTCTACAAAGTACATTCAAGTGGGCAAATAAAAATATTAATCAAAATAAAAATAATAAGAAAAAGAATTCAAAAATTATGATCGACAAGTTCTTTCAACTTTCAAATATTAAAAAAACAAAAATCAATTTCTCTCTTAATCATGGCTGGAAATACTCTTCGAATTCAAAACCTTTCAAAATTAAAAGTTTTTGGGATCCAAAGAAAAAAATAGGTGTTTGTGCTGATTGGTTTGTCGGACCAAGACTGGAGTCGGGATGGATAAGTGCACAGGACTTATATAAAAAAATTTCAAAATAAATTATTCAAAGCTTTTCAATCTGTATTCCCAATTTCCCATTCTTGAGTAAGACACTTTTAAAATTCTTAAATTTTTTTGATCATACCAAATGTCAAAGTCTAATCGTTTATCTTTTGGAATATTCATATCTTTAGATTTAAGTGTAAAATGATCAGCATCATAAATCTTTCCATAAAGCTCTATTTTTTCTTTTCCTACAAAAGTAACAACCTGTTCTTTAATACTCCCTGATACTGGACTTATTTGAGATTCTGCTTGTAAAATTTTATGATTCCACCAATTTCCAATAACATTATCAATGGTTGCTTCCCCATTGAATGAGGAGCCTTTAATATCAAATTTTTTACTATCTTTATTTAATTTTAAATTTACAAATTTTTCTTTTTCATTTTGAAGAGTTCTAGAATGATATGATATTAAATGATCTTTTATATATTTCTCTTCACCATAGGACTCAACCTTAAAAATTGTAGCTCCCAATAGATCAACAGAAAATTTAAATTGATTTGTAATTATAGTTTCTTCACCATTTCTCTCAAAAAAATAATAATTGTATCCAATTAGTTCACCATTTCTAAAAATCTCCATTTCAATTTTGTTATATTTATTGTAGTGACCCATATGTGCCATAGGAATAACTGGAAAAATTATAATAAACAAAATGGCTATAAATTTTCTCATTTAGCAATTACATTAGTGGACTTTATCTATAATAGAAATAATTTATTAAAATGTTTCTAAAAATAAAGAAAATACCTAAAGTTAATTGGAGTTCTAATAGGCCATATAATTTTAAACCAAAATTTTCCACTTTCTTTTTTTTATGTTTTGGTCTGACTTTATTTGGTCTTGGCGAAGGTTTATTAATTGTTTCTTTTACGGGTGCTTCTCCATGGAGTGTTTTAGCTCAAGGTATTTCTTTAAATGTTAATTTAAGTATTGGAACAATTACTCTTTTAATAAGTATTGCTGTCTTAATTTTGTGGATACCTCTCAGCCAAAAACCAGGAATGGGCACAATATTTAATGCCTTAATAATAGCCTTTATGATTGATCTTTGTATAAAGTTTGTACCAACTCCATCTGATTATTTTAATCAATTAATCTTAGCAGTAATTTCTGTAATAATGGTTGGAATAGGTGGGGGCATTTATTTAGTTTCTAACCTAGGCGCAGGACCAAGAGATGGATTAATGATTGGTTTGCAAAAAGTAACCAATTTACCAGTGGCAGCCGTTAGAGCTTTTTTAGAAATTTCTGTTGTAAGTATTGGCTGGTATTTGGGTGGAACAGTAGGTGTCGGAACTCTTTTATTCGCTTTTGGTATTGGTCCGTGCGTTGCACTAGGTTTGTTTTTAGTTGATAAAATTTTTGATTAGGCAGCAGCGCCTGATTTTTCACTTCTTTTTCTTTCATGAGGATCAAGAATAGCTTTTCTTAATCTACAAGACTCTGGAGTAATCTCTAAAGCTTCATCTGTATTTAACATACTTAATTGTTCAGCAATCGACATTTTTCTAACAGGAGTTAAGACAACATTTTCATCAGTGCCTTGCGTTCTCATATTAGTTAATTTTTTTCCCTTCATGACATTAATAATCATATCTCCCGGCTTAGGTGATAGACCTACAATCATTCCTGGATAAACAGGATCGTTATGAGTTACAAACATTTCTCCTCTAGCCTGTAAATTAAAGATTGCAAAAGCAACTGCCTTTCCTTGTTCCATAGAAATTAGAGCACCATTTCTTCTGCCCTCCATTTCCCCTTCAAATGGACCATATTCATAAAAAATTCTATTAATAACACCATTTCCTTTTGTCAGCGTTAAAAATCTACTTGTATATCCCATTAAACCTCTTGTTGGCGCATGAAATATAAGTCTCTTTTTATTTTTACCAGTGTCTTTTAATTCTATTAATTTACCTTTTCTTCTATTCATTGAGTCAATTATTTTTGATGAATGCTCTTCATCAAGATCCATAGTAATTTCCTCTATTGGCTCAAGCTTGTTACCATTTTCATCTTTTTTATAGAGGACTTTTGGAGGGCTTACAGTCATTTCAAAACCTTCTCTTCTCATTTGAGTAAGTAAAATTTCCAACATTAATTCACCACGACCACTTACTACAAAAGAATCATTTCCCTCATTTTCAGTGAATGTGATTCCAACATTATTTTGTGCCTCTTGAACTAATCGATCTCTAATTTGTGTGCTTGTTAATTTTTTACCTTCTGTACCAGCCAAAGGAGATGTATTTACTGTTATTGTAATTGACATAGTTGGAGGATCAATAGGAGTAGCTTCTATTGGTTCGTTAACTTCAAGATCACAAATAGTATCTGCAACATTAGCTTTTTCTAAACCTGCAACAACCACAATATCTCCAGCTTCACCAACCTCAATTGGAACTTTTTTGGTACCTTCGTATCTAAAAATTTTAGTTAATCTTCCTTCATCAACTTTCTCTCCTTTTAAGTTGATTGCCTTAATTGCTTGATTAGCTTTTGCTGTTCCTTGTGAAATTCGACCTACTAAACTTCTTCCTAAGAAACTATCAGCATAAAGAAGTGTAGAAAGCATAGCGAAAGGTTTTGATTTGTCTAATTCAGCTGGTTTAACATGGTCAACGATTTTATCTAAAAGTGGATTAAGATTCTCTCTTGGACCATCAACTTCATGATCAGCCCATCCGGATCTTCCACTGGCATATAAAACTGGGAAATCTAGTTGGTCTTCATTAGCATCTAAACTTACAAATAAGTCGAATGTTTCATCTAGAACTTCATTAGCTCTTTGATCTGATTTATCTAATTTATTTATAACCACAATCGGCTTTAAACCTTGTTTTAAAGCTTTTGCTAAAACGAATTTTGTTTGAGGCATCACACCTTCAGCAGAGTCTATTAGTAATAATGCTCCATCAGCCATACTAAGTACTCTTTCAACTTCAGCAGCAAAATCTCTGTGGCCGGGGGTATCAATTATATTTATTCTAGAATCTTTCCAATTAATCGAGGCAGGTTTGGCTAATATTGTAATTCCTCTTTCTTTTTCTAATTCTCCAGAGTCCATCAGCCTTTCATCAACAATCTCATTTTCTCTAAATGAGCCACTTTGTTTCATTAAGTTATCAATTAGGGTTGTTTTGCCATGATCAACATGAGCAATTATGGTGATGTTTCTTATAGTATTATTCATAAATCTGGGTTCTTATACATATTTAAACACTTTTGAAAACTCAAAAAAAACTACACTAGGCTTAGATAAATTAAGGATTTTTTTTTAATTTTTATTTTTTTCGCTTATCGCGTTTAATTTTTCTTTTTTCTTTAAAACTTAATTTAGGTTTTTTTTTGACACTAGAGTCTTTAAACGATTTTCCACTATATCTTTTCGACATAATAATAATTTTATATTACAAATTTTTTTAAGCAAAAAAAAGGGCAGTAAAAACTGCCCTTTTAGAATTTTGATTAGGAGTTATTGGGTTACATACCCATGCCGCCCATTCCTCCCATGCCGCCCATGCCGCCCATTCCACCAGGCATACCAGCAGGAGCCGCATCTTTTTCTTCTGGCTTGTCAGCTATCATTGCTTCTGTTGTTACTAATAATCCAGAAATTGATGCTGCATCTTGAAGTGCAGTTCTAACAACTTTGACTGGATCAATAATACCCTTAGCAAACATGTCACAATATTCTTCATTTTGTGCATCATAGCCGTGAGTTTTTTTATTCTGTTCTAACAATTTACCAACTACAACTGAACCATCTACTCCAGCGTTTTTTGTAATCTGTCTTATTGGAGCCTCTAAAGCTCTTCGAACTAAATCAACACCAGCTTTTTGATCTTCACCTTTAGCTTTAACTTTTTCAAGATCTTGAGCAGCATATAACAAAGCACATCCACCACCTGTTACAATACCCTCTTCAACTGCAGCTCTTGTTGCATTAAGTGCATCTTCAACTCTATCTTTTCTTTCTTTAACCTCAACTTCTGTAGCACCACCAACTTTAATTACAGCAACACCACCAGCTAGTTTAGCTAATCTTTCTTGAAGTTTTTCTTTATCGTAATCAGAAGTTGTTTCTTCGATTTGTTGTTTGATTGAAGAACATCTAGCTTCGATATCAGATTTTTTACCACTACCATTTACGATAGTACTATTGTCTTTATCAACTTTAACTTTTTTACATGATCCAAGATCATCTAATTTAACGTTTTCAAGTTTAATTCCTAAATCTTCAGAAATTACACTTCCACCAGTTAAGATTGCAATATCTTCCAGCATAGCTTTTCTTCTGTCACCAAAACCTGGAGCTTTTACAGCTACTACTTTTAAACCACCTCTTAACTTGTTTACAACTAACGTTGCTAAAGCTTCGCCTTCAACATCCTCAGATATAATCATTAGTGGTCTACCAGCCTGTACCACTGCCTCTAAAAGTGGAACCATTGGTTGTAGATTTGTTAATTTTTTTTCATGTAAAAGAATAAAAGGATTATCTAACTCTGTCGTCATCTTGTCACTGTTCGTAATAAAGTATGGTGATAAATATCCTCTATCAAACTGCATACCTTCAACGACATCAAGTTCCGTTTCAATTCCTTTATTTTCCTCAACTGTAATGACACCTTCATTACCGACTTTTTGCATTGCTTTTGAAATCATACTTCCAATCTCTTTATCACCATTTGCGGAAATGGTTCCTACTTGGGCAATTTCATCACTATCTTTTACTTTTTTGGCTGAGGAAACTAAGTTTTGTTTTACAACATCTACTGCCGCATCAATACCTCTTTTTACATCCATCGGGTTCATTCCAGCTGTAACATATTTTACACCTTCTTTAACAATCGCTTGAGCTAAAATAGTTGCAGTTGTAGTTCCGTCACCAGCCTCATCATTTGTCTTGCTAGCAACTTCCTTAACCATTTGAGCACCCATATTTTCAAACTTATCTTCAAGGTCAATTTCTTTTGCAACTGAAACACCATCTTTAGTAATTCTTGGAGCACCATAAGATTTGTCCATCACAACGTTTCTGCCCTTAGGACCTAACGTTACCTTAACAGTATCAGCTAAGATATTTACTCCTCTTATCATTGCTGATCTTGCTTCAGCGTCAAATTTAACAACTTTTGCCATTATACTTTCTCCTTTAACTTATATTATTTACTTGAAATACCCATAATGTCTGACTCTTTCATTATGCTGTATTCTTTACCATCAATTTTGACTTCAGTTCCTGACCATTTGCCAAATAAAACTTTGTCTCCAACTTTAACATCCATTGGAATTTTTTTTCCATCTTCAGTTTTTGCACCACCACCAACAGCAACAACCTTTCCTTCTTGAGGCTTCTCTTGTGCAGTATCTGGTATGATTATTCCTCCAGCAGTTTTTTCGCTGCTATCTAAAACTTCTATTAAAACTCTGTCATGTAACGGTCTAAATTTCATATATTCTCCTATATAAATATGAGGCTCATATAGAGATTGGTAATACTATTTCAAGATATACTTGATATTTAGTTTATTAAAAAAGGTAGGAAATTGTGGATTTTTTGGGTTATAGATTATTTTGATGACTAAAAATTTAGACAAAGATGGTTTCTGCTCCATCGTTGATAATTATCAGCTTTTTTATATCGATTTATGGGGTGTTATTCATAATGGAATAAACCTTCACAAAGAGGCAATCAATGTTTTAAAAGAAATTACAAAAAAAGGCAAAGAATACATTCTACTTACTAATGCTCCAAGACCTAATGATGTTGTTAAATCCTTTTTAGAAAAAATGGGCATGGAAAAAGAAATTAGAGATCATGTTTTTACATCTGGCCAAGCATCATTAAATTATCTTAAAAAAAATTTATCCACCCAAAAATTTTTTCATGTTGGACCACCACGTGATTTTGATTTGTTTAATGACTTTGCAAAAATGAAGTCAGACAATATTGACGATGGAGAGTACATATTGTGTACAGGGTTATTTGAAAAATTTGATAAAGATTTGAATTATTATAAAGGTTTATTTGAAAAAAATTTAGATAAAGAGATGGTTTGTACTAATCCTGACTTAATTGTGGATAGAGGAGATAAAAGAGAGCTTTGCGCAGGCTCGGTCGCTATGGTTTTTGAAAAAATGGGTGGTAAGGTAGTATACTTTGGCAAGCCATATCCTGAGGTTTATAATTTATCAATTGATAACAAAGGTAAAAAAATTCTTTCTGTTGGTGATAATTTAAATACTGATATTAAAGGTGCAAATCTTTTAAACTTTGACTCGTTAATTATTTCAAATGGTATTCATAAAAATGAAATCAAAGAAAAAGGAATTGAAGCAACTGCGAAATCTTATGAAACAATCTGTAACTATATACAATCAGAGTTAAAATGGTAAAAATGAAATTATATAATAGTTTTAATATTAAAAAGAATCATAAAAATTCAATTATTTTAATTGGTAATTTTGATGGACTTCATCTTGGACATCAAAAATTATTTAGATTAGCAAAAAAATATAAAAAAAAATATTCTTCAAAGATTGGTGTTTTAACTTTTGAGCCAATGCCAAAAATGTTTTTTAACTCTAATTTAAAAAATTTTAGATTATCTAATTTAAATCAAAAAATTGAAAATTTGAGTAAGCTTAATGTTGATTTTGTTATTACTAAGAAATTTAATCGTAAATTTTCAAAAACAAAATCAATTTCATTTATTAAAGACACTTTAGATAGGAAACTTAGTCCTAAGTTTATTTTTGTGAGTAATAATTTTAGATTTGGAAATAAAAGAGAAGGAAATGTAAAACAATTAATTAATCATGAGAAATTATATAATTATAAAATTGTTAAACCACAACCTCTAATAATTAAAAAAAAAATTGTTTCATCTTCTCTGATAAGAAAATATTTACAAAATGGAAAACTTAAGGATGCAAACAAACTTTTAAAAAGAAACTGGTCCATCGATGGAAAGGTTCAAAAGGGTAAACAGTTAGGGAAAAAGATTGGTTTTCCAACGGCTAACATTGATATCAATGATTACGTTTTGGCCAAACCTGGTGTTTATGGTGTTAAAGCCAGAAAAACGAATAGATCAAATTATATTACAGGCATAGCAAATTTAGGATATAGACCCACATTTAATGGAAAGAAAATACTATTAGAGGTTCATTTATTTAATTTTTCTGGAAATTTATATAATAAGTATTTAAGAGTTGAATTCTTGAAATTTATAAGAGAAGAAAAAAAATTCAAAAATGTAGAACAATTAAAGAAACAAATTAATGTCGATCTTTTAATTGCAAAAAAAATAAAATGAATAAAAGTCAAATAAATTTACCTAAAACAGCTTTTTCAATGAAGGCCAATTTACCGATAAGAGAGCCAGAAATATTGGAACTTTGGAAAAAAATTGACCTTTACAAAGAATTAAGAAACTCGAGAAAAGGAAAAGAAAAATTTGTTTTACACGATGGTCCTCCATATGCAAATGGAAATATTCATATGGGTACTGCTTTGAACAAAATATTAAAAGATATCATTGTGAAGTTCCATCAAATGGACGGTAAAGACTCTGTTTATGTGCCAGGTTGGGATTGCCATGGTTTACCTATTGAGTGGAAAATTGAAGAACAATATAAAAAAAATAAAAAAAATAAAAATGATGTTCCAATTGTAGAATTTAGAAAGGAATGCCGAACGTTTGCAGAAAAATGGATAGAGGTTCATAAAGACCAGTTTAAAAGACTGGGTGTTGTTGGTGACTGGGAAAATTATTATTCAACAATGAGTTATGATGCAGAAGCACAAATAGTAAGAGAGTTAGGCAAATTTTTAAAAGAGGGAAGTCTTTATAGAGGATTTAAACCAGTTTTATGGTCAACAGTAGAAAAGACAGCTTTAGCTGATGCTGAAGTTGAATACCAAGATCATAAATCTGATACAATTTATGCTTGCTTTCCAGTAAAATCATCAAAAATCAAAGAGCTTAATAATAGTGATATTGTAATATGGACAACCACTCC
This sequence comes from uncultured Pelagibacteraceae bacterium, assembly GCA_902618485.1. Lineage (GTDB taxonomy): Bacteria > Pseudomonadota > Alphaproteobacteria > Pelagibacterales > Pelagibacteraceae > Pelagibacter. The sequence goes on from CACNAR010000001.1 coordinate 141,556, forward strand.
TTGGACTATACCAGCTAATAAGGCTCTAGCTTACAACGAAAGCTTAGATTATTTGGTAATTCAAATAAGTGATGAGGGAAATTTTAAAGATAAAAAGATCATTATTGCAGAAGCATTATTAGACTCGGTTTTAAAAAATTGTGAGTTAAAAGAATTTAAAAGTCTAAAAAAATTTAAAGGTAAAGATTTAAAGGACACTATCTGCAAGCATCCATTTGTTAATTTGGGTTATGACTACGATATTCCAATGTTAGAAGCTCGTTTTGTTACAACTGAGCAAGGAACAGGAATTGTTCATTGTGCACCAAGTCATGGACCTGATGATTTTAATCTTTGTTTAAAGAATGGAATAAAAGCTATTGAGACAGTCGATGATGATGGAAAATATACAAAAAATGTTTCATTATTTGAAGGTTTACATATTTTTAAGGCCAATCCAATTGTTATTGAAAAATTAAAAGATCAAAATAAACTTCTTTCGAATGGTGAATTAGTACATTCGTACCCTCATTCTTGGCGATCAAAAGCGCCTTTAGTTCATAGGGCAACACCACAATGGTTTATTTCTATGGAAAGTCATAAACTAAGAAGTAAAGCTTTAAAAGCAATTGATGATACAACTTTTTACCCAAGTAAAGGCAAAGAAAGATTAAAATCAATGATTGAGACAAGACCAGATTGGTGTGTGTCAAGACAGAGAGTTTGGGGTGTACCTCTTCCAATTTTTGTAAATAAAAAATCTAATGAAATCTTGATAGATGATGAGGTATTTGAAAATATTGCAAAAATTTATGAGAAAGAGGGTTCGGATTGTTGGTTTAAAGATGATCCACAAAAATTTTTAGGTAACAAATATAAAGCAGAAGATTTTGAAAAGCTCAGCGACATCGTTGAAGTTTGGTTTGATAGTGGATCAACTCACTCTTTTGTTCTAGAGAAAAGAAAAGATCTTAAGTGGCCTGCATCAATGTATTTGGAGGGTTCGGATCAGCATAGAGGTTGGTTTCACTCTTCTTTATTAGAGTCGTGTGGAACAAGAGGCAGAGCACCTTTCGAGTCTATACTATCACATGGGTTTGTTGTAGATGGAAAGGGTCTTAAAATGTCAAAATCTCTTGGAAATGTAATTGCACCAGAGGACATTTTGAAAAAGTATGGTGCTGATATTTTAAGGATTTGGGTTGCAGCATCAAATTATGCAGAAGACTTAAGAATAGATTATTCAATATTAGATCAGCATTCGGAGTCTTATCGTAAAATAAGAAACACATTCAGATATTTACTAGGAAATATAAACGATAAATTTGAGGATGTTAATTTTGATGAAATTGATATCGAAAGCTTGCCTGAACTAGAAAAGTTTATATTAAACAAGATATATATATTAAATCAAAAATTTGAAACTTGTTTTCATAAATACGATTTTCATAATCTTTATAAAGAATTGTTAAGTTTTTGCACAGTGGACTTATCAGCATTTTATTTCGATATTAGAAAGGACACTTTATATTGTGATCCAATTAATTCTGAGAAAAGAAAGTCATGTGTTACTGTTTTAAATATTCTGCTGAAATCTTTACTTAGATGGTTCGCTCCTATTTTATCTTTCACCACTGAAGAAATTTATCAGCTAATATCAAAGAACAGTAAAAGCATTCATTTAGAAAAATTTTTAAAATTTCCAGGAAAATTCAAAAATGATAAATTGGCTGAGAAATGGTCTCAATTAATGAAAATAAGAGATATATGCAACATAAGCATTGAAGAAAAAAGAGCTAGTAAAGAAATTGGTTCAAGTCTAGAGGCAGATCTTAATATTCAACTTAATCAAAAATATAAGGATATAGTTGGGAGTATGGATTTATCAGAGTTATGTATAGTTTCTAAAGCCAATGTTAATTTTGATAATCAATTAGATATTTTAGTTGTGACAAAAAAAGCGTCTGGAAATAAATGTTCTATTTGTTGGAAGATAAGAAAAGATCCATGCGAGAGGCATCCAAAATGTCAAATAACATAAATAAAAATTTTTTCATAAATTCTTTTATTATCTTTAGTATCTTTTGTCTTGATAGATTATCAAAAATTTATGTAATAAGTTTTCACGAGAAAAATTATGGATCGGATTTATATAATTCTAAATTTCTTAATATAAGTTTAATATGGAATGAAGGCATAGCTTTTGGTTTATTTTCTTTTACTGATAAATTTTTTTATCATATTTTAAGTTTTCTCATAGGAGTAGTAATATTGATTATTCTAGTAATGCTTAATAGAAGTGAAGGACTAAAAAAATATTCTCTTTTAATGATATTAGGTGGGGCTTTAGGTAATTTTTATGATCGAATTATTTTTGAGGCTGTACCAGATTTCATAGATTTTCATGTAGAAAATTTTCATTGGTTTATTTTTAATGTATCAGATATATTTATTTGTTTAGGTGTTATATTTATGATTATTTTAGAAATTGTTTCTAACAAGAAAGAGTCTTTAAAATGAAAAAAATTAAATTAATGTTGTTTTTGACAATAGTATTTTTTAATTTTCAAAGTTGTCAGACTGTCAAAGAAGGATTCACATCTCAAAAAAAAAAGAGTACAGATGAATTTTTAGTAGAAAAAAAATCTCCTTTAGTTATGCCACCAGATTTTAATGAGTTACCATTACCCAAAATATCTGAAAATATTGAGGAAGAAGAAAATGAGTCTGGAAATAATATTGAAAAATTAATATCAAACAACAATTCTACAGAAAGTTCCGGGGCACAAGATAAAAATTTTGAAAATCAAATTATAGAAAAAATTAATCAAAATTGATGATTACTAATGGCATAATTTTTAAAAATTTTCTCATAAAAAAAAAATTTAAACAAGTATCTAAAGATTTAAATTATATTCTAAAAAAAAAAAATCAAGTTATTCAATCCTTAAGTGGCAATTATAAGAATAGTTTTGAAATTAAAAAATTAAGTAAATATAAAAAGTTTCAACATTTTAGAGTGATAGGTATGGGAGGATCTTCTTTGGGTACCCAGGCTATCTATGATTTTTTAAGGAAAAAAATAAAAAAAAATTTTACTTTTGTGAACGATTTAGATGTGAGCAATAAAAATAAAAAAAATAAAAATTGTTTAAATCTAGTAGTGTCTAAATCAGGGGAAACCTTAGAAACTATAGTAAACACCAATCTCATTATAAATAAACAAGATAAAAATTTAATTATAACAGAAAATAAAAATAACTATCTTTATAAATTAGCTCAAAAATTAAAAGCTGAAGTGATACATCACAATAATTTTATTGGTGGAAGATATTCAGTTTTATCTGAAACAGGAATGTTACCTGCAGAGTTAATGGGTTTGGACTCGAAAAAGTTTAGACAATTAAATAGTTTAGTTAAAAACAAAAGATATTTAAATGCTTTAATCTCTAACGTTAGTTCAACTATTTTTTTTCTAAAAAAGAAAAAACATAATTCAATTATCATAAATTATGACAAAAAATCTGAAAACTTATTTTATTGGTATCAGCAACTAATAGCGGAAAGCTTAGGTAAAAAGAAAAAAGGTTTAATGCCCATTGTTTCCAACATGCCAAAAGATAATCATAGTGTAATGCAACTTTATTTGGATGGCTTTACAAATAATTTTTTTACATTTTTTTTCGTTCATGAGAAAGACTCACAAAAAATTATAAATAAAGATATTCTTAGCTCAAAAAAATTTCTTAAAAATAAAAGATTATTAGATATGACATATGCTCAAAAACAAGCAACTGAGAATGTTTTTAGAAGAAAAGGAATACCTTTTAGAAGTTTTGAGGTATTAAAGAGAGATGAAAAAACACTTGGAGAACTATTTAATTTTTTTATATTAGAAACAATTTTATTAGGTAACGCTATTAAAGTAGATCCATATGATCAACCAGCTGTGGAATTAATTAAAAAAGAAACTAAAAAAATTTTAGTTTAAATTGCCGAATGAAATCTTTGAAATACCATAGGTTTTTTCTTCTAAAATACGAAAATTTTTTGAATATTTCTCTTTTACGTTTTTATTTCTGTGAGTAATTATTATTCCACTTTTGCTTAGAAGGTTTATTTCAAAAATCTTGTCAATTAATTCTGATATATTCTTATCCTTATATGGTGGATCTAAAAATATGATATCATAATTACTTTTTGCTAACTTAAGCCCAGAAAAAATATTTTGTTCTATTATCTCATATTTTTTATCCAATTTAAGATTTGATAAGTTTTTCTTTAGTATGGGTAGAACACCATTATAATTTTCAACAAAAGTGACGTATTTCGCATCATTCGACAAACATTCAATTCCAAATGATCCAACGCCTGCGAACAAATCTAAAACTACTGAATTTTTAATTTCAACGTTAAACTTGTTGGAATGTTTAAGAATATTGAAAATCGACTCTTTTGTTAGATCTTTAAGCGGTCTAGTTTTAATATCATTGGGTGTTAATATTTTTCTGCCTTTAAAATTTCCAGATATAATCCTCATTTATTTATTACTTTATAACCAATATCTTTACGATAAAAACCACCAGTCCAATTTAATTTTGTTAAATATTTATTTATATTTTCTCTAGCTTTTAAGAATTCATCTGATAGTGAAATAAAATTTAATACTCTTCCACCAACGGAGAAAAATTTTCCTCCTTCTTCAATAGTTCCTGCATGAAACATGAAATCTTGTGAATTTAGTTCAATTTTATTCAGATTTTTTATTTCAACATTTTTTTCGTATTTTTCTGGATAACCTTTTGAGCATAATACAACACACAAACTTTTTTTATTATTCCAATTTATTTTTATTTCTTTCAAATTTTGATTGCAACAAGCTAAGAATATCTCAAATAAATCTGTATTTAATTTCGGAAGAATTGTTTGACACTCTGGATCTCCCATTCTTACATTATATTCGATAAGGTAGGGTTCATTATCGATGATCATTAATCCTGCGTATAAGAAACCTCTATATTCTGTTCCAAGATCCTTTAATGCTCTTAAGGTCGGGTTTATAATTTTATTTAATATTTTTTTTTCTAATTCTTCTTCTATCAATCTAGAGGGAGAATAAGCACCCATGCCACCTGTATTTTTCCCTTTATCACCCTCCAAAACTCTTTTATGATCTTGAGCTGTTCCGAAGTTTTGAATTGAAATTCCATCACTAATTATAAAAAAACTCATTTCTTCACCTTTCAAGAATTCTTCAATTAAAACGTTATTCGTTTTACCAAACTTCCCTTCAAAAATTTCCTTTACTGCTTTTGAAGACTCTTCAAAATTATCACAAATGTAAACTCCTTTTCCTGAGGCTAAATTATCAGCTTTGATAACTATTGGATGACTAGACTTCTTTAAAAAGTTGTTGGCATCATCAATTTTATGGAATACTCCAAATTTTGCTGAAGGAATATTATATTTTTCACAAATCTTTTTTGTAAAAATCTTGGAGCCCTCAAGCTGAGACGCTAATTTGTTTGGACCAAAAACTTTAATCTTAAATTTTTCTAAGTAATCTACAAGACCATCTACAAGTGGTTTTTCAGGTCCAACCACGACTAATTCAATTTTATTCTTTAAGATATAGTCTTTAAATATTTTAAAATCATTTGTATCTATATTTACATTGTTTGCTATTTTGAGAGTTCCGGCGTTTCCAGGGAAACAATAGATTTTATTTACTTTTTTTGAGCGCTTTAGAAGTTCACATATTGCGTGTTCTCTGCCACCACTTCCTATTACACCTACGATCATGTATAAGTATATAAACTAAAAATGAGTAAAAAATTAGCAAAAATAAAATATTTACCAAATAATTTTCAAGTTGTCGAACCAGGCGATCATGTTATCTGCGCAGTTTCTGGTAAATCTATTAGTTTAGAAAATTTAAATTATTGGAATGTTGATTTACAAGAGCCTTATTATTCATATGTTGAAGCAAATAAAAAAAGAGAAAAAATAGAAAAAAAATAATTTATTTCCATCGATTATGAGACCAAATCCAATAATTTGGTTTTTTCAATATCATATTTTCAAGTAATTTGTTGAGTTCGTTTGTAATCTCCTCAACTGATTTGTTTTCCTCAAAATTAATGGGCTTATTAATAGTCATTCTAAATTTAATACCATCAAATCTCTCAATAAAAATTGGTACTACTGGCATTCTGTATTTTTTTACCAATTGAGCAGGAATAGTTGTGGTGGAGGCTTTTTCACTAAAAAAATTTGAATGTATTCCTTCAGAAACTCTTTGATCGATCATTAGTGCAGTCGAAAACCCATCTTTTATTAATTTAACTAGTTTTTTGGTTCCTCCAATTCCCTTTTTAATTTGAAATTTACAAATATGATCTCTTCTTATTTTCTCCATTATTTTATTTAAAAAAATATTATTTAATGGTCTATATATTGCAGCAACTTTGATGCCCATTTTTTCTATTTGCATTGCCATCAATTCAAAATTACTAAAGTGCCCTGAAATGAATACTGCTCTCTGTTTGTTAAGTTTGATATTTTCAAGAATTTCTCCGCCTTTTACAATGATATTATCATTTGATTGATCGTGTCTAAATTTTTTAATAAACATATATTCTGCAAATACTCTTCCATAATTATTCCACATAGAAATATAAATTTCTTTTAATTCATTTTGATTAGTATTTGGAAAGGCCTTTTTAATATTAGAATAAATTAATTTCTTCGATCTAAAGAGTGGCCCAACTATTTGAAAAATTTTTCCGCTTAAACTTGATGCCAATTTAATCCCTAAAATTTTGAATATAGAGAAAAATATAATTACAAGAATAAATTGTAAAAAATATTTTAAATTTCTCATGTCAATTAAGTATTATATCTAAGAATTCGCTTTCATTTTGAATCTTAATCTCTGATTTAACAAATTTAATTTTATCAATATATTTATTATTTAATCTATAAAAATCTTTTTCAGTTGTAATTATTTTGCAATTCATATTTTCAGCTTCTGTAATAATGTTGTTTATATCTTTTTCTGAATAAGTATAATGATCTGGATATTCTATTTCTTTTAAAATATTTATATTATTTTTTTTTAACATTGATACAAAAGATTGGTGATTTCCAATTCCAGAAAATACCAAGTAATTGTTTTTTTTAATAAAGTCATTTAAATTAAGAGGTGTGTAAGTCGTAACAAAAATTTTTGCTTTAGGATTTACTTCAAAAATTTGGTTTTTAATATTTTCTAAATTTTCCATATTACCATTAATAAAAATATTGTTATAATGTTTAATATTTCTAAAGTTTTCTCTCAAAGGTCCTGAGGGTATCGTGAACCCATTTCCAATCCAGTTAACATCATTGAAACAAATGAAAATTATATCATAGTCTATAGAGTAATCTTGTAAACCATCATCAAAAATTGCAACTTGATAACCTTGATCGACAGCATTAATCAAAGAGTTCAGTCTTCTTTTTGATTTGAATAGTTTTCCTTTATTTTCTAATATTTTTTGCTCATCTTTTTGGTTAGAATAATCTTTCTTTATAAAGCATGATTTGATGTTTTTTTGATTAAGCATTTCGTGTATTTTAATACTTAAAGATGTTTTGCCTGTGCCACCCACATAAATGTTACCAACACATATTGTTTTAATTTTTTTTATTTTTTCTTTTTTTACAATCATTTTTTTAATTAAAGTTATGCCAATTAAAATTAATGAAAAGGGTAAAAGAAGATAAGCTAATATCTTTGAGTTTTTATTGTCCCAAAATTTAGGTTTATTAATTTTCATAATTTATCGATTTACTAAGTTTATTAAATGTATTTTTAAATATAACATTACCCAATCTTTGTATTTTTTTTACCTTATCCATTTTTTTTCTAAAAATTACTTCGTTTGCAAATTGTATTGGAGTTCTAATCTCTTTGGATATGCTTAAGGATTTAAGGAATGCATATACCTCCTTAAAGTTATTAATATTTGGTCCGTGAAGTATTTTTGCTCCATAACGCGCTGGTTCTATTGGGTTTTGACCACCTCTATTAGTTAAAGATCCTCCCAAAAATACTGTAGTCGCTATTTTATAAAATTTTTTAGACTCACCAAAAGTATCAACAATATAAATGTCTATGTCTTTTAAATTTCTTACTTTTGCACTGTGATAAGAGGTTTTTAAATTAAGTTTTTTTAATTCATGGTTGATTTGATCAACTCGATGAATATGTCTTGGAATGATTATAGTAATTAAGTTTTTATTCTTTTTTTTTAATAAAATATGAGTTTGTGCTGCAAATAATTCCTCATTTGCGTGAGTACTTGCAGCAATACATATTCTGTATTTTTTAAATTTATTTTTAATTTCATTATCGAATTTTTTATTAACAATTTTTTCATCCTCATAAAATTTTAAATTTCCAATATAATCAATACTTTTCACTCCTAATTTTTTTAGATATCTTATTGTTTCTTTGTTTTGAGGATAAGCAAAATTTATCTGATTAAAAATCTTTAGAGAAAATCTTTTTAATTTCATCCATCTTTCAAAAGTTTTTTTTGTTATTCTTGCATTGAGAAGAATTAAGGGAATATTTCTTTTTTTAAGTGACCTATAAATACTTGGCCAAATTTCTGACTCCAAAAAAATAGCTGAACTTGGTCTCCAATAATTAAGAAAAAAGTTAGAAAAAAAAATATGATCTATTGGAAAAAATTGATGGACCACTCTCCTAAAATTATATTTTTGAAGAATTTTTGATGAACTTAATGTACTTGATGTTACAAGAATTTGATCAAAAGAGTCTTCTTTATCATATTTATTTAGAATTGGTAAAACACTCATTAATTCACCTACACTCGAGCCATGAAACCATAATAATTTCCCAGAGCTTCTTTTTTTTGAGAAAAAGCAAAATTTTTCTTTAAACCTTAATATATCCTCCTTACCTCTAAAGATTCTTACTAAGATTATTATTGGTGAAATTAAGATTATTAAGGTTATTAATAATTGATAAATTAAAAACATATCTATTTTTGTATTTGCTTTTCATAAAAGTTTTTATAAAGTTCGGAATTCTTTAACAACTCCTCATGACTACCGCTTGCAACCATATTCCCTGAATCAATTACGTATATATTGCTTGAGTTTAATATTGTTGATAATCGGTGAGCAATAACAATAGTAGTTTTATTTTTAGTCAAAATAGATAATGCATCTTGAATTTTTGACTCTGTCTCACTGTCAAGAGATGATGTTGCTTCATCTAGAAGAATAATTGAACTTTTTTTCATCATTGCTCTAGCAATTGAAATTCTTTGTTTCTCTCCTCCTGATAATCTAACTCCATTTTCACCAATTAAAGTGTCAAATTTTTTTGGAAGCAATTCAATAAATTCATCACAATAAGATAACTTAGCAACTTTATAAATTTCTTCATCTGTAGCATCTATATTTGCATATTTGATATTGTTTCTAATTGTGTCGTCAAATAATGTTGTTTCTTGACTGACTAAAGATATGTTATTTCTTAAGGACTCGATTTTTGTTTTGTATATAGATTGATTATCAATAGTGATATCACCAGAATTAATATCGTAAAATCTTGGAATTAAATTTAAAATTGTAGATTTTCCCGAGCCACTATGCCCTACCAAAGAGGTCATTTTACCTCCACTAAACTCTAAGTTAATTTCTTTAAGCACTCTACTTTGCTCATCAATATCATATGAAAAATTTACGTTTTTAAAGTTAATTTTTGCCACTTTTAAATTTAGAACTTCGGCCTCTTTTTCATCTTTAATTTTATTTTCATTATCAATGATTGGTAAAATTCTTGAAGCAGCAGATAAACCTTGACTCAAAATCATATTAAGTGTCGATAAAGACCTAACTGGTTGATATGCCAGCATCATTGCAGCTAAAAACGAAAAAAAATTATTTATATCGAGCTCATTTTGCATCATTAACTTACCTGAATAAAAAATTAAAACTGCTATCATTATCCCAGTAAGAGTCTCCATTATTGGAGACATTCGCACAAAAACGACTTGTATCTTTTTATTCTTATCTTTTAGTTGCTCTAGGTAACGATCAGCTCTTAAATTTTCATAACTTTCTTTTTGAAAAATTTTAATTAATTTATGATTTTTAAACAATTCAACTAAATATGTTGTTAGAAAGCCTGATTTTTCCTGAGCCTGAGTAGTTACTTTGCCAAGTCTTTTACCTAAAGTTTTTGCAGAAAAACCGGCTAGTGGTATCATTACAATCGATATTAAAGCCAATTTCCAATTTTGAGTAAACATAACAAATAACAAACCAATTAATGTAAGCGAATCTTTAAACAATGTTAACAAAGCATGGCTAAGTAAATTGGTTATATGTGTAACATCGTAAGTAAGGTTGGAAATAAAACTTCCAGAATGTTTTTTATCTATAATTTGAGTATCAGCTTTAATAAGGGACTCTGTCATATCGTATTGTAATTTTTTTTTAACTTCCTCACCAACACTAATCATTGTAGATTTTGCAAAATATAGAGAAAGCCCCTTTAGAGAAAAAGCAATGATTATCATAAAAGGAATTAAAAGAATTAGGGATTGATCCTTTTCTATAAATAATTTTTTTATGGCAGGATCTAACAACCATGCTATGGCCGAAGTACTACCAGCAACTAAAATAGAAAAAAAGGCAGATAAAAGAATTTTATCTAAATACTTTTTTGAGTAATCTTTATAAAGTCTTTTGTAAATTTCTGTATTTTTCATTAAAATAGTTTTCCTACCAGAATAGTTAATAAAATAATCAGACCAAAATAGTTATTACTTTTAAATATAGAGAGACATTTTTCTGAATTATCTGGTCTGAATTTTCTAATTTGATAACCAAACAAGTGAGACATTGGAAAAATTAATAATAAAAAATACATATGATTAAACTTCAAAATATAACCTCCCAAGATAAAGCTAAGAATGAACGTTAGATAACATAGGAATAAAAATAGCTTTGAGTTTTTTTTAAATTTAATTGAAGTCGATTTTAATCCTATTATTTCATCATCTTTGATATCCTGATACCCATATATTGTGTCGTATCCGAGTGTCCAAAATATGGCTCCAAAATAGAATAATAAAGGAATTAAACTTATTTGTTCAGTAAAAGATGTCCAGCCAAGCACCAATCCATAATTAAAAGTAATTCCTAAAAATAGTTGTGGCCAATATGTGTATCTTTTCATTAAAGGATATGTAAATGCCAGAGGCATTGAGCCTAAAGCTAAAATAATTGTGAATAAATTAAAATTGAGTAAAACAATAAAAGCGAGCAAACATAACACTAGTGCATATATTAATGCCAATTTCCAAGATATTTTTCCTGAAGCTAAGGGTCTATCTTTTGTTCTCTCAACTTTTTTGTCAAACTCTTTATCAAGTATATCATTTACAATGCATCCAGCTGATCTCATTAATACGGATCCCAAAAAAAATAGAGTTAAGTAAAAAAAATAATCATTTAAGCTATTTTTAAAATCATAAGCTAGCGTTAGACCCCATGCACAAGGCCAAAATAACAACATGTAACCAATAGGTTTTTTTAGTCTAGTTATTTCGATAAAAATATTTAATTGGTTCATAAATTTTACTTGTAAATAACAGGGGCAAGATTGATAATCAAATTGATTCGTATGAACATAGATTACACTGTTACTGCACTAATGTTTCCAGCTATTCCTTTATTGATGGGAGTTTATAGTAATAGATTTCACACTTTAAGTAATTTAGTCAGAAAATTACATGATGAGCATGTTTATGAGAAACATATTCCACCTGAATGGAAAAAACAATTTCTCAATTTGAGCAATAGAATAACTCTTTTAAGGTGGACAATCTTATTTGCGGCATTTGGATTTTTGTTTAATATGTTAACTGTTTTTGCGCTATACATGGATGAGCTTTTACTGGCAAGAATTATTTTTGGTTCATGTTGTCTATCTATGATAATATCAATAATATTTTTTATTAGAGAAATACATATTTCTACGAATGCTTTAAAACTTCATATGTCTGATATGGATGTCAACGTAGATTAAGGAATTATAACCGCTGGACCAGTCAATAATCTTGCCTCTAAATCCTTATGAGCTTGTGCAGCGTCTTTTAGAGAATACTTTTTTGAAACTTTAACTTTAAATTTATTTGTTAGTAAAGCATCAAATACTTTTTTCGCAGACTCAACAAGCTCTTCTCTTTTAACTGTATAATGAGCAATTGAAGGTCTTGTAAAAAATAATCCTTTGGCATTAATATCTTTTTTAACATCGATTGTATCAACGTATCCTGACGCATTTCCAAAGGCCACCATCATACCCCTTATCTTTAGTGTTTCGATTGAACCTTTGAAAGTTTTGATACCAACACCATCATAGACTACATCGATACCATTTTTGCCAACAATTTTCTCTACTTCAGATACAAAATCATTTTCTGAGTAATTTATTACATGATGGCAGCCATTTTTTTTTGCAATTTCTTCTTTACTTTTTGAACCTACAGTTCCAATCACCTCAGCACCTAATGAATTTGCCCATTGGCATAAAATTTGACCAAGACCTCCTGCTGCAGCATGATATAAAACTTTATCACCTTTTTTTAAAGGATATGCTCTATGTATCAAATACTCTGCAGTAATTCCTTTTAATGTTATGCATGAGGCTACTTCGTCAGAAACTCCATCTGGAACTATAACTAATTTTTCCTCAGGCATTATTTGCTTTTCTGAATAAGCACCGATAGGCATTGATGCATGAGTTACCCTATCACCAATTTTAAAAAATTTTATATCTGATCCGACTTCTTCAATTACTCCACAAGACTCAAGACCTATACCACTTGGTAATGGAATAGGATAAAGCCCAGTTCTATGATAAACATCTATGTAATTTAAACCGATAGATAAATTTTTAATCAAGACTTCTTTTGGTCCTGGTTTTCCAATTTCTGTATCTTTGAATGTTAAAACTTCAGGTCCGCCAAATTTTTCTATTTTGATTGATTTCATTAATTATTTTACAAAATTGCCACTATGATAATCTTGAACAGCTTGTAAGATCTCTGATTTAGTATTCATTACAAATGGTCCACCTCGTGCTATTTCTTCATTAATAGGTTTTCCTGAAATGACTAAGAATTTAGCGTTAATTTTTGCAGATACTTTTAAATTTTCACCTCGAGATAACAATACTAGAGTACTGTCTTTTACTTTAGTATGTTTTTTTTCACCAATTTCTATTTCACCGTTTATTAAATATATAAATGAATTGTGAGTAGATGGAATTTTAAAATCAAATTTTTTACCTTTGTTTAGTTCAACATCAAAATATATAGGTTCAACATTATGGCCTTTTACAGGACCTTCTGCTTTTTCGAATTTACCGGCTATGACCTTGATTTTTTTGTCTATATCTTTATGAATTTTCATTTTATCAGCATCTATATAAATATACTCAGGTTTACTCATCTTCAGTTTTGCTGGCATATTAATCCATAATTGAAAACCATGTAATTTACCTTCTTTCATTGCAGGCATTTCCGAGTGAATTATCCCGCTTCCTGTTTTCATCCATTGAACATCTCCTGCCGACATTTTTCCTTCACCACCTGTACTATCTTTATGTTCAAAGTCACCCGCAAGCATATATGTTACTGTTTCGATACCTCTATGAGGATGTGGAGGAAAACCAGCAATATAGTCTTCACTGTTTTCAGAGCCAAATTCATCTAACATTAAGAATGGATCAAAATAATTAGGCTCCACGCCAATGCTTCTTTTGAGTTTCACTCCTGCACCATCGGACGCATTTATTGGTTTTATAATTTTCTGAATTTCAATTGAACTCATAATTTTTTATTTATTGTTACCTTTTATAAAAAAGAATAATCCACTTACCAATAGAAATATTTGCACACTAGAAAATAATTTTGTAGTTATAAACCAATCAGAATGTGCCACTACGAGAATACTGGACATTAATAAAACTATATTAAGTCCAGCTAGTCTTGTTAATATATTCCCTAAAGGATTTTTTATAAAAGCTGATATTATAATAATAATTCCTGATAATAATTCTGATAAGGCTACAGCAGATGCCAAGATTGGGTGTAAATCATAATATTCTACAAGGCCTTCTGGAGGAAGAGGAAATTTTCCAGATCCATAAATTATGAAAGCTATACCAAGAATAAATCTAAGCGAAAGTGAGGCTAATGCTTCAAAATTTTGTAGATAATTATCAATTTTTTTATCAAAATTGTTCATAAATATAATTCATTATTATTATAAATATTCTTAATTACAATCATGAAATTTATATTATTAAATTATATTTAATAGTTCTTTCAGATTTTTTATTACATGCTTTGGTTTAAAATCAAGCTTGTCAAAAATATTTTTATTTCTGTTTACCCAAATAGCATTATAACCGTAATTTCCTCCACCAGAAACGTCCCAGGTATTTGCACTTAAAAATGCGACTTCATTTACTTGAATATTATATTTTTTAGTTGGCATTCCGTAAACTTTTGCATCTGGTTTATAAATCCCAACCTCCTCAATAGAAAATAAATCATCAAATAAATTCTCTAGTTTGTTACTTCTCACTAATTTATTTAATAGATCTGGTGTTCCATTTGATAAGATAGCTAACTTGTAATTTTTTTCTTTCAAAATTTTTAAAGTTTCTGGCACTTCCTCAAAAGTAGATAGAGATTTGTAAAGATCTAATAATTCATCTTTCATTGAATGACTTATCTCAAAATTTTCCATGGATTTTTCCAAACTATCTTCAGTGATTTCCCAAAAATCTTTATGTCTTCCCATTAAACTTCTAAGCCAAGTGTATTCTAATTGAGTTGTTCTCCAGTAATTTGAAAATTTTTCCCATTTGTCTCCTATCTTATCTTTACATTTTTCAGCAGCAGAATTTACATCAAACAATGTCCCATAAGCATCAAAAATTATTGCTTTAATATTTTTCATAAATTAACCTACCATATATGAGCAATATTAGATTATTTTTTTCAAATTCCATAACGACTGGTATGACTAATATGCTGGATAAATCTCAATCTCATTATTTAAACAAAGTTATGAGAGTAAAAGAAAATGAGCTTTTTTCTTTATTCAATAATAAAGGTGAGTGGGAAGCAAAGATTTTGAATATTTCGAAAGGCTTAGTTGAATTTGAAATAATCAAGCAATTAAGACAAAAAGAAAATATGAAAGATTTGTGGTTAGCATTCTCTCCAATTAAATCTAATTATCAAAATTTTATGATTCAAAAAGCAACCGAATTGGGGGTAACAAAATTTTTACCTATAATTTTTGATAGAACAATTGTTAGAAGTATAAATATTGAGAGATTAAAAAAGATTGCAATAGAAGCCAGTGAGCAATCAAATCGTATTAACATTCCATCAATTGAACAAACTCAAAACCTCGAAAGTTTTTTAAATTCGAATTTAGTAAATTTGATATTTACAGATTTAAATTCGACCAATAAAAGAATTGATAAATCTAAATTAACAAGTAAACCAACTTGTATAATCGTTGGTCCGGAGGGAGATTTTTCAGAGTTAGAAAGAGAAAAGATTCTTACTTTTAAGGGAGTTCAAACAGTTAAAATTAATGAAAATATTTTAAGGTCTGAAACAGCTGTGATATCAGCAATTTCAATCGTAAATTATGCAATTAATTGATAAATTGTCGCGAAAACTAAAGTGTAATTTTTAAAAAAGAGCTTTATATAGCTATTTAATATGAAAAAAACTTTATTTATATTTACAAGCTTTTTAATAACAACAGTGGCTTTTGCAAATCAACCAACTGATTGGCAATTTGGATTCCAAAAAGCTGCCTCAGAGTCTATGAGAGATATTGTGTCTTTTCATAATAATTTATTATTACCAATTATCATTGCTATTAGTGTTTTTGTTTTATTTTTAATGCTTTATGCATGTGTAAGATTTAGAGCCTCAGCAAATCCCAATCCTTCAAAAAGAACACATAATGTTACTGTTGAAGTGCTGTGGACATTAATACCTTGTTTGATTTTAATTGTAATGGCAGTCCCATCATTTAAGATTTTGTATAAACAAGACTCAATTCCAAAAGCAGATTTAACAATTAAAGCAATTGGATATCAATGGTACTGGGGTTACGAATACCCAGATGAAAATTTATTATTTGATTCTTATATGATAGAAGAAAAAGATTTGAAGCCAGATCAACCTAGATTGCTTGCCGTGGATAATGAAGTTGTTGTTCCGGTTGGAAAAGTAGTAAAAGTACTAATCACTGCTAATGATGTTCTTCACGCATGGGCCCTACCATCTTTTGGAGTCAAAAGAGATGCGGTGCCTGGTAGAATTAATGAAACTTGGTTTAAAGCAGAAAAAGTTGGCACTTATTATGGACAATGCTCTGAACTTTGTGGTATTAAACACGCTTTTATGCCAATAGCTGTAAAAGTTGTTAGTGAAGAGGAGTATCAAGAGTGGTTATCAGAGGCACGAGTAAAATTTGCAAAAGAAGAAATTAAAAATGATAAACTTAAATTAGCGAGTAAATAAATATGTACACACAAACATCTTCACACGACGATCATCATACACCAACTGGCTGGAAGCGTTGGGCTTATTCTACTAATCATAAAGATATAGGAACAATGTATTTAATTTTCGCAATTGTTGCAGGAGTTATTGGAACCGCATTTTCAGTTTTAATGAGAATGGAACTGATGCATCCAGGAGATGGTATTTTAGGCGGAAACTATCACTTATATAATGTTCTAGTGACTGGTCACGGATTAATCATGATTTTCTTTATGGTGATGCCTGCTATGATAGGTGGTTTTGGTAATTGGTTTGTTCCAATAATGATTGGTGCACCTGACATGGCATTTCCAAGAATGAATAACATTTCTTTCTGGTTGTTACCCGTGTCTTTAACATTATTAATTTTATCAATTTTTGTAGATGGCCCCCCAGGACAAACAGGTGTCGGTGGTGGATGGACTATTTATCCTCCATTATCATCAAAAGCAGGTCAACCAGGTCCAGCAATGGACTTAGCAATATTGAGTTTACATTTGGCAGGAGCCTCATCAATTTTGGGTGCTGTTAATTTTATAACTACAATTTTAAACATGAGAACACCAGGTATGACATTGCACAAGATGCCTTTGTTTGCTTGGTCAATTTTAGTTACGGCATTTTTATTACTTTTATCTTTACCGGTTTTAGCTGGAGCAATTACAATGTTGTTGACAGATAGAAATTTTGGAACTGCTTTTTTTGAAGCTCAAACTGGAGGTGATCCAGTATTGTTCCAACACTTATTTTGGTTTTTTGGTCATCCAGAGGTTTATATATTAATTCTTCCAGGTTTCGGAATGATAAGCCACATCGTCTCAACATTTTCAAGAAAGCCTGTCTTTGGATATCTAGGTATGGCTTACGCAATGGTAGCTATTGGAATAGTTGGATTTGTTGTTTGGGCGCACCATATGTATACAGTTGGACTAAGTACCGATACTAAAGCTTACTTTTTAGCAGCGACAATGATTATTGCTGTTCCAACAGGAATAAAAATTTTTTCATGGATTGCAACAATGTGGGGTGGATCTATATCTTTTAAAACACCAATGGTTTGGGCACTAGGATTTATATTTATGTTTACAGTTGGTGGCGTGACAGGAGTAGTGTTAGCTAATGCAGGAGTAGATACAGCAATGCATGACACATATTATGTGGTTGCTCATTTTCACTATGTGCTTTCTTTAGGTGCTGTTTTTGCAATATTTGCAGGGTTTTATTATTGGTTCTCAAAAATGACTGGTTATGAATATTCTGAGTGGTTGGGACAATTACATTTTTGGTTAACTTTTGTTGGAGTAAACTTAATATTCTTTCCACAACATTTCCTAGGTTTGGCGGGCATGCCTAGAAGGTATGCAGATTATCCAGATGCATTTGCTGGATGGAACTATATATCATCTATAGGATCTTATGTAGCAGTAGCAGGACTAGTTGTATTTTTTATCAACCTTATTTATGCATTTGCAAAAAAGAAAGCAGCAGCAAAAAATCCTTGGGGAGAAGGAGCTACAACTTTAGAGTGGACTGTGCCATCACCACCTAAATTTCATACTTTTGATGAACTTCCAAAGTTTGAGGATGATCAAGATACACAAAAATCACACGGGTAGTAAAATTATAAAAATTTGATGAACAATATTAGGCTAAAAAAAAGAGGTTTAAGCCAAGAGGATTTATTTAATTTTTCAGAGCTATTTAAACTAATGAAGCCTAGAGTAATGTCTCTAGTTATTTTTACTTGTGCTGTGGGTTTATTAACTGCACCGAATCTTGTTTCAACTAAAGAGGCTGTAATTGGTATTTTGTTAGTTTCATTAGGTGCAGGTGCAGCGGGTGCATTAAATATGTGGTACGAGTCTGATCTCGATGCTCTAATGACAAGGACTTGTTTAAGGCCAATTCCGACTGGAAAAGTAAATAAGAATCAAGCTTTAATATTTGGCATTACCTTATCAATTGTTTCAGTAGTAGCCTTAGATTATTTTACAAATAGGATTTCAGCTGCAATATTACTTTTAACAATACTATTTTATGTTTTTATTTATACGATTTGGCTTAAGAGAAGAACGCCCCAAAATATTGTTATTGGTGGTGCTGCAGGTGCATTTCCACCAGTAATAGGATGGACTATTTCTACGGGTTCACTTTCATTAGAACCACTCACTTTTTTTCTTATAATATTTTTTTGGACACCCTCACATTTTTGGGCGTTGAGTTTATATAAATCTGATGATTATAAAAAAGCTAAGTTACCAATGCTCCCATTAACCAATGGAGTTGAGTCAACTAAATTGAATATATTCATTTACTCTTTGTTAATGTTGCCTGTTATAATTTTCCCATATTTAATAGATTTTGTTGGTTTAGCATTTTTAATACCATCATTGATGCTCACTTTTTACTATAATTATTTATGTTACCAGCTATTTAATTTCAAAAAACATAGATTTAATCCCAAAATAGCCAAAACTATATTTGGATATTCAATACTTTATTTATTTTTGATTTTTGTCCTATTTTTGATAGATAAAATTGTATGATAACACCCGATAAAAAAACAAAAAGAAAAAACATTATTACAGCATTGGCAATTATTGCATTTATGATTTTTCTTTTCTTTTTCACTTTATATAATACAGGAGTATTTGACAGGGCTATATGATTGAGAAAAAAAAATTAACACCACTAGTTCTAGCTGGAATATTTGTTTTAATGTTGGGTCTTTCGTATGCTTCAGTACCCTTATATGAAATTTTTTGTAAAGTTACAGGTTTTGGGGGAACTACCCAGGTTGCAAATAAAGCTCCAAAGATTGTTTTAGATAAAGTTGTTAGCGTGAGATTTGACACAAACGTGAACAATTTACCTTGGGATTTTAAGGCTAAGTCAAATGTAATTGATGTAAAAGTTGGACAGGTAAATAAAATCGAGTTTGAAGTGTCGAATTATAGTGATGAACCAACAGCTGGTGTAGCGAGTTTTAACGTTTCGCCATCAAGTTTTGGAAAATATTATAGCAAATTAGGCTGTTTTTGTTTTGAAAAACAAGAGTTAAAAGCTGGAGAAAAAGCAACGTACGTAATGACTTTTTATTTAGATCCTGAGATGGTTAATGATGCAACTGTTAAAAATCTTGAGGATGTAACAATGTCGTATACTTTTTTCTCGACAGATTACTATAAACAATCATAATTAAGAAATGTCAGGCGAAAAAAAACACGATTATCATTTAGTTGACCCAAGTCCTTGGCCAATTTATGTTTCATTTTCCTGTTTGGTCTTAGCTTTAGGTACAGTTTACTATATGCACTCTGATGTTTCATGGGGAATGTATTTGGGTTTTGCTCTTTTAATTTATGGTGCGTACATGTGGTTTAGAGATGTTGTTATAGAAGCAGAGCATCAAGGTCATCATACACCCGTTGTACAAATTCATCATCGTTATGGTATGACATTATTTATTGCCTCTGAGGTTATGTTTTTTGTTGCCTGGTTTTGGGCATACTTCGACATCAGTCTTTTTCCTAATGAATTTGTAGGAAATGTATGGCCACCAAGAGATATTAAAACTTTCGATCCGTGGGATATTCCATTAATCAATACTTTAGTATTACTTTTGTCAGGTACGACTGTAACTTGGTCCCATCACGCACTTTTAGAGGATGATAGAAAAGGTTTTATTCAAGGATTAGTTGCAACTGTTATTCTTGGAGTATGTTTCACTGCTCTACAAGCTTATGAATACCATCACGCAACATTTAGCTTTTCTGATCATATATATGGTTCGGTATTTTATATGGCCACAGGGTTTCATGGTTTTCATGTTATTGTTGGAACAATTTTCTTAGCAGTATGTCTTTGGAGAGGTAAATTAGGTCACTTTAACAAAGATCATCACTTTGGTTTCGAAGCTGCTGCATGGTATTGGCATTTTGTTGACGTTGTATGGTTATTTTTGTTTGCAGCAATATATATCTGGGGAAGTTAGATTTGTATCATTGAAGTATAAGTTTTTATTTTCTGTTTTTATAATTTTTTTTATTCTAGTTTTTATCGCTTTAGGTGTTTGGCAAATAATCCGTTTAAATTGGAAAAATAATCTTATTTTAGAAATTGAAAACTCACTCAAAAAACCCCCAGTTGAACTAACTCAATTTAATAAAGAAAATTTTTTAAGAATTAAAACATCTGGAATAATAAATTTCGAAAAACAAATTTATTTGTATAACCTAAATGATGCAGGCACCCCTGGTTTTGAGGTAATAAATCCAATTTTTATTGGTGAGGAAAATTTTTTAATAAATCGGGGCTGGATACCTTTTGAAAAAAAAGATACTCCAGAAATAAATATATTTGATCAAGACAACATAATAGGGACTTTGAGAATTCAGGGTAGAAAAAATATTTTTAAACCTGATAATGATGTAGATAAAAATTATTGGTTTAGTTTAGATAGGGCAGATATATTTACATTTACAGGTAAGAATTTTTCTAAATATATAATTTATCTTGATGGAAATTATCAATTTCCTAGACCGAAAAAAATTACTGCTAATATTTCTAATAATCACAAAAAGTATGCAATGACATGGTTTTCATTAGCGATTTCAATTCTTTTACTATATCTATATTTTAGAAAAAAGAATTATTAAATGAATTATATTAGTACAAGAAATAATCAAAAAAACTTTACTTTTAAAGATGTTTTCCTCAAAGGTTTGGCAGATGATGGGGGTCTATTTGTTCCTAAGTCAATCAAACCCTTTAAAGAGGAAGAATTAAATAATCTAAAAAACCTTAGTTACAATGATTTAGCAGCTGAAATAATTTATCCATTTATAGGAGATTTCATGTCTAAAGATGATCTAATCTCTTTGATTTCAAAATCATATTCAAATTTCAGATCTGACGATGTTGTTAAAATATCAGATCTAGGAGATTTAAAAGTATTAGAATTGTTTCATGGACCCACACTTGCTTTTAAAGATATCGCAATGCAACTAATAGGTAATTTTTATCAATATCATTTAGGCCGTGATCAAAAAAAAATCAATATAATAGTAGCAACTTCAGGTGATACGGGTGCTGCTGCCATAGACGCTTTAAAGGGAAAAAATAATTTAAATGTTTTTGTATTACACCCCAACAATAAAATTTCGCCAGTTCAAAGAAGACTAATGACAATACATGAAGAGAGCAATGTATTTAACATTGCGGTAGAGGGTAATTTTGACGATTGCCAAAATTTAGTAAAAGCAATGTTTAATGACGAAAAATTTTCTAAAGCAATTAATATGTCGGGTGTAAATTCAATTAATTGGGCAAGAATAATTGCTCAATCAGTTTATTATTTTTACGCTTACTTTAAAGTTGGAAGCGGCCAACCTTTATCCTTTTCTGTTCCAACAGGAAACTTTGGAGATATTTACGCTGGCTATTTAGCAAAAAAACTTGGTCTTCCAATTGATAAACTAATCGTAGCTACAAATAAAAATGACATACTGCATAGAGCTATATCTAATGGTGATTATCATCAAAAGAAAGTTGAGGAAACAAATACACCAAGTATGGATATACAGATAGCAAGTAATTTTGAAAGGCTTTTGTACGACGTAAAAGATTGTAATTCAGAAGTAACAAAAGATGCTATGGTTGAAATAAAAAATAATACTTATAAAATTAATAAAGACAATCTAGATAAAATTAAAAAAAATTTTATATCTGAAATGCTTGATGAAAACGAGACCGTAGAAATGATAAAAACTATCAATAATCAACATCAGATAGTAGTTGATCCACATACTGCAGTCGGTATTGGTGTTGTGAGAAAATTAGGATTGGAAAAAAATTGTGTTGTATTATCAACTGCACATCCATGTAAATTTCCAAAAGCAATTAAAGATGCAATTTCAAAAACTGAAAATTTACCAGGAAGTCTTAAATATGTTAATGACAGAAAAGAAAAATTTGAGGTTCTTCCCAATGACCTAGAGAAAGTCAAAGACTATGTAATGAATTCAATATGAAACTAAAAATAAAAGATAAAATTCCAGATACAGAAATTTTCCACCTTGTTGATGGAGAACCTCAAAAAAGCAAATTAAGTGAAATTATTGGTAATGGTAAAGTTGTTTTGTTTGGTTTACCTGGGGCATTTACATCAACTTGTTCTAAACTTCATCTTCCCGGATTTGTGGCAAATGCAGATAAAATAAAAGCAAAAGGAATAGAAAATATATATTGTTTATCAGTAAATGATCCTTATGTGATGAATGGCTGGGGAGAGATAAATAATACTGGAGATAAAATAAAAATGTTATCTGACCCATATTTATTATTTACTAAAGCAATTGGAGCAGAAGTAGATCGTAATACAAAAGGAATGGGAATTAGATCAAATCGTTATTTAATGGTGATTAAAAATTTCACAGTTGTTAATATTCACGAAGAAAAGGAAACTAAAGAGTGTGGTTTAACTTCTGCGGAAAATTTATTAAATAATTTACTATAAGCAATACTCTTTAATTATTGGCTGCTGATCTTGCAAGTAAATCTACTTCATTATTTAACTCATCTGTTGAATGTGCTTTTACCCAATTCCAACTAATTTCAAACTCATTATTGAGAAGATCTAATTCTGTCCAAAGTTCTTTATTACTAACATCTTTTTTGTTTGTAGTTTTCCATCCATTCTTTTTCCAATTATATATCCACTCTGTGATTCCAGACTTTACGTATTTAGAGTCTGTAAAAATTTGAACCTTGCTACCTTTTGGAATTTCTTTAAGAGCTTTAATTGGGGCTAATAATTCCATCTGATTATTTGTAGTATCTTTTTCACTTCCTTTTATCTCAGTTTTTTTTCCATCACTTAATATAATTGCTGCCCAACCACCTTTACCTGGATTTCCAATACATGAACCATCAGTGTATATCTTTATCATTAATTTAAATAATCTTTATAAGTTTTGAAATTATTATGTATGACTAATTTTTGATAATATTCTCTAGGGTCTTTGATTTTTATTAATGCAGTTTTAGGGGTATTTGTATAGTCATAAAGTCTAGTTAAAAAGTATCTCATTGCAGCACCACGACAAAGAATGTTTAGTGACTTTTTCTCTTTTTCAGAAATTTTTTTTACACTTTCGTAACCTTTTATTAAATTCTTAATCTTTCGTTTATTAATTCTAAATTTTGTTTTATCTTTATCAAAACATAAAGCATTTATACAAATAGCAATCTCGTACATAAAAAAATCATTAGCAGCAAAATAGAAATCAATTATTCCAGATAGTCTATTACCTTTAAAAAAAATATTGTCTATAAATAAGTCTCCATGAATAATACCATGGGGTAATTTTGTTGGCCATTTATCTTTTATATCTTTAAAATTAGTTTTTAAAAATTTCTCTAAGTTAACAAATTTTTTAGAATTAAATTTAATACTATTTAATAAGGGGTAAAGATTTTTAATACTCATTGAGTTTTTTCTGTAGAGTTTTAGCTTTTTTGTAGATAAGTGTATTTGTGCAATTGTTTTACCAACATCAAAACAATCCTTAAAATTAAGTTTTTTTTTGTCTTTTCCGTTAAGAAAAGTTACCACACAGGCTGTTTTATTCTTAACTTTAATCAAATATTGTCCTTGATTATTTTTAAGAGGTTTGGGGCAATTAATATTTAGATTACTTAATTGATCCATTAATTTCATAAAAAAAGGTATCTCTTTTTTTACAACCCTTTTTTCAAAAATTGTAAGAATAAACTTTCTATTTTTTGATTTTAGTAAATAATTTGTATTTTCAATACCTTGTTTAATTCCTTTAAAACTTTGAAAATTTTCAATATTAAATTTTCTGTTTATAGATGTTAAATCACTCCTATTAATCTTGGTATAGACAGCCATTTAATTTAATTTCTTAGGTACTTTGAAAACAACGTTTTCTTTAATTATCTCGACCTCGTCTATGGACACTATAAATTTTTTTTTTAAATTCTCTATGAAATTATCTACAAGAATTTCTGGCGCAGAGGCCCCAGAAGAAATTCCTATAGTCTTAGATTTTTCAATTAAGTCATAAGGTATTTCGCTTTGGGAATGGATAAGATGAGTATTATCACAACCTGATTTTTTTGCGACCTCAACAAGCCTCACTGAATTTGAGGAATTTCTACTTCCAATTACAAAAAATATATCACAATTTTTTGCGATATTTTTTACAGCCATCTGTCTATTTGTTGTTGCATAACATATATCTTCTTTATGTGGTTCTCTAATACTTGGAAATCTATCTTTTAAAATACTAATTATACTTTTTGTATCATCTACTGATAAAGTTGTTTGAGTTACAAAAGCTAATTTTTTTTTTTCTTTAAATTCATATTTTTTTGCATCATCTTCATTTTGAATAAGATCTATTGATCCTTCTGGTAATTGTCCCATTGTTCCAACAACCTCAGGATGGTTCTGGTGTCCAATTAAAATTAAGTGATAACCCGATTTATGAAGATTTTCAGCTTCACGATGAACTTTTGATACTAACGGACAAGTAGCATCCACATATGTCATTCTGTAACTTTCAGCTTCAAAGGGAACTTTTTTCGGAACCCCGTGCGCAGAAAAAATTACAGGTCTAGTTTTATCTTTAATTTCTTCAAGCTCCTCAACAAATATAGCCCCTTTCTTTTTTAAATCGTCAACTACAAATTTATTATGAACAATTTCATGTCGAACGTAAACTGGCACACCGTATTTTTTAATGGCCTTTTCAACAATTTCAATAGCTCTCTCTACACCCGCACAAAATCCTCTTGGCGCAGATAGTAAAATTTTTATTTCTTTATTTTTCATTTTTTTCAATTAAATATTCGAGCAATATATGCGGAAAAGTTAAAGACGCCAAACCTATAAATATTAATTTCAAAATTGCACTGTCTAAATTGTAATTATTATTTAAAAAATAAAGACCTATTAAACAAAAAATACCAGTTAGGATAGTTAAAGGGGTAGCTTTTTTAATAAAAACTAAAAGTCCATTCTTTAAACTTCCTTGATCAAGCTCAGTGATTAATGAAATACTATGTCTTATAGAATGTAAAAAACAAAAATAAATTGTGAAGGCTATTAATGGAGAGAAATGCATATTTATGATTATTATCGAGAAATAATCAAAAAAAATTGTAAATTTCTTTAATTCAAATTTTTTAAAAAATAAAATAATGCTAGATAATGCACTAAACACAATCCCAATTATCAAAAAATTGTTATTTTCGATCACATTTAAACTTTGATAAAATGTCTCATTTTGGATTAATAGTAATTTGAATATAGAAACGGTTTCATTAAAATTAAAATACAGTGGTGCCAATATTACCAAAGACCCTTTAAGAAAAAATAAAAATTGATTTAAATATGAATTATTATCAATTAGAAATTGAGTATCTTCTTTTCCAAAATGAAATGAGGCAACAATTAAAAAAGCAATAAGCACTACTGTTGGTAAAAGTATCCAAAAAATTATAATTGTT
Organism: uncultured Pelagibacteraceae bacterium; assembly: GCA_902618485.1. Classification (GTDB taxonomy): domain Bacteria; phylum Pseudomonadota; class Alphaproteobacteria; order Pelagibacterales; family Pelagibacteraceae; genus Pelagibacter. The sequence goes on from CACNAR010000001.1 coordinate 167,745, forward strand.
ACCGCAAGCAGAAAATAGGTTGTATAAAAAGTGATTATATTATTTATTTGGAAAATTTTTAGAAGCTTCCTTCCCTTTATATGATCCAAAGAACCATGTGATACACCAATTATTAAAATTAATAATAAACAAATTAATGGAGAAATACTTAGATTGTAAGCTTTTATAAACGGTAGAGAAACAATATTACAAAATAAAAAAAAAATAAAAGAATGTTTAAAGTTAATTTTCTTAATCTGTATAGTCATTATCAATTAGTCAAATAAAGCTCTAATAAATATCAATTTTGGCATTTTAAAAATTATACTTAAATCCTCTAAAAAATTACTTTTATTTGATAGAAATTTTATAGCAGTCTTTGGTGAAGTCTTAAACATCCTAAAAAATATATCAGACATCTTTTCAGGATTTTTTTCAAGAACACGTAGAAAAATTTCATCCAAAAATTGATATTTTCTATTTATTTCAAATTTTTTAGCATTTGTAATATTATCAATATTCTCCCTAATATACTTGCTGTGTTCTTGTATATTTAAAAAAGTATATCCAGTGCTTAATCTTGTCATTCCACCAGCTGTTCCAATATTAATTTTATTTTTTTCATTTTTATTTAATGGATAAAACAGGGGTATTGCTCCCTCTTCTTTATAAGTAATTTCGTAATTTTTAATATTTAAATTATTTTTAATATAATTGTTGATTTGATTTTCATAATCTTTTTGTGAATTGTCATTCATTTTTGATAACCAAGTTGTTTCTACTAAAGCTCTATTTTTTGTGTATGGTAATGTATAAAAAAAATGCACGCTTTCTCTTTGTTCACAATCAAAATCCATGAGGTTAAAAATTTTTTCGTCGAAAATATCATTGTCTGTTTTTATTTCTACTCCACAAAAATGTTGCCAAAGATTTAGATGGTTTTTTTTTATATTCGGCACACTATTAAAAACTAAAGAATTTTGCTTGTTAATCTCTTTTATATTTTTAAAAAAGAAAATATTTTCGTTTTTTTTTAGTTTGTACTTAATTTTTTCATAAAATAAACCACTATCAATGCTTTGATATGGAAAATTTTTACATTTTAAATAATTTGTTTTACCTGGGATATTAACTGAAAAATTCTCCCAATTTTTTTTTACACAATCGTCAAAGTTATGAGGTGTTACTTTCCAAAAAGACCAAGTCTTATCTCGTTTATATTCTTCCCTGGGTTCAATAATTGCTAAAGTTTTATCTTTTAATTTTTCATGAATTTCTAATTCATAAGCAAGAGATAATCCTGCACAACCACCACCGATAATTATATAATCAAATTCTTTCATTTAAATCTATTTCCTCATTTATCAGAATGTGATCATGCTGAATTTGATCAGCATTTTTATTAATTAGATATAAACTGATTAAGTCAAAAATTGACAGAAAAGTTTCCAATATTTTTTCAATATTTGAGACATAAATCTTTCCTGATCTTTGATAGTTCTCCAAGTTTTTTTTTTTTAAAATTTTATATCCTATTTTTCTATACACTCTTCTAGCGACCAATATAGAAAAACGGAAACTTATTGGTATGTTTTTTATTGCATAAAAAGAATCTTGATAATAACGGTTCGCAAGATTAACAGTTGAGGAGATCTTTTCAAAATTTTTCTCAATATAAAATCTATTATTTTTTGAGTCTTCTAGGACATCTCTAGATATATTTGTTAATTGCATTGCTATTCCTAAATCAATAGCTGACTTGAGAGAACTTTTTTTTGTTACATTTAAAATTTTTGCCATCATTAAGCCAACAGTCCCAGCTACTCTATATGAATAAATTAATAAGTCTTTTTTTGAATTTATTTCAACTTTTTCTTTGATATCTGATCTAATACCAGCCAATAAATCTTGAACTATTTTTATGGATATGTTGAATTCCTCTATGATACCCCACATATTTTTTATAATAAGGTTATCAAATTTTTTTTGATTAAAGTCATTTTCAAATTCTGCAAATTTTTTTTCTTTGATCTCTATCTCGTCTTTATCGTCTGCAATATTGTCTGCAACTCTACAAAAATCATATAATACAGAACATTTTTTAAGTGTTTCCCTTGGTAAAAAAAAACCGGCCCAGTTAAATGACTTAGCATAAACAGACAAATAACTCTTATCAGACATTATAAAATTTTATCTAACACTTTAGCTGACGATAGTACGCCTGGTACACCAGCCCCTGGATGTGTTCCAGCTCCAACAAAATAAAGTCCATCGTATATTTCAGATTTATTATGAAATCTAAAATAAGCAGATTGCGTAAATTTTGGTTGAATTGAAAAGCCAGATCCATACTTTGTGTTTAAATCTTTTTCAAAGTAGTCTGGTGTTAAATAAAAATCTTCAACAATATTTTCACTTAAGTTTGGCATAAGATCCTTTTCCATTTTTTCAATTACCAAATTTTTCATCTTTTCTCCCTGAATAGACCAATTAATTTTAGATTGATTATTGGGAACTGGAACAAGAACATAAAAACAATCCTGTCCAGCAGGAGCCATAGTTTTATCAGTAGCAGAGGGTCTATGAAGATAATAACTTATATCAGCATTTAATTTTTTATTCTCAAATATGTCATCGAGATGTTCTTTATACTTATTTCCAAATTTTATCGTGTGATGTTCAACATTTTGGTAAGTTTTTTTTGTTCCAAAATAATAAACAAATAATCCCATAGAGTATTCCATCCTTTCTCTTTTCCATTTGAACATCATTGAATTTTTTGAGTTTCCATTAAGCAATTTTTCATAAACTGCAGGTGGGTCGGCATTACAAATAACATTATCAGCTAAAATATTAGTATCATTATCAAGTCTGACACCAGTTATTTTATTTCCGTTTGAAATAATTTTTTCTACTTCATGACCCTTTATGATCTTAATATCAACTTCGTTCATAAGTTTCTCAAAACCTTTAATAATATTACCTGTCCCACCCATTGAGTAATGAATCCCCCATTTTTTCTCTAAATATAAAATTAACCCATAAATAGAAGTAGTTGTAAAAGGATTTCCCCCAACTAAAAGAGGATGCATACTTAACATTCTTCTTAGTTTTTCATTTTTTATAAAAGATGAAACTAACGAATAAACTGATTTATAACTTTTAAGTTTTAGAAGTGAAGGAAGTTGCCGCATCATAAAAAAAGGTTTATCAAAAGGAACATCCGCAAGTTCTAAAAAACCCTTGTCAAAAATTTTTTTTGTAAAACTTACTAATTTTTCATATCCCTCAACATCATCTTTACTAATTTCTGCAATTTGTTTCTTCATTTCAGTTTCATCACCTGAGTAATTAAATTTTGAGTTATCCTCAAAAATAAATTGATACCAAATTTTAAGAGGGGAAAGTTCTATATAATTTTTTGAGTCTTTTTTAAACAATTTGAATAACTCATCAATTAAATAGGGTGCAGTAATAACGGTGGGTCCACCATCGTAAGTGAAACCATTTTTTTTAAAAACTCTTGCTCTACCACCAAGATCAGGATGTTTTTCAACTAATGTTACTTGATGACCCTTAGCTTTTAATCTTAGAGCTGCAGCAATACCGCCAAAACCTGAGCCTACTACAATAGAATTCATCTTAATAATCTATAGTTTTTTTAAAAAATTGTAAGAAAATTATGAATTAATTTTTTTTAACTCTTCTTTAGTCTCTTCTAAATTTTTTTGAAATAAATTATCGAGTTTAGACTTATCAACGGATGTGGTTATAATTTTTTTAACAGAGTCTACTGCGATTTTTACTGATGCATCCTTTATTTCTTTAATCGCTAACTCTTTCATTTGAACTATTTTGTTTTCTGCAGATGCTTTTTTAATTTCTGAGGACTTATGGAATTTATCATTAAGATCTATTATTAATTTATCGCTATCTTTTTTAGCCTGTTCTAAAATTTCATTTCTTACAGATTGTGCAGTATCAAGTTTACTCTGAGCATTATTTAATAAATCCTTTGCCTCTTTTCGAAGTTTTTCACTCTCATCAATTTCATTCTTTATATCAGAAATGAGTTTATTTAATATTTCATTTATTTTTTGTGGCACTTTTAAATAAACCAAACCACCAAAAAAAATAAAAAAAGAAACTGCCACCCAGAATGTTGAGTCAATTACCATAGTATTTGCCTCCATTTTTCCTGTATAAATCGTCAACTATAGCTGAAATACTACTGTTGTTAATTTCAGTGCCTATCAAATTTTTAAGTATCTCTGAGGATGTTTCAATTGCGATCTTATTTATTTTTTCAGGAGCACTTTTCCTAAGCTGTTCAATCTCAGTTTCAGCTTTTTTGATTTCTTCATCAATTTGTTTTTCTAAAGTATCTCTTTTGATATTAATATTTTTAAGCGTTTTTTCTCTAGTCTCATTAAAAAGATTTTTTGACTCAAGTTTACTTTTTAAAATTATATCATCATATTCTTTTAGCTTTAATTCACTATTTTTCCTCTGCTTATCCGCAGCCTCAATGTTTTCTTGTATTTGTGATTTCCTTAATTCTAAGTTTGCACTAATTTTTGGTAGTATAAGCTTAGATAAAACAATATACAGAATACCAAAAACCAATGTAAGCCAAAAAATCTGTGAAACCCAAAATTCAGGATCTAATTGAGGCATACCACCACTTTCAGCTGCAAAAACCTCTTTTGAAAAAAAGAGGTATAGAAATATTAACTGAAAAAAATATTTTCTAATCATCAAATTTAAAACGCAAATAGAATGATTAATGCAACTACCAAACCAAACAACCCAGTTGCTTCTGCGAGAGCAAATCCTAAAAGCAAATTAGGAAATTGTTTTTGTGCTGCAGAAGGGTTTCTCATTGCCCCTGAAAGATAATTCCCAAAAATTATCCCAATTCCAACACCGGCACCAGCTAAAGCGATTGCTGCTAAACCTGCCCCGATCATTTTTGCTGCTTCTAATTCCATTATATCCTCCTTTGTTATTTAATGGTGTAAATTTAATGCATCATTTAAATAAATGCATGTTAAAATTGCAAAAACATAAGCCTGAAGAAAAGCAACTAAGATCTCCAAACCAGTTAGTGCAACAGAAAATGTTAGAGGAAGCCATCCTCCAACTATCCCAAGGCTTATTACAAAGCCCCCGAAAACTTTCATCATTGTGTGACCTGCCATCATGTTAGCAAAAAGTCTTACCGATAAACTAATAGGTCTACTTAAATATGAGATTATCTCTATAACAACTATCAAAGGCAATAAAACAATGGGAACTCCGCTTGGCACAAAAAGTTTTAAATAACCAAATCCATGTTTTATAAAACCAATAATTGTTACACCAATGAATATGAATGCAGCTAAAACAAATGTTACTATTATATGACTAGTGACCGTGAAGGTATAAGGTATCATTCCAAACATGTTACAAAAAAGAACAAACATGAATAATGAAAATATAAAAGCAAAATAAGGTTTTGCCTTAGATCCTGCTGTATCGCTGATCATTTTAGATACAAATGTGTAGCTTAATTCTGCTAATAGTTGAATCTTACCAGGTAGCATAGAATTTTTTTTAGCCCCTAAGTTAAAGATTACGAGAATTGCAAGGGAACTAACTATCATAAACAAACTTGCATTTGTAAATGAGATATCGAAGGCTCCGATTTTTATTTCTGGCCCAATTCTGTAAACTTCGAATTGAGTCATTGGATTTGCTGCCATAAATTTTACATCTATTTTTGCATATTTTTTGCTGATCTAATCACATTTGTAATACCTGCGATTACACCTACAAAAAAAAAAATTAAAATTAACCATGGTTTAGTACCAAAGGTATTGTCTAAAATAAACCCAATAATTGTCCCTAAAGCAACTGCAGATACTAATTCTGTACTTAGCTTAAAAGCTGAGCCAATAGGCGATGAATTCTGCTTTTTGTTTTCATTGTCTTTCTTTGAGAGTTTTTTTTTTGCAATTTCTAAGCGAGTTTTGAACTGATTTTTAGACATCTGATTATTTTAATCAAGCAACCATACTCTCTGCTTTTTGTAAATCAACTGCTACCAGCTGACTTATTCCTTTTTCGGGCATGGTTACACCGTATAATCTATTCATTTTTGACATTGTTAATGCATGGTGTGTAACGATGATAAACTTTGTATTTGTTATTTTTGTAAGTTCATCCAATAAATTACAAAATCTTGTAACATTAGCGTCATCCAAAGGAGCATCTACTTCATCTAGCACACAAATAGGAGAAGGATTAGTTAAAAAAACTGCAAAGATAAGTGATAGTGCAGTTAAAGCTTGTTCTCCACCCGATAATAAAGTTATTGATTGAAGTCTTTTTCCTGGTGGACTAACCAACATTTCTAAACCTGCTTCTAGAGGATCCTCTGAGTCAACGAGTTCAAGTTTTGCGTTACCACCATTAAATAATTTTGTATAGACTTCATTGAATTTTCTATTAACTTTTTCAAAGGCTTCAACCAATCTCTCTCTACCCTTTTGGTTTAGCTCATTAATACTGTCTTTTAATTTTACAATTGCTGTCACCAAGTCTGCCCGGTCAGACTCCATTTTTTTAATTTCATTCTCGTATTTATTAGTTTCTTCGTCTGCTTTTAAATTAACAGATCCTAATTTTTCTCTCTCCTGTTTTTTTTTATCTAATAAATCTTCTTGATTTACAGCGTCAGGTAATTCTTCGATACCATTTAAATTTGAATTCTCTAAGATATTTTCCTCAGTCAAATTAAGTTCAGAAGTAATTCGATCTATTAGATCATTTTTTCTTTTTCTTAATCCTTCGACAGTTGCACCAGAACTAGCTTTTCTCTCTCTTATTTGTATAGATTGTTCTTGTATTTCATTAAGTTTTGTTCTGAGTGAGTCAATTTTTTCGTCAGTATCATTTATAATTTTTTCATTTTCTTCTTTTTCTTCCTCTGAATTTCTTAAATTTTCTGAAATTTGTCCCTTTTTTTCTGCTTGTATTTTTGGTTGGTTATCAAGTATTTCTAATTGATTGGTTAGATTATTCTTTCTACTAGTTAATTCATTTACCATTTTTTCAGAATTTGAAAGTAAATTTTTCCAGCTTTCAATTTCTTTTTCAATTATTTTGATCCTCTCATTTCTTTTTACAGATTCTTTTTTGATATTTTGATTTTTACTATAGCTATCAGCATATCTATCAATAATTTTTTCAAGATCATTTAGAATATCTAATGCACTATCATTTTGATTTGAACTTATTAAAGTTTTAATTTTTCCTATTTCATCAATTAAATTATTTTTTGAATTATCAAGATCGTCATTTGATTTTTTTTCTGTCTCAAAATATTTTGAATCAACTTCTATTAGGTCACTTTTTTCCTCTTTGAGTCTTTTCTCATTAGAATTAGCATCTATTATAATTCCTTTTTCTCTTGAAACATCTTCATCAAGTGTTGTTAATGACTTTTTAATATTCTCAATCTCTTCTTGTGTCCTAGTATTTTCTTTATCCAAACTCTGAAGTTCTAAATTTAATCTTTGGATTTTAGACAAATTTTCAATATTTTTTTCTCTTAATGGAGTAACTTTTTCTGTTTCTAGTTTGATTAACGTTTCAATTTCTGTGATTCTTTCATTAAATCCACTAACCTCACCTTCGGCCTCTTTGTTTATCTCATTTTCAATTGTTATTTCTTTATCAATTTCTATTAATTTCAGATAGTAAAGACCAGCTTCAATTTTTTTTATTTCATCTGTTATGTTTTTATATTTGGAAGCCTCCTCCGCTTGTTTTTGAAGATTTGCCAATTGTCTTTCTTGCTGTTTTCTTAATTCATCTGCTCTCTTAAGATTATTTTCAGCTGCACCCAATCTTAATTCAGCTTCATGTCGTCTTACATGTAGACCAGAAATACCGGCTGCCTCTTCGAGAATTGCTCTTCTATCAGTAGGTTTAGCCGTCACTAGTGCTCCAATTCTACCTTGACTAATCATCGATGGAGAATGAGCTCCAGTGGATAAATCAGCAAAAAACATTTGAGAATCCCTTGCTCTTACTTCTTTATCATTAATGTAAAACTTGGATCCTTTATCTTTTTCAATTTTTCTTCTAACATTAATCTCATTAACTTCTCGATATTGAATAGGTCCCTCACCGCTATCATTTTTAACCGTTATAGAAACCTCAGCAATATTTTTAGATGGTTTATTTGAAGTGCCAGAAAAAATTACATCCTCCATTCCTGAGCCACGTAAACTTTTTGCAGATGTTTCGCCCATAACCCATCTAATGGACTCGACAATGTTTGATTTTCCACAACCGTTAGGTCCAACTATACCAGTTAAACCATCTTCGATTAGGAAATTGGTTTTATCAGCAAAAGACTTAAACCCATTTAGTTGGATTTTTTTAAACTCCATTAATTAGCTTATATCAGCTTTTCTAGAGATTTTTTTAAATTTTTATAATTAAGAGTTTTCTCAAACTTTTTTCCATTAATTATAATCGTAGGAGTGGAATTTACCTTAAATTTTTTAGTGCCTTCGATTCGATCATTTAAAACGAAATCTTCAATTTTTTTATCACTTATGCACTTTTCAAAATCTAAGTTAAAATTTTTGTTTTCAACAAATTTTTTTAAGTTTTCATTAGCCTCTTCTATTGTTTTACCTTTTATCCAAGCCTGCTGATCAGAATATAAACTCGTCATAATTTCTAAACTTTGATCTTCTTTGCACTGTGAAATTTTTGATGCATTAAGAGCGACAATATCTAATGGAAAGTGCCTAAATTCTATTTTTACCAAACCGGTATCAATAAATTCTTTTTTAAGCAATGGGTAAATCTTGTTATGAAAATCTGCACAAAAACTACAAGTCAGAGACTCGTAAGCAATAATTGTTATCTTGGCATCGTTTTGTCCAGAAACAATTCGATTATCAGCATTTACCTTAAGAGAAAATCCTAAAATAATCAAAATTAATAATATAGTTTTTTTCATTTTTCTCTGAATACCTTAGTTAGTTCAATTAGGGACTTTTTAATTTTTTCATTCGTAACACTCTCAATTTTTTTATGGAATGTTTTTCTTGTCACAGCTTTTTTCTCTATTTTGTCGTTGATTACCTGCTTTCGTTCCTCTTCAAAGGTAGTAAATTTAATTCTTTCAATAACTGTATTTTCAAAAAAATTATTTACTCTATCCATGATTTCTTTCTTTGAGTATTCTAAATCTATCTCATGACCTCTCTTTACCATAATTAGCAATGTGCTAACTCCAAATTTATTTGAATTTTTAAATGATTTTGGGAAACAAACTTTAAATAGACTTTCTCCTACCAAAAATTTCCAATTATTAAGTATTTCAGAAAAAATATGGCCTCTTTTGTTAATAACTTTTTTTATATTTGTTGGTAAGGTGTCTTTAAAAGATCTTAAGCCTTGAATGGATCTTAATCTCTGCTTAGTATTATTTTTGAAATACATATGACAGAAAAGATCATAACAAAAAAAATTCTTAAATGGTATGATTTAAATAAAAGAAATTTACCATGGCGGAAAAAAACACCTTTGTATAAAAAGCATTATTATACATTGGTAAGTGAGTTTATGTTACAACAAACACAAGTTGTAACTGTTATTCCTTTTTTTAATAGATTTATAAAAAAATTACCCAATCTTGTGGACCTCTCTAGAGTTAAAGAAAATGAATTAATAAAATTATGGGAAGGTCTTGGATATTATTCAAGAGTAAGAAATTTACAAAAAACTGCTAAAATTATAATTAGTAAATATCATGGAAAAATTCCAAATAATTATGAGGATTTAATATCTTTGCCTGGTATCGGCAATTACACTGCTAATGCAATCTTAGCTATTGCCTTTAATAAATCCTGTATTCCCTTAGATGGAAACATTGAAAGAGTTTTAAAAAGATATCTTTATTTAAAAAAAGATAAGGAAATTCAAAAAGACAATCTAATAGAAAAAAAATCTATTTTTGGAATTTCATCAAGAGCAAGTGATTATGCACAAGCTTTAATGGAATTGGGAGCAATTATTTGCAAACCTAAAAATCCTGAATGTAGTGGATGTCCAATCTCAAAAAATTGTAAGTCTTTTAAGAAGAAAGATTTTGATTTAGCTAAAATTACAAAAAAGAATAAAGAAAAATATTTTATTCTTAAAGTTTATAAAAAAAATCAAAGGTATTTGCTTATAAAAAACACAAAATTTAGTTTTCTTAAAAATTTAACAATTTTTCCAATGGAAGAGCTATCTAACCCAAAAAATTTTAGTGAAAATCTTAATTATAAAATGTCAAACATGAATATGAACATAAAAATTCAATATCTCAAAAATGCAAAAAGATTTCCTTCATCTTGCTGGTTTGATAGAAGAAAATTAGATAATTATATGCTTCCATCATTCACTAAGAAAGTTGTTAAATATTTAGAAAAAAATTAATGAAAAAAGTAGCTATAATTGGTGCTGGAATTTCAGGGCTATTTATTGCCAATTTATTTAAAAGAAACAAAAAGTATCAAGTAAATATTTTTGAGAAAAATACCTTAATCAATTTAAAAGAAGGTTACGGTATTCAATTATCTGTTAACAGCATCAAACTATTAAATAAAATTCAGTTTGATAAATTAGAAAACAGTGAAAAATTTAATCCAGATAAAATTAATTTTTACTCAGCTAAGGATTCTAATAAGATATGTGAGTTAAATATATCAGAGTTTAATACTGAAAATTGTAAATACACCACTCTTAAAAGATCATCACTTATTAATTTTTTAAAAAAAGATTTAGAAAAAGAAATAAAATTTGATCACACTATTTCAAAGATAGAACAACAAGATCAAATCGTTAAAATCTCTTTTGAAAATAATGAAATTTATGAATTTGATTATCTAATTATTTCAGATGGAGTCTTTTCAAAGTGTAAAAATTTGTTATCAAAAAATCAAATTGAACCAAAATTTAATGACACTTTAGCTATTAGAGGAATTATACCAAGTTTTTCAAACATGGCTGATAAAAAAAACATCTCATTGTTTTTAGGTTCAAATTTTCATTATGTTATTTATCCGGTCTCTCCTAATGGTGATTTAAACTTTATAGCTATAATGAAATTCAAGCTTTCAAGAGATGAGCAAAAAGATTTTTCTTTGTTTAAAGATGATAATTTTATCAGAAAAATTTTAGAAAAAGTTCCGCACTTAAATAAGGAATTTTTTGATAGTGTTAATGATTTAAAGATATACCCAGTATTTGTAAGTCACGATTTTTTTGAGGTTAATAATAATAACATTCATCTAATAGGAGATGCTTTTTTTGCTTTTTTACCATCATTTGCTCAAGGTGCATCACAATCAATAGAAGGTGCATATGAATTGTTTGAGAATATAGAGAATAATACTGAGAGTAATTTTTTTAGAAATAGAGTTGATAAAATAAAGATGGTAAATAATCGCTCAAAATTAAATCAATTCGCTTTTCATTTGTCTAATCCTTTAACAACATTATTAAGAAATATTTTTTTAAAAAGATTAGTAAAAAACAAAAAGTTTTTAGAGGGCTATCTTGGGAAAATATATAAAAACTAGCTATTAGAGATCAACCTTTGCCTCAAATGATCGATAGGAACTGCGTTTCCATTCAAGTTATAATGCCAATAGGTCCATCCATTACAGCTTTCAGCACCTAAGATTGTAGCGGCTACTTTATGGATTGAGCCCTCAGTTTGAGCATGTTTTATACTCCCGTCAGCCATAATTTTTGCACTGATTTTCTTTTTATTATCAAAAATAGTTGAGCCTGGTTTAATTATTCCTAATTCAACTAACGAGCCAAATGGTATTCTTGGTTTAGATCTACCGTTCTGTAGAGTATCTAAATAATCGTCTTCTATAGGTTTAATTTTACTTAATCTTTGCTGAGCAGCTTTAAAATAAGTTTTTTCTTTTTCAATGCCGTAATAATTTCTCCCTAATTTTTTAGCAACTGTTGCCGTTGTTCCTGACCCTAAAAAAGGATCTAAAATTAAATCATTTTTATTGGAAGTTGCTAATAAAATTCTGTGAAGTAGAGCCTCAGGTTTCTGTGTAGAGTGTACTTTTTTACCGTTCTTTTTTAATCTTTCGGAACCATTACAAATTGGTAATTCCCAGTTAGACCTCATTTGAAGATCATCATTTAAACATTTTAAAGATTGGTAGTTAAAAGTATACTTTGATTTTTCAGATTTTGAAGCCCAAATTAAAGTTTCATGAGCATTTGTAAATCGTGTTCCTCTAAAATTTGGCATAGGATTTTTTTTATTCCAAATGACATCATTTAAAATCCAAAAACCTAAATTTTGTATTACCGTACCAACTCGGAAGATATTGTGATAACTACCAATTACCCAAATAGCTCCATCCTTTTTTAAAATCCTTTTGCACTCAGTCAACCACAAATAAGTAAAGTCATCATACTTCTTAAAATTTTCAAATTGATCCCATTTATCATTTACTGCATTAACCTTTGATCTATCAGGTCTTGTGAGTTCATTTTTTAATTGTAAGTTATAGGGTGGATCAGCAAAAATTAAATCAAAGGTCTCATCTGGAATCTTTTTTAATTCCTTCAGGCTATCACCATTAATTAATTTATTTTTGAAACTCGAGCTCATTTTGTAAAAATAAATTAGACTCGAAAAAGATTCTTGGGTCAACTTACGATTGAATTATGAAGACTTAATTTGTGTGCTTAATTCTAGAAATATCTATATCTAGTGTTTATTACTTTGAGGTGTTTAGTTTATTTATAGGTGAAAAAGTCTTTCTGTGATGAATTGTGACCCCAAACTTTTTGATAGCCCTTAAATGTTGTTTAGTTCCATACCCATAATTTTGACTCCATGAGTAACTTTTATATTTAATACCTAATTTTGAAATAAAATCATCACGAGCTACTTTTGCAATAATTGATGCAGCAGAAATTGATGGTATTTTTTGATCTCCCTTGATTACAGATTTAAGTTTGTAGTTTTCTATCTTTGGTAATTTATTTCCATCAATTAAAATCATTGAGGGCTTTTTTTTCAATTTAAGGATTGCTCTTTTCATTGCCATCAAACTAGCCTGTAGGATATTTTTTTTTTCAATCTCACTGATCGATGCTTTTGCTATGGACCATGTAGAATTTTTTTTGATATACTGAGCTAAAATTTCTCTCCTTTTTTTTGATAACTTCTTAGAGTCTTTTAATAGTTTTTTGTTTATCGAGTGATCTAAAATTACAGCCGCTGCATATACAGGTCCCACTAAACTTCCGCGTCCAACCTCATCAACTCCAGCAACTAATTTCATTAAAACTTTATATTTAAATCTTGAATTTTTTGCTTAATCATTTTTAAATCTTCCCAAGAATATTTCTTATTATCCGGGAATCTAATTAGATATGACGGACTGTAACTAATCATTAAGGGGACTGTTTTACTTCCTATAATTATTTCTTTCCATTTCCCTCTTTCATCTGAAATTTTACTGTTTAACCCAGTGACAGCCTCCATCGCAGTTCCACCCATTAGAATTAAAATTTGTGGATTAATTATTGAAATATGTTGTCTCAAAAATTTGGAATATCTTTTTATATCACTAGTATTAGGTTTTCTTTCATCAGTTGTCTTATAGTTTATTGAATAAGTTAAATAAATATTATCCATTGATACATTGATAGCTAAGAGCATCTTTTCTAAAAGCTTTCCCACATCACCTTGAAAAAGTAACCCAGACTCATCTTCTTCCTCACCAGGTGCATCGCCAATTAACATTATAGAACTGTTGATATTTCCACTACCAAATAAAAGATTTTTTGAACCTTTCTTTAGATTGCAATCCTCAATTGTATTTATTAGATTTTTAAGATCAGATAGCTTCTTTTTTTTTTGTGAGTTTGAATTAATCAGATTATTTTTTAAATCTTTATACCTATTTTGGGGTTCATTATTGAAGATAAAATCTGTCTCAAATGTTTTAATGAAATCTTGTGTAAATTTAGTGTTTTGATTTAGGGGTTTTTTAGACATAGAATAAACTAATGTGTTTAAAAAAAGTTTTAACGGTAATTATATTCATATTATTCTATCAGACTCATCTTTATTCTAAAAGCAATAGTTTCAATAATTTTAATCCAAAAAATTTATCAAATTATTTTTCTGGAATAGTTGCTTTCGAAAATAAAAAAAATTCTGAAGCATTGAATTTTTATAACTCTTCAAAAATATTGATTAATCAGCACGATCCATACCTAAAAAGATATGTAACTAGTTTAGTGCTAGAGAATAAAGTTTCTCAAGCAATTAATATTATTAGGCTAAATAGGGGGAATGAAAATGCAAAATTTTTTGATGCATATTTGTTATTAATTATCGACAGTTTAAAACGTGGTAATTTTGATGATGCTTACGATCAAGTTAATAGAGTAGCAGATTTTTTTAGTGAAGAAAAATTAAAGTTAGCAATTCTTAATATTTTAAAAGAATACATTTATGTTTTTAAAGAAAAAAACTATTTTGAAAACAGAGCAAGTTACGGAAATTTATCAAAAATTTCAGATGCTTTTCAAAAATGCTATTTAGACGACAAAAATACTGAAAATTATTTCCTTGAATTAGTTAATAAAAGTGACTCTGACTACTCAAGATACGTATTTTTTTATGCCAGTTATTTAATTGAAAATGAGAGATTTTCTACTATTAATAATGTTTTATCAGAATATGATTATATAAATTCTAAATTGTTAATATCCCAATCTAAAAACTGGGTTAAGGATAGAAAATATGAAAAATTTACTAATATATTTTCATGCAAAAATCATAATCATGTAATTAGTGAATTTTTATTTTTAGTTTCTAACCTTTATTCATCCCAAGACGATTTTGAAAAATCTAATTTTTATTTATATCTCTCAAATTATTTAAATTCAAAGTTTATATATAATTTGTCTTTAGTAGCTGAAAATTATTACTTTAACGAAGATTTCGTTAAAGCTAAAAAAATTTTAAAAAGATTTGATAGAGAGGACAAAATTTATTATTGGTTTCGTATTAAAAAAGAGGCACAAATTATAGCTGAAGAGGATAATAACAAAAAAAGATCAGTTGCTTTTATAACGTCTGAATTCAATAAAATTAAAAAACATAATAATAAGATGATTTTTGATATAGCTAACTTTTATAAAAGTTCTAAAGATTATGAGAATGCAATAAAATATTATTCAAAAGTAATTGAAGATCTAGATGATAATAACATAATTAAAGCTGATATGCTTTACAGAAGGGGTGGAAGCTACGAGAGAATTGGTGAATATGAAAAATCAGATAAAGATTTGTTAATGTCTTTAAATATAGAACCAAATGATGCCTATGTTCTAAATTATTTAGCATATTCATGGCTTGAAAGAGATTACAAAATAGATGAAGCGTTAGATATGCTTAAAATTGCCTATGAGTTAGAAAGTAACGATCCATATATAATTGACTCAATTGGTTGGGCTTATTATTTAATAGAGGATTATTCTAAAGCTGAAAAATTTTTGCAAAGGGCAGTAGAATTAATGCCAGAAGATCCAATAGTAAATGATCACTATGGCGATATCTTATGGAAATTAGACCAAAAAATACAAGCAAGATATTTTTGGAAAAATGTACTTAAAATGAAAAAAGCAGAGAAAGAAATGAAAGATAAGATTAATCTTAAATTAATAAAAGGTATCAAAAAATCATAATTAATGAAATTTAAGAAGATTAAGTCATATGCTAAAATTAATTTAGCATTAAATGTTATAGGTAAATCATCAAAGCTTCATAAAATAGAAAGCCTAGTTGCTTTTATAAATGTCTATGATCTTATTCTCATAAAAAAAATTAAAAAAAAAAATCATATTGTAAAATTTAGAGGAAAATTTTCAAAAAATATTAGCTCGAAAAACAGTATTACTCAATTATTAGATATACTTGATGAAAAAAAATTACTAAAAGAAAAATATCATATCCAGATAGTCAAGCATGTACCACAACAGTCTGGTTTAGGAGGTGGTTCAATGAATGCCGCTAGTATTCTTAATTATTTTATTAAAAAAAAAATATTCTCTTTAGATAAAGAAAAAATTAGTTCAATAGCTAAATATTTAGGATCAGATGTAATTTTAGGATTAACTAATGATTATCAAGTTTTAACCTCTAAAAACCAAACTAAAAAATTCAAAAATTGTAAAAAATTATATACATTAGTTGTTAAACCTAATTTTGGCTGTTCGACAAAAGCTATTTACGCAGACGTAAGAAATTATGAGACTGCCAAATTTAATATTCCGAGAAAAAAAATGTTTAATCTTAATTCTTTAAAAAAAATGGGTAATTCTCTAGAAAAAATTGTCTTGGTAAAACACCCAATTTTGAAAAAAATTAAAATTTACTTAACAAATTTATATAATCCTGAGTTTGTAAGAATGACTGGCTCTGGATCAGCTTTTATTGCCTATTATAATTCTAAAAAAAAATGCGACAAAGCACTTATACAATTTAATAAAGAATATAAAAAATATTGGTGTATAAGCTCAAAAACTATATAAATTTTATTTTTTTGTGTTATATCAATTTTATATTGGGGCGTAGCCAAGCGGTAAGGCACGGGTTTTTGGTACCTGCATCCTAGGTTCGAATCCTAGCGCCCCAGCCAAATATGAAAAGTTTTATTGACAAATTTTTTTTCAGACGAAACAATCTAGATCTGATAAGCAAGAAAATAAGGGACATATCCAAAAAAACCCCTGTGTCTCAAATATTTAATATTATCAATTCTTATTCATCTACAAGTGAACTTAGATATGTTGGTGGTTGTATAAGAAAAGTTATAAATAATGAAAATTTTGATGATATCGATTTAGCAACAAATATAGATCCAACAGAGGTTTGTTCTGCACTCAAAAAAAGCAACGTTGAATTCTATGAGAGTGGAATAGATCATGGCACAATAACAGCAATAATTGGGGATAGTAAATTTGAAATTACTAGTTTGAGAGAAGATATTTTAACTGATGGCCGTCATGCAAAAGTAAAATTTTCTAAAGATTGGAAAACTGATGCTTCGCGAAGAGATTTCACTATCAATTCTATTTACTCAGATAAAGAAGGCAACTTATTTGATCCATACAACGGTTATGAGGATATTAAAAAGGGTAAAATTAATTTTATTGGTAACCCAGAAAAAAGAATAAAAGAGGATTACCTGAGAATATTAAGATATTTACGTTTTTTTTTAAATTATTCTAAACAACCACATGATCCTAAAATTGTTAAAGTTTTAAAAACGAATCTTATGGGCATCGCAAATCTTTCTAAAGAAAGACTGATAGATGAACTAAGAAAGACTCTCAAACCAAATGTGTTAGAAAGTTTGTCAAAAGATAAAATAATTTTAGAAATTTTTGTTTCAGTTTTTCCTCAACTAAAACACTTTAATATTTTTTCTAGGCTAAATACTAATCTAAAGGATATGCTCTCCAAAGTTGATTTTATCTTTATCATTTCATTATTAATTATCGATGAAACTGATAATGTGGAGTATTTCATTTATAAATTTAACTTATCTAAAAAGGACCAAAAAAGGATTAGAAATATAAGTGATTTTTATAAAAAAAAAATAACTTCAAAAACTTTTACTGAAAAAAATTTAAATTTAATCTTTTATCATTCAGGAAAAGAGACAGTTTTGGATATTCTAAATTATAGGATATTAAAAACTAACAAATTAGACAGCAATATATTGGCATTAATTAGCAAATTTGAAATAAAATCGGTACCGACAATGCCATTTAAAGCAGATTTTTTAATGTCAAAATATGATATTCCAGAAGGAAAAATTTTAGGAGAAAAACTAAAACTTATTGAGAGTAAATGGGTCGAAAATAATTTTCAAATATCAGAACAACAGATTGAAAACATAATTAATAATTAAATATATTTAACATCTTTAATTTCAAAGTTTTTCTTGCCAGCAGGAGTACTAATTTCTACTAGATCATTTTTATTTTTTCCGATAAGTCCTCTTCCTATTGGTGATTGATAGTAAATTAATTTACTTTTAAGATCTGCTTCATCCTTTCCAACAATCTTGTAATTTATTTTTTCACCTGTATCTAAATTTTCTAAAAAAACTGTTGATCCAAAAATAACTTTGCCATCATTATTCAATTTTGTAACATCAATAATGTTTGCTCTCGCGATTATGTCATTAATTTCAGTAATTCTTCCCTCATTATGGGATTGTTCCTCTTTAGCAGCATGATACTCAGCATTTTCTTTCAAGTCTCCATGTGAACGTGCTTCAGCAATTGCAGCAACAATTTTAGGGCGTTTTTTTTCTTTTAAAAAAATTAGTTCTTCTTTAAGTTTATTTAAACCATTTAAAGTAATCGGCTCTTTATCCATTTTATTTCCATTTTGCAATAGGTGGTAGCGACATTAAAATGCCCTCAACATTTCCACCTGTTTGTAAACCAAATTTTGTCCCTCTATCGTAAAGCAAATTAAATTCTGTATACCTACCTCTTTTTATATATTGCATTTCCTTATCTTTTAAAGTCCATTTTTTTTTTAACTTTTTTTTGATAATCTTTTTAAATATTAATTCAAATGTGGTACCAACTTCTCTGACAAATTTAAAATCTTTTTCAAAATCGTTTTTTTTGTAGTCAAAAAAAATTCCCCCAATACCTCTTGCTTCTTTTCGGTGGGGTAAATAAAAATATTCGTCACACCATTTTTTATATTTTGGATAATATTTTTTGTTATGACGATTGCACATCTTTTTTAATATTTTGTGAAATTCCTTTTTCTCATTTTCATCTTTTTTGGATGGAGTGACATCCATACCTCCACCAAACCAATCATGAGATGTGCAAATATATCTAGTATTAAAATGCATCGCTGGAATTAGGGGGTTTTTCATATGCATTACTACAGAAATACCTGATGCCCAAAAATTAGGATTTTTCTCAGCACCTGGAATTTGTTTTTGAAAATGTTTTGGAAATTTTCCATAAACTTTTGAAAAATTTACGCCTACTTTGTCAAATATTCTTCCATCTTTAAGTATTCTATATTCACCACCACCTTCATCTTTATTTTGATCTCTTTTCCATGTTGTGGACTCAAATTTAATTTTATTTTTTTCTAACTCACTTATGCTATGACATATTGAGTCTTGTAAAGTTTTAAACCAGCTACTTGTTAAATCTTTTCTAATTTCAAAATCCATATCAAATTAAATTTGTTTGTCTTAGGCTCTCGGCTAAAATAACAGCAACAGATGAAGAGACATTAAGTGACCTTTTATTATCTTTCATAGGTATCTTTAATTTATTTTTAATTAGTTTATGTACTTTTTCTGGTACCCCAGCACTTTCCCTTCCAAATAAAATAGTATCATTTTTTTCAAACTTAAATTTAGTATATGAAATTGGGGCCTTAGTTGTCATTAATACAATTCTGTGATTCTCCTTACTTTCATAAAATCTATCAAAGCTTTGGTAAAACCTTATCATTTTATTATCCATATAATCCATTACAACCCTTTTAAATCTCTTATCATTTAATAAGAAGCCACATGGTTCTATAATTTCTAATTTTACCCCAAGACAGGCACAAGTTCTAATTATAGCTGCTGTATTTTGGGGTATATCAGGTTCAAATAAAGCAATTTTAGGCCCTGTAAATGTTGAACTATTATGTGTCATTCTTTCAGTAGTAAATTGAATATTTTATATTATATGAAACATATATTTAAGTAGAAAAAATTTATTTTGAGTATATTTAATTAATTTTAAAGATGTCTAAAAAAAAAACTGAAAGAAGAGATTTTTTATTCACAGCCACAGCTGCAGTTGGTGCTGTAGGAGTGGGGGCTACAGTTTGGCCGATGATAGATCAAATGAATCCAGACGCTTCAGTTAAGGCTTTAGCCAGCACTGAAGTAGATGTGAGCTCAGTGAACCCAGGAAAAACTATAACAGTTTTGTGGAGAGGTAAGCCTGTTTTTATAAGAAGAAGAACTCAAGATGAAATTAATGAGGCAAAAGCAGTTAAGTTAAAAGATTTAAAACACCCTGAAAAAGATGAAGATAGAGCTAAAAATCCAGAGTGGCTTGTGATGCTTGGAGTATGCACGCATTTAGGTTGTGTACCCTTAGACCAAAAAGGCGATTACAACGGTTGGTTCTGCCCGTGCCATGGATCTCATTACGATATTTCTGGAAGAATTAGAAAAGGACCAGCGCCTACAAACATGGAAATTCCTAAGTATGAATTTGTTAACGCCAATACTATTAAGATTGGATAAAAAATATGAGTGATCACGAATATACACCCAAGTCAAATTTTGGAAAATGGTTTAATGATAGATTACCATTACTAACTTTAGCAAACCATTTAACTGACTATCCAACACCTAAGAATTTAAATTATTGGTGGACATTTGGTGGTATTTTAACTTTTTGTTTAGTTACCCAAATAGTTACAGGTTTAGTTCTTGCTATGCACTATATTGCTCATGCCGATATGGCATTTGATAGTGTGGAACATATAATGCGTGATGTGAATTATGGATGGTTAATAAGATATATTCATGCAAATGGAGCATCAATGTTTTTTCTAGCTGTCTACATACATATATTTAGATCCCTGTTCTACGGATCTTATAAAGCTCCAAGAGAAATAATCTGGATTATAGGTATTATTATTTATTTATTGATGATGGCAGCTGCTTTTATGGGTTATGTTCTTCCTTGGGGACAAATGAGTTTTTGGGGAGCGACTGTTATTACAAATTTGTTTAGCGCGATCCCATTAGTTGGTGAAGGTATTGTAACATGGTTGTGGGGAGGGTATTCTGTTGACAACCCAACATTAACAAGATTCTTTACTCTTCATTATTTAATTCCTTTTTTAATTTTAGGTTTAGTTGTTCTTCATATATGGGCATTACATGTTCCAGGTAATAATAATCCGATTGGTATAGACGTTAAAAAACCTTCTAAAGATACTGTACCTTTTCATCCCTACATAGTTATAAAGGATGCTTTTGCTTTACTAATGTTCATGATTGTTTTTGCTTTTTTTGTTTTTTATACACCAAATATTTTAGGTCATGCAGATAACTATATAGAAGCAAATCCGCTTGTTACACCAGCCCATATTGTTCCCGAATGGTACCTATTGCCATTTTACGCAATTTTAAGATCAGTGCCTGATAAATTAATGGGTGTAATAGCAATGTTATCAGCTATTTTTATTTTAGCAGCCTTACCTTGGTTGGATACCTCAAAAATAAGATCAGCAGTATTTAGACCTCTATACAGACAATTTTATTGGATCCTTGTAGCTGATGTTTTAATTTTAGGATACGTAGGAGCAATGCCCGCTGAAGGTTTATATTTGCTAATTGCTAGAGTAGCGACCGCGTACTATTTTTTACATTTTTTAGTTATTTTACCTATTTTAGGTTATAAGGAGAGAACATTACCAGTTCCATTAAGCATTACAGAACCAGTTTTAGGTGGCTCTTCAAACTTAGCAGCCGCCAGAGATGATAGTAGGTTAGAAAAGTTAAAGTGAAAAAATTCTTAAAATTATTTTTTTACATCTTCTTTTTAATCCCTTTTTTGCCTCAGGTATATGCTGCAGAAAAGATCGAATACTTGACCACTGATTGGAGTTTCAAAGGTTTATTTGGTAAGTTTGACCGTTCAGCTTTACAGAGAGGTTACCATGTTTATACTGAAGTATGTTCCTCTTGTCATTCTATGAAATACTTAAGTTATAGAAATTTAGCCCAAGAAGGGGGTCCCGAATTTACTGAAGCTGAGGCCAAAGCAATCGCGGCTTCTTTTGAGGTAACTGATGGTCCTAATTCTGATGGAGAGATGTTTACTAGACCTGGAAAATTGTCAGATAAATTTGTAATGCCTTACGAAAATGTAAAAGCAGCTCAAGCTGCTAATGGGGGAGCTTATCCACCTGATATGTCTGTACTAGTTAAAGCGAGGGGGGGTGGAGTAGATTATATTTACTCATTATTGCAAGGGTATGAAGATCCACCACCAGGAGTTACTCTTGATGATGGAGTTTACTATAATAAATATATGTACGGAAACAAAATAAAAATGTCCAACCAACTATCCGATGGTTTAATTGAGTATTCAGATGGTACAAAAGCTACTGTTGAACAGATGTCAAAAGATGTCACTACTTTTTTAATGTGGGCAGCTGAGCCGCATCTAGAATCCAGACATAAAATGGGATTTAAAGCAATTGTATACTTAATTATTCTTACGATCTTAGTTTACTTCAGTATGAAAAGAATTTGGTCACGTATTGAAACGAAAGTTTAGAATATCTCCATCTTGAACAATATAATCTTTACCTTCTAATCTCATTTTACCATTAGTTTTTGAATTCAACCAACCTTCATTACTAATAAAATCATCATATGAAACCGTTTCAGCTCTTATGAATCCTTTTTTAAAATCTGAATGAATTTCACCTGCTGCCTCTGGCGCAGTACTATTCATCTGAATAGTCCATGCTCTAGTTTCTTCTGGACCAGACGTGAAGTAAGTTTCTAATCCGAGAATATTATAAGCTTTTTGTATTAATAGGCTTAACCCTGTGCTCTCTAAACCAATCATATCCATATAGTTTTTTCTTTCATCAATGTCTAATTCGTTAATTTGATTTTCTGTATCAGCAGATATAACTAATGTGTTTTCTTGGCCGAATTTATCTATAAAGGATTTTGAGTAATTGTTCCCACTCTGAATACTTTTTTCATCAACATTACATACAAATATTTTAGGTTTGAGAGATAATAGCCCACTTTGATTTAATAGGTTTTTATCAAATTGGTTTTTTAATATAGAAATATCCTTATCATTATTAATACAATCTAAAGCATTCTCAAGAATTTTAATTATTGAATTGTCGACATTTTTTTTATTGTTCTTTTCGAGCCTTTTTTGTATCGACTCAAGGTCAGCAAGCATCATTTCTGTTTCAATAATTTCTAGATCTCTTACTGGATCTACAGTTGAATTAACGTTTTGTATATCACTAGAGTCGAAGCATCTTATCATATGAATGATTGCATCAACTTCTCTTATGTGAGAAAGAAATTTATTTCCAAGACCTTCACCTTTTGAAGCACCTTTGACTAATCCTGCAATATCGACAAATGAGATTGTTGTATTAATGACTTTTTTAGATTTGGATATTTTTGCTAAACTATTAAGCCTATTATCAGGTACAGCAACAACGCCTACATTAGGATCAATCGTACAAAAGGGAAAATTTGCAGCTTGTGCTTTATTTGAATTTGTTAAAGCATTAAACAATGTAGACTTACCAACATTTGGCAAACCGACTATCCCACATTTCAAGCTCATTATTTATTATTAACAGTACTTGAGAATAGATCTAATTTTTTTTCTACCAAAATAGTAATTGACTCAGTGATGCTGTCTGAAATTTTTTTAATGCCGACTGTTTCTTCTTCATCAAAATTTTGTAAAACATAGTCTGCAACTTCAATACCGTTCTTAGGTTTCCCAATACCTATCCTAACCCTTGAGTAATCTTTGCCGATGAATTTATCGATTGAGGCAATCCCATTATGACCAGCACTTGACCCACCAAATTTTACTTTAATTTTTCCTAATTCAACATCAAGATCATCATGAAAAACTATTACGTCTTCTGCGTCAATTTTAAAATATTCAATTAATTCTCTTATGCAAATTCCTGAATTGTTCATAAATGTTAGTGGCTTAATTGCATAGATTTTCTTATCGTTGATGTTTCCAGTTGTAAGAAGACCTTTAAATTTTGGCTTTTGCTTTGAAAGACTAAATTTTTTATTAATGTTGTCTATAATTTTAAAACCTACGTTATGTCGGTTATTTTCACTATCTGGAGTTGGATTACCTAGACCTACAAACAAAAGCATAAATTATTGAGAAGTTATATCCAATTTAATTAGATTATTTTTTTTCTTCTGAAGGTTTTTTATCAGCAGTTTTTTTATCATCAGCATCTTTTTTTTCACCTTCAGTCGGTATTTTTTCACCATCAGCTGCTGCATCTGCTCCTTCTGCTCCCGGTTCACCTTCAGTTGTTTCAGCCTCAGCCGGCTTTTCTGGTTCTTTCATCACTGTCGGTGCCGCTAGAGTTGCGATCACAAAATCTCTTCCTTGAATGGTAGGAGTTACATCACTATCTAATTTTACAGAGGAAATTTTAAAACTTTCACCAATATCGACATTATCTAAGTCGATTGTAATACTTTCAGGAATTTTTTCACTTGGACACTTTAATTCAACTTTTCTTCTAACAACATTTAATACACCCCCTCGTTTAAGGCCTGGAGATTTTTCATGATTGATAAAATTTACTGGAACTTCAATTTTAATTTTAACACCAGGTAAAATTCTCAAAAAATCGACATGAGTTGGTTCATCACTTAAGATATGATATTTTACTTCTCTTGGTAAAACATTTAGATTTTTACTCCCAACATTTAATATTATAATATTAGATAAAAAATTTTCTTTTTCGATTAAATATTTAAGCTTTTTTTTTGAAATGGAAACTTTTTGATTTTCATCTTTGCCACCATAAACAATACCAGGAACTTCTCCGTTTTTTCTAATAGCGTTTAATTCGCCCTTAGTCTTATTATTTCTGATGTTAGCTTCTAATGAATTCATAAAACAAAGGTTTTTAACTCATGTTGATAAATAATCAAGGTAATTATTTGAATAAATCTGAAACTGAAGTTGAATTAGAAATTCTTTTGATCGCCTCACCCATCAGGCCTGAAATTGGTAAAACTTCTATATTTTTTACATTTTTTGTTCTCTCGACGTTGTCAATTGTATCAGTAATTACCAAATTCTTGATAACTGAATTTTTAATTTTTTTTACTGCGTCTCCACTCAATACTCCATGAGTAATATAAACGAAAACATCTTTAGCACCTCTATTTTTTAGTGCTTTAGCTGCATTAACTATAGTTCCACCAGAGTCAATTATATCATCGACAAGAATACAAGTTTTACCTTTAACATCACCAATAATATTCATCACTTGAGATTGGCCGGGCTTAGGTCTCCTTTTATCAACTATTGCAAGTCCAACATTTAAAATTTTTCCAAGCGCTCTAGCTCTTTCTGTACCACCAACATCTGGTGCAACACAGATTATATTTTTACTTTTAATTTTTTTTTTAATGTGTCGCGCAAATATTGGAGTTGCAAAAAGATTATCTACTGGGATATCAAAAAAACCTTGAATCTGACCAGCATGGAGATCAACTGTTACAACTCTGTCTGCCCCAGCTTGAGTAATTAAATTTGAAACAAGCTTTGCTGATATAGATGTTCTTGGCACAACTTTTCTATCTTGTCTTGCATAACCAAAATAAGGAATTACAGCAGTTATATTTTTTGCTGATGATCTTTTTAAAGCATCAATACATAACAATAATTCCATTAAATTATCATTAGCTGGTGAAGAAATTGATTGAATTATAAAAATGCTATTCCCTCTTATGTTTTCATTTATTTCGATGTAAATTTCACCATCGGCAAATTTTCTTATACTGGAGTTGACAAGTTTAGATTTTAAATACTTGGAGATATTTTTACTTAGGATTTTATTACTATTTCCAGTTAATAATTTCATGAAAAGATTAATTAATCATAATTATTGAAATATTTCTACCATAATCATTAAGATTTAATTTTAATGATCTTCTTGCACTAAAAAAATTATTTTTTTTATCAAACGTATCAATTTTAATCATATCAATTCTATTGATTTTTTGTGATTTAAGTTGAGTTTTGACATAATTTGGTAGGTCAAAATAAATTAATTTGTTTTTATTTTTGAAGAAAATTTTGTTTTTTTTGTGTTTTTTAATAAATTTTTTTTTAAAGTCGGCTTTTACTTCATAGTTTTTCTGAGTAATTGATGGACCAATTGCTCCAATAATATTTTTTGGATTACAGCCTTTTTTAAGCATAAAATTAATGACGTTTTTGATTATGCCTTTATATGCACCTTTCCAACCAGCATGTATGGCTGCGATAATTTTTTTTTCATAGTCGTATAATAACACTGGAACGCAATCAGCGGTCAATACAGCTATCGGAAGTTTTTTTTGGCCAGTTATAATTGCATCAGCTTTAATCTTTTTTTTTAATTTAGAGTTTTCATTAAGAAAAACTAACTTATTACTATGTACTTGATGAACCAAATAAATATTTTTTGTTTTTTTTCCTATTTTATTTTTGACAATTTTTAAATTTTTTAAAATGTTGTTTTTGTTATCAAGAGAACCAGTGCCACAATTGAGGCTTTTATATATTCCTTTTGATTTACCCCCATTCTTATTAAAAAAACCATGACTTATATTTTTATCTTTTAATAATCTTTGAGAAGTGATCAGGTCAAAATCCTAAATTAAAATTGTTATTTTGATTTTTTATTAACATAACTTTAAACAAATTTCCCATTTGTTTTTCATCTGTTAGTCTTTTTAATCTGTAATAAATATCTGCTTTTTTTAAAAAATTTTGATTTTTTGCAATCATTTCAGCTCTTTCGTTGATACCCATTTTTGTAAGAAATTCCTTTTGTGTTGTTATACTATGCTTTAATCCGCCCTGTTTTTTGATTATTTTTTCAAATAATCGGAAATTAATATTATGCGTGATATCGGAACTTCCAATTTTAGCTAAAACATCTGAATATTTGTGTTTATACAATGCTTGTAAAGTATTTTTCATTTTATCTTCATTATACCCATAATCTATGATTAAAATTCCTCCAGATCTCACTTTTATTATTTTTGAAATTTGTTTCAGATAATTAATACCAAGCTCTGAATATTCTATAAAATTCTGATTTTTGGATATTTTAAAATTAATCTTTTTTTCATAATTTTTCATATTAATCTTTTTTTCCGAGAAAAATGTTGCTTTTTTGTTTAAATTAACAAATTTTTCAAACCATAGATTTCTTTTTTTTTGAAACTGTTTAATTGCAAGTGAATCAAAAAACTCATTTGCAATAAATATACTAGGAATTTTTTTAATTTTTTTTAAATCATTTATCCAATTTACATTTGAATTTAATAATTCTTTTTTTTGTATCTTTTTTAAAGTAGGACTTATTTCATAAATTACCAACCTGCAGGATTTGAAAAATGTTGGAAACTTTTTAAAACTTTCTACAAGAATTTTCATCATTGCAGCATTTCCTGCTCCAAGTTCGATTAAGTTGAATTCTTTTGGTGACCCTATACTTTTCCAAAAACTTACAACCCAAATGGCAATCATTTCAGAAAATAATCTTGATATATTAGGAGCTGTAATAAAATCTCCTTTTTTGCCAAATGGGTTTTTTTTTATGTAGTACCCAGATTTTTTATTATATAGAGAGATACTTATAAACTTGTCTAACGGTAGACTAACTATTTTGTCTTTTTTCATATTTAGAGATTAATAAATAACATCCGATTATTAAAAAAAAGATACTTATAAGTTGTCCCATAGTCAGATTGAATAATAAATAACCCAGTTGGTCATCAGGAACTCTTAAGAACTCAATTATAAATCTGAAAAAAGAGTAAAAAAATAAAAATATACCAGATATAAAGCCAGGTTTTTTGGCGAAACTCTTATTTTTAAAATATATTAGAATTAAAAATAGAATTATACCCTCAAAAAATGCTTCATATAACTGAGTGGGATGTCGATACAAATTATCTATTTGTTTAAATTGGACTGCCCATGCAACATCAGTTTCGACACCATAAAGTTCTGAATTAATAAAATTTGCTATTCTTCCAAAAAAAATACCCATGGGTGCAACAAGAGATACAATATCTAAATAACTGAATGAACTTTGAGAATTTTTTTTTGCAAAAAAATAACTTGCAATTATAATCCCTATAACTCCTCCATGAAATGACATACCACCTTGCCAAATTTTGAAAATATCTGATAAATTGTTGATATAAAAATCAAAGTTATAAAATACAACATACCCTAATCTACCACCAATAATTAAACCCAAAATTAGGAATGTTAAATAATCATCAAATTTTTCACTTACTTTTGGTTCAGAGATGAAAAATTTTTTACTTACAAACCACCCCAGTAAAATACCAACAATATAGGCTAGAGAATACCATCTAATCTCAAAGGAAAAAATTTGAAATGCGACTGGGTCAAAATTATTAATGAACATTTTTATTTTTAAATATAGATTATAATTATAATAAGTTATTAGATTAATATATGAAAAATTCAAAGTTTGTAATTGAAAAACTCGCGAAATTATTTGAACAAGGCTTAGTATCGTCAAAAGACATAGCCAATGAAATTATGACAATTTTAAAATCTAAAAGAGATGAATTGGTTTTTAAACTTAAATTAACTAGTAAAGATGAGTTTGAGATTCTTTTGAAAAGGGTTGAAACTTTAGAAAAAAAAATTGATAAAATTAAATCAAAAAAAAATATTAAATCTAAACAGGTAAAAAAACTTTAACACTCAAACCATTCATTCTAGATTTATCTAATTTAATATTACCTCCGTGAGATTTTATTATATCTGATGCTATAGATAATCCTAATCCTACACTAGATTTTGAGTCCGCTCTGCCTTTATTAATTTTATAAAATGGTTTAAATACATTTTCATATTCAGTTTTTGGAATACCTGGACCATCATCCTCAATTTTGATGAAAAGATTATTGTTATTTTTGTTTAACTCTATGTTTACTTTTTTTGCATATTTAATTGCGTTATTTAGAAGATTATTTATACAACGAGTGATTAAATTTTTTCTTCCGTTAAAATAAACTCTTGGCATAAGCTCTAATGAAATATTATCGTTATCATATTTTTCTATAATTTCATTGATCAGATCTGTTAAATTGAACATTTCGTCTTTTTCGGCAAAAGATGAACTTGTAAATTGAAGATACTCACTTAGCATTTTTTCCATTTCATCGACATCTTCAGTTAATTTTTTTGAAAGTTCTTTATCTTTTATGAAATTTATTTGCAATTTCATTCTTGTCAGAGGAGTTCTTAAATCGTGACTAATTCCTGATAACATTTCAGATCTTTGATTTAGATGTCTTATTATTCTTTTTCTCATTTTATCGAACTCATAACCTGCACGTCTTATCTCTGAAGCACCCGATGGTTTAAATTGATCAATTTCCTCACCCTTACCAAATTTTTCTGCAGCTCTAGCAAGATTAGTTATGGGCCTTGTTTGATTTTTTAAAAAAATTAAAGATATTAAAACCATAATCAAAGCTGGAACAGTTATCCAAAGCGCAAATATTCTTGCCGATGAACTAGTTACCCTGTCTCTTGGTACAAGAAATTTGACATAACCATTTTCATATTTAATTCTAATATCGATCAACTCTTTATAGTTAGTTGTATCAAACCAAAAATTATCTAACTTAAACCTAGATTTTAGCTCACGTCTTAAGGTTCGATCTATTGGACTGAACCATCTATCGATATAATTAAAATCAAACTTTTCATCTTTTACAAATTCAAAATTTAAGTCTTGGTAAATAGAAAAAAGATTACTTATTTCATCTTTATCGTAACTTTCATCTTTATATAATTCAAGAAGTGTGCTCATTTCATTTACTAACGCTCTAGTCATACCTTTGGTTGTTTTGATCCATAAACTGTCAAAAAAAACAATTGTTACAACGAGCTGTAACACTAGAACTGGGACCGCCACAATAAGCAGTGCTCTATAAAATAAGCTTTTTGGAAGAATATTCTTTATAATTTTATTTAATCCATAAAACATACCCAGCTCCTCTCATTGTTTGTAAAAATTTAGGGTTTTTTGGATCGTCCTCAATTTTTTTTCTCAATCTAGTAATAATTACGTCTATAGATCTTTCTTTATCTAAATTAATTAGTATCCCAATATTTTCTCTAGAAAAAGTCTTACCTGGATTATTAATCATTTTTTCTAAAATAATTTTTTCAGTATTATTAATTTTAAATTCCTTATTATTTTTTAGAATAATAAGTTTATTAAGATCAATTTTTATTTTATCAAATTCAATAACTCTTTTTTGATTTACTTTTTTTGTTTTATTTAAAATATTTTTAATTCTTAGAATTAATTCTTTAGGCTCAAAAGGTTTAGGCAAATAATCATCAGCTCCTATCTCTAAACCCTCAACTCTCTCACTTGCCTCACCTTTGGCAGTTAATAAAATAATTGGAGTATCTAATTTTTTTTTATTTTCTTGAATAAATTCTAATCCACTCTTACCTGGCATCATTATATCTAATATTATCAAATCAAACTTTATTAATTCTATTTTTTTCTTAGCATCTTCTGCATTCTCTGCTGTTGATATTAAAAAATTGTTCTCATTTAGATACTTTTTTACCAAAGATCTTATTCCATCATCATCATCTACAACCAATATATGAGCAATAAAATTATCCATTAATGATTTTTTTTAGGACTTTATCAAAATTAATTACTTCTTCAGAGCTTGAATCTAGAAGTGCATTATAAATCCTTTTTTTTTGTAGCAAAAATATTTCTTCAAATATTTTTTTGCCTTTTTCATTTAAGTAAACGTGTTTTATTCTTGTATCCATCTCATCTTTTTTAAAAATAATAATCTCAAGTTTTATTAAATCTTTTAATACCCTATTTAAACTTTGTTTCGTCACTTTTAGTTTCGTAAGTAATTTAGAGATTGAAATACCCTCATACATTGATAATAAATGTATAACTTTTTGATGAGCTAAACCAATTGAGTATTTATCTAGAATTTTCTTAGAGTCTGAAAAGGTTTCTCTGTAGCCGACAAATAATTTTTCAATCAAATCTTTTAATTGGTCATCTTTTAGATATAAAAGTTCTTTCATTATAGGTAAGTTATATTGACATATTATAGATACAAAGATATTTTTTAGTAAATAAATATTTCATACATGATACCTTACGATAAAAGATCAGGAAAAATATGGTACAATGGTGATTTAGTCGATTGGTCAGACGTTAAATTGCACGTTTTAAGTCATGGTTTACATTATGCGAGTTGTGTTTTTGAGGGAGAGCGTGTTTATGATGGTACGATTTTTAAATTAGAGGAGCATACTTCAAGATTATTTTATTCAGCAAAAAGAATGGGATTCGAAATTCCATATACAGAGGCGGAAATTAATTCGGCTAGTAAAAAAATAATTGCAACCCAAAAAGTTGAAAATGGATATGTTAGACCAGTCGCTTGGCGAGGAAGTGAGATGATGGCTATATCTGCTCAGCATACAAAAATACATGTAGCGATAGCAACGTGGGAGTGGGGATCTTATTTTGATCCAAAGCTTAAAGTGGAGGGTATTAAATTGAATATATCTAAGTGGCGAAGACCTGCACCAGATACGATCCCTTGGGATACAAAAGCTTCAGGACTTTATATGATATGTACTCTTTCAAAGCACGAAGCTGAAAAACAGGGATATACAGATTCATTGATGTTAGATTATGAGGGAAATGTTGCCGAGGCCACAGGTGCAAATATTTTTTTTAAAGATAAAAATGGAGAATTGCATACCCCAGTACCTGACTCATTTTTAGATGGTATTACAAGAAGAACTGTTATTGAAATTGCAAAATCTAAGAATATTAAAGTTCATGAAAGAAAAATAAATCCAAGTGAACTTCCGAATTTTGTTGGATGTTTCTTAACTGGTACTGCTGCTGAGGTAACCCCAGTATCTTGCATTGCTGAAAATCAGTACAAAGTTTGTGATATGATAATTAATCTTAACGAAAGCTATCAAACTTTAGTAAAAAAGAAAAAAGCAGCTTAATCCTTATTATCTTCTGAAATAGCATGATCAATTCCTTTTCGCATATATTCATATCCAGTAAAAAGTGTTAAAGCTGCAGAGAGCCAAAGCAAAACAATTCCTATTGTTTGAGCGTTATAATCCTGAAAATTTATAATTTTATTTCCAGTATCTCCTGACAGTAAAAGAGCAATCGAAACCATCTGTAAGACAGTTTTTAATTTAGCTAGATTTGAAACAGGAAGTTTAATTTTACCTTTAGCTAAAAATTCTCTTAGACCCGAAACTAATATTTCACGTGTAAGTATTATTATAGCAGCAATAACCTCATAATTTCGAATAGTACCGTCCATTACTAAGAGAATGAGAGCTGCAGCAACAATTATTTTATCTGCAATTGGATCTAGTAACTCACCTAGCTTAGATTCTTCTCCGAGTAATCTAGCTAACATACCATCTAAAAAATCGGTAAATGATGCGATTAAAAAAAGAATTAATGCAGTAAAGTCTCCATAAAAACCTGGGAGGTAAAATGCTAAAACAAAAAATGGAACAATCAAAATTCTTCCAATGGTCAATATATTAGGTATTTTCTTAAGCATTTTTATTTTTATTCATGAAAAAAGTTATATATCTTTTTAGCAACTTTTTCTTCTACACCATCAACAGATTTAATTTCATCAAGACTTGCAGATTCAACTGCTCTCGCAGAGCCAAAATGATTAAGCAATGCTCTTTTTCTTATCATTCCAATACCATCTATTTGATCTAAAAGGGACTTACTTAAACCCTTTTTTCGTTTAGATCTATGGGCACTTATTGCAAATCTGTGAGATTCATCTCTGATTCTTTGGAGAAAAAAAAGGGTAGGATCATTTTTTGCAAATTTATATTCTTTACCATTATGAAAAAATGTCTCGTTTCCACTATTTCTAAATTTGCCTTTAGCTATGGCAATAATGGGGATATCATGGAGTCCTAACTCATTTAAACTTTCTCTTGCAATTGAATATTGGCCTTTTCCGCCATCTATTAAAACTAAGTCAGGAAAAGTAAGGTAATTATCTTTTTCTTGAATAGCTCTTTTAAACCTTCTTGTTAAAACTTCTTTCATCATTCCGTAGTCATCTTGCTCATTTTTTTTTATTTTTATATTAAATTTTCTATATCTTTTTTTGATAAACCCCTCATCACCATATGCAATTAAAGCACCAACGCTATTTGTTCCTTGAATATGACTATTATCGTAAACCTCTATGAGATTGATATTTGTTTCTAAATTAAATTTATTAGCTACCGAGTCGAATAATTCTCTATTATTTTGGCTCTCATATAGTTTTCTATTGAGACTATCTTTTGCATTTTTAATAGCTTGGTTAATTACTTTTAATTTTGCTCCTTTTTTTGCTACAGAAATAACTATCTGTTTATTTTCTTTTTGAGACAAAGTTTTTTCAATTAAAGCTTTTTCTTTTATTTCCTCAGATAAAATTATTGAGGAAGGAACACTTTTATTTTCATAAAATTGAGAAATGAAAGAATTTAAAATGTTACTTAATTTTTCATCAGGATCATGTTTTGGAAAAAAAGACTGATTCCCCCAATTTTGTTTTGACCTGTAAAAAAATACTTGTATGCAAGTTTTACCAGACTCTTTATAACCAGCGATTACATCTGCCTCTACAAGATTAGCTTCATTTATTCTCTGAGATGATTGAATTATATTTAAAGACTTTATTCTATCTCTAAGTATTACTGCTTTTTCAAAATCTAAATCCTCACTAGCTTTCTCCATTTGATCTGATAAATTTTTCTGAATTCTTCTCGACTTACCAGAAACAAACTCAATCGCGTCCTCTACTGTTTGTTGATAATCTTCTTTTTTTATATAATCAACACATGGAGCAGAACATCTTTTAATTTGATATAAAATACAAGGTCTCTCTCTATTTTTAAAAACAGTATCATCACAAACTCTTAAATGAAAAATTTTTTGTATCATTTTAATGGTCCAATTTGCAGAACCGGCGGAGGCAAAAGGGCCAAAATAAAATCCCTCTTTAGTTTTCTTTCCTCTATGTCTTTTAATTTGAGGCCATTTATCTTTATTGCCAATAAATATGAATGGAAAAGACTTATCATCTCTTAAAAGTATGTTGAATTTAGGTTTATATTTTTTAATTAAATTTGCCTCTAAAAGTAGAGCTTCACTTTCATTAGATGTTGTTGTGACCTCAAGTTTCCTTGTTTGGGACAACATTCTTTCTGTTCTAATAATATGATTTTTTTCCGAGATATAACTTTTAAGTCTATTGGGTAAATTTTTAGCTTTTCCAACATAAAGAATTTCATCTTTTTCATTTAACATTCGATAAACACCAGGCAGTTTAGGAATTAATGAAAGTTCTTTTTTAATAACTTCTTTTCCAATTTCAGAGCTTATCATGACTTCTTTTTTTTGAAATTTGAATTCCAACGGATGAGCAATTTTTTACAATTTCCATTTTTTCAATTTTTAAAGTTATTTTACCTATTCTTTGATCTTTAAATAGTTCATCAAATACAGCCTCAGCTAATGTCTCTAAAAAATTATAATGTTTCTTTTTTACTAAGTTCTTTATTAATTTTACCACCGTGCCATAGTTAACGATTGATTTAATATCCTTATCATTGGTAGGTTTTTTGTCCTCATAATCTATCTCTAAGCTAAATTTTACTTTTTGAGCTTTAACTTTTTCAAAATCATAATAACCAAGTTTTAGATCAAGAATTAGTTCATTAATTAATATTTTTTTTTCGTAATTAAAAAGAGATTTTTTCTTATCAATTTTTACAACTTTGAAATTATTCTTTACCATAAATTAAATTCTTGATTTGATATAGTTTTTTATTTCTGAATTATAGTACTGGAAACAAGTGCCTTGGTCCATATCGTGTCCTCTCTTGATAGGCTCCGTTTTATATTTTCCCTTCTTTTTACATTTTACCCCGTTAATTTTTAAATCATCTGAAATGACTATTCTTTTCATGTCAGGTATATCTTCTAACCAATCTGATAGTAATCCTTCATAATTATCTTTTGGATGAGTAAAGGCCAGAAGAGGTACTTTTAAATCTTTAATTTCGTTGTTAAATTTTTCTCTGATTTTGTATGGACCAGGTCTTTTTTTTTTGAAATTTTCTAAAGCTTTATCAGCTCCTAGTTTTTTAACTTTATATTGTTTTGAAAGTTTACCAAAACATGCCTGCATATACGCTATTCCCCCAGCTGCTTGATCGGGGTATCTTGAAAAAAATAATAAAGTTGTGAGACCTCCACAAGAATGTCCAGTTACAAAAATTTGATTTTTTGGAACACCCAAAGAATTAATTTTTTTTACTAATTGCAAATTAGCGTCAACCCTTTTGTCTATTTTTGTTTTTCCTACATATGGTTTATCTTTTGATATCCACCATTTTAGTGGCATATCACCTTTGATTTTATGAGTACAAAGATTATAAACCATAATCTCTTTTCCATTTATTCTCTCACCAACAAGTGAACCTTGATTTCTAATTTGTCCATAATCGGTACAAGATTTACCCGAACCATCAAAAGTATTTTGACCGTGATTATAAATTAAAATTATTTTTTCTTTAGGATTATCTATTTTTGATAGTTCTGTTACCTCTAATTTTTTTGATAAAAATCCACTTTTATTAATATTATGATTATCCGCATAAACTATTGTTGTAAGACATAACCAGATAGTAAGAATTAAAAATCTCATTCTTTGCTGTTTATAACATCGGGAGTTTGCCAATTCAAATTTTGACCACTATCAATTGCCAAAACTTGACCTGTAATAGAACTATTTTCAATAAAAAATTTTACAGCTTTACATATTTCCTCAACATTCACCTGTTGTTTTAATGGTGTTGCTAAGTATTGTTTTTTAAAATGTTTATCAGATTGTCTTTTATTCTTTATCGTTGGGCCGGGAGCTATACCGTTTACACGTATTTTTGGTGCAAGACTCATAGCACTAGTTTTTGTTAATGTATAAAGTCCACTTTTACTTAGCGTATAAGAAAAGAAAAATGGAGTTAGCTTAAAAACTCTTTGGTCAATAATATTTATGATATTGTTATTTTTGCCCCTAGTATTCTTTGAAAACTCTTTTGACAATAAAGCAGGGGCTTTAAGATTTGTTGAGAGATGCCTTTCCCAACTTTTTGAGCTAAAATTTTCTAATTTGTCATTCTCAAATATTGAGGCATTATTAATTAAGCAGTCAAAAAATTTCATTTTGGATTTTGAAAATTTGATAATTTTCAAAATATCCTTTTCTTTGCTTAAGTCACCTTTAACTAAATTTACAATTGATCCATATTTTTGTAATTTACTCTTTAACTTTTCAGCCTTGGATTTTGATTTATTGTAATGGATAATTATTTCTATATTCGGGCCAGATAATTCCTCAGCAATTGCTGCACCAATTCTAGTTGCTCCACCAGTGATTATTATCTTCCGTGCTTCCACTTTTTATCTCTTTTTTTAGTCACTCTAGTCCCAGGCATACCTAGAGTAGATCTCCCTTTTGGATAGATTTTATTTTTTACATCATACTGTCTTATCTTAGGGTTTAAAGTTATCTCAAGCTCAGTACTTTGTAATTTTCTTATTTCATCTCTTATTTTGGCAGCTTCTTCAAACTCAAGATTGGAGGCAGATTCTTTCATCTTTTTATCTAAAGCTTTTAAATGTTTTTTTAAATTTCCACCAACATTAGATCCTTCACTAATTTTAACATAATCTTTTTCATACACGCTTTCTAAAATATCACTTATTTCTTTTTTTACTGTCTTAGCATCAATTTTGTGTTTCTTATTGTATGCAAGCTGAATTGATCTCCTTCGGTCGGTTTCTTGCATTGCTTTTTTTATACTTTTGGTTTCTTTATCTGCGTATAAGATAACTTTACCATCCACATTTCTAGCTGCTCTTCCAATGGTTTGGATTAAAGACGTCTCAGATCTTAAAAAACCTTCTTTGTCTGCGTCTAAAATTCCAACTAATGCACATTCTGGTATATCTAAACCTTCTCTTAATAAATTGATTCCAACCAACACATCAAAGACACCCATCCTTAAATCTCTCATTATTTCAATTCTCTCTAATGTATCTATGTCTGAGTGGAGGTATCTAACTTTTACTCCATTCTCATGCAGATACTCGGTCAAATCTTCAGCCATTTTTTTTGTAAGAGTGGTGACCAAAACTCTATGATTTTTTTCAATAACTTTTTTGCATTCATGCATTAAGTCATCAACTTGGTTCTTTGCAGGTCTAACCTCTACTGGAGGATCAATTAATCCTGTTGGTCTTATAACTTGATCGATAAATTTACCCTTTGTTTGATCTAATTCCCATGGACCTGGCGTAGCTGAAACAAAAATAGTTTGTGTTCTCATTAAATCCCATTCTTCAAATTTCAATGGTCTGTTGTCCATACAAGAGGGAAGTCTAAAACCATACTCCGCCAAAGTACTTTTTCGTGATCTGTCTCCTTTATACATACCATTTAGCTGAGGAACAGTGACATGGCACTCATCAACAAAAATTAGTGTGTTATCAGGAAAATATTCAAATAATGTTGGCGGAGGTTCTCCAGGTTTTCTTCCAGAAAGGAATCTTGAATAATTTTCAATTCCAGCACAAGATCCCGTTGCTTCTATCATTTCTAAATCAAATTTAGTCCTTTCTTCTAACCTTTGGGCCTCCAATAATTTGTTTTCAGCTTTATGTTTTTTGAGTGTTATTTCTAATTCTTTTTTTATGTTGATGACTGCCTGTTCGATTGTGGGTTTTGGTGTGATGTAATGGCTATTAGCGTATACTTTTACCAAACTAAGATCTCTTACTTTATCTCCAGTTAAGGGATCAAACTCTTCTATTTGTTCAAGCTTCTCTCCAAATAAACTAAGTCTCCAAGCTCTATCTTCTAAATGAGATGGAAATATTTCCAAATATTCTCCTCTTGCTCTGAATGTTCCTCTATAAAAATTTTGATCATTACGCTTGTATTGTAAAGCGACTAAAGACTTAATTATCTGTTCTCTATTATAGTCATAATTTTTTTGGAGAGTTAAGGTCATTTTACTGTAGGCCTCAACCGAACCTAGTCCATAGATACAAGATACACTTGCAATAATTAGCACATCGTCTCTTTCAAGTAGAGATCTTGTAGCCGAATGTCTCATTCTATCTATTTGCTCATTGATAGATGCTTCTTTTTCGATATAAGTATCTGATCTTGGGACATATGCCTCTGGAGTGTAATAATCGTAATACGAGACAAAATACTCAACGGCATTATCGGGAAAAAAAGTTTTCATTTCACCATAAAGCTGAGCTGCCAGGGTTTTGTTTGGAGCCAAAATCAAAGCTGGTCTGTTCGTTGCCTCTATCACTTTTGCCATCGTAAAAGTTTTTCCTGATCCAGTTACACCAAGTAAAACTTGGTTAAATTCCTCTTTATTAGCTCCCTTAACTAATCTTTTAATAGCTTCAGGTTGATCACCGGCTGGTTTGAAGTCAGATTTAATTTTAAACTTTTTACCACCCTCTAGTTTTCCACTGATTTTTGGATTTTTACTCTGAATATCTGTAATTAAATCTTGATATGTATTTTCCATATATTAAAGAACGTAGTAGAATTAATTTATATTTCAATGAGCATAATATCAGACAGTCTAAAAAGAATTAAGCCATCCCCAACTATTGCAGTAACTCAAAAAGCTAGAGAACTAAGAGCAGCAGGAAAAGATGTTATTGGTTTAGGAGCCGGAGAACCAGATTTTGATACTCCAGACAATATTAAAAGGGCTGCAATAAAAGCAATAAAAAAAGGAGACACAAAGTATACCGCAGTAGATGGAACTCCAGCTTTAAAAAAAGCTATTGTTGCAAAATTTAAAAGAGAAAATAAATTAAACTACTCGGTGGATCAAATAACTGTTGGGACAGGGGGTAAACAGGTTCTCTATAATGCTTTTATGGCTACTTTAAATAAAGGGGATGAAGTAATTATTCCAGCACCCTTTTGGGTCTCATATCCCGACATGGTTTTGTTAGCAGGTGGAAAACCTAAGATAGTAAAGTGTACAGAGCAAGAAGGCTTTAAGCTTACAGCAAAAAAATTAAAAAGAGCAATTTCAAAAAAAACAAAATGGGTCATTATTAATTCACCCTCAAACCCAACAGGAGCAGGTTATTCAAAAAAAGAAATACAAGATTTAGCAAAGGTTCTCATTAAGAATAAAAAAATACATATTTTAAGTGATGATATTTATGAGCACGTTCGATATGATAACTTTAATTTTTTTACAATTGCGCAAATTTCAAAATTAAAAGATAGAACGCTTACTATGAATGGTGTTAGTAAATCATATGCAATGACAGGCTGGAGAATAGGTTATGCAGCTGGCCCAAAAGATATCATTAAAGCTATTGGTAAAATCCAATCACAATCTACATCAAATCCCTCTTCAATAAGTCAAGCAGCAGCAGTTGAGGCTTTAAATGGAAAACAAGGTTTTATAAAAACTAGAGCTAACGCTTTCAAAGCTAGAAGAAATTTTGTTGTGAAATGTCTAAATAGTATCAAGGGTATTAATTGTTTAACACCCAATGGTGCATTTTATGTGTTTCCAAGCTGTAAAGGTTTATTGAATAAAAAGACAAAATTAAAAACAGATACTAACTTTGTTCAAAAGTTACTTGAAAAAGAAAATGTAGCAGTTGTTCAAGGATCTGCTTTTGGATTAGATGGATATTTTAGAATTTCTTATGCAACCTCGATGCAAAACTTAAAAAAAGCTATGTTAAGAATAAAATCTTTTTGTGAAAGTATAAATAGATAGTTTTATCTTTGATTTAAAATTTTTTTTGCTGGAAGAGTTTTTTTGATCCAAGATTTTGGAATAGAGTCTAATCCTTTTAATGCTGTAAAATACGCACCAATAAAATTTGCTCTAGAGCAATTACATCCACCAGCCTTAATTGTTTTTAAAATAGCATCTTTGTAGTTTTTTGAGTTTATTATTGCATGTATTGAACTATTAAATGTCCCAGGATAGCTGCATGCCATACCAAGTTTTTTGACAACAGATGGGTGAGAACTTGAT
The DNA here is from genome assembly GCA_902618485.1 of uncultured Pelagibacteraceae bacterium. Classification (GTDB taxonomy): domain Bacteria; phylum Pseudomonadota; class Alphaproteobacteria; order Pelagibacterales; family Pelagibacteraceae; genus Pelagibacter. Next base: position 207,885 of record CACNAR010000001.1, read on the forward strand.
TTTAATTTTTTAATTTTGATTATGTCATTAATGATAGTCTTATAATTGGAATCTTTTCTAAATTTTTTGACAAATTCATTTATTGGATTTTGCGCTCCTTTAAGAGCTAAGTCTATTATATGAAATTTAGCTAAGGCATACTTATGACTTATTTTTGAAACGGTTACGGTTGAGATTATTTTCCTTAAACTTTTCAAATCAAAACCATAAAGAAAATAGGGAAGGCTTGCACAAAAACCATCAGACTCATTGACTTTAACTCCACCCGTTATTTTTTTTTTTAATTTAATATTTCTAATAGTTTCTATTACATTTTGATGTATCCAGGGTCCTTTAACTATGCCACGCCAGTCTTTAACTTTTTTATACTTTGATCTAAGCCCTAGATTCCGCCAATAAATACTTCCAGGACCAAAATTTTTTTTAATGTTTTTTTTAAAACGTTGGTTGACATCATCATGTCCCTCAAGCAGAGTTTTGAACATGACCTGACCAATTTCATTATATCCAGAAACTTTACCTGTTTTGATATTATAAAAAGGACTTTTATTTTTTTTAAGAAAAGAAAAATCCTTTTTTCCTCTAATATAAGAATTTAGCTTTTTCTGATTGTAAACCCAATGCAAAGGTCTTGCAGCAGCATCAGCTACAGTTGCACCTAAAAATACATGAAGATTATTTTTCACGTTAGTGTGATAAGAATTTTTCCGCTTCTAAAGCCGCCATACAACCCATTCCTGCTGCAGTTACCGCTTGTCTAAATGTTTTGTCCTTTACGTCACCGGCTGCATAAACACCAGGAATATTTGTTTCTGTTGAGTCTGGTTTTGTAATTAAATAACCCTCTTTATCCATTTGCAATTGATCTTTAAAAAGTTGAGTAGCTGGATCATGACCTATAGCAATAAAAACTCCGTCTAATTTAAGTTCTTCGATTTTATTTGTTTTAACATTTTTAATTTTAATTCCCTTAACATTTTTAGGGTCTTTATCTCCCACAACGTCTTCTACAACTGAGTCCCAAATAATTTCAATTTTTTTATTTTCCATTAATTTTTTTTGAAGCATTTTTTCTGCCCTCAAACTATCTCTTCTGTGGATTAATTTTACTTTTGACGCAAATTTTGTAAGAAACATCGCTTCTTCAACCGCTGCATTACCACCACCTACAACAGCAACTTCTTTATCTTTAAAGAAAAACCCATCACACGTAGCACACGCTGAAACACCAAATCCTCTAAAGTCTTGTTCAGATTTTAAATTTAGCCATCTTGCTTGAGCACCGGTTGAAATAATAATGCTGTCAGCAGTGTATTTCTGTCCAGTATCACCCATAGCTTCAAAAGGAGAAGTCTTTAAATTTACTGAACTAATGTGATCCTCTATCATCTCAGTTCCAACAGCTTTAGCTTGCTCTTTCATTTGATCCATCAGCCAAGGCCCTTGAATTACATCAGCAAATCCTGGATAATTTTCTACATCAGTTGTTGTAGTAAGTTGACCACCCGGCTCTGATCCATACACTAAAATTGGATTGAGCATTGCTCTTGCAGCGTAAACAGCGGCTGTGTATCCGGCGGGACCAGATCCAATTATTAACACTTTTGTGTGTTTAGTTGGATTTTGACTCATATGAAAGCTATATAGTGATTAATGACTAAATTAAAAGGTTTATTATTGACCGAGGGAATGCACGGTATGATTAGTCAGGTTGAAGGACTTGCAAAAGCTTTAGATCTTGATTTTATACACGAAAAAATTGAACTTGATAATTTTTGGAAGCTTATTCCACCAAAAATAACACCAATCAAAAGTTTTGTATTTAAAAATAATATTCTGCATGATTTTAATATTGTTATTTCTTGTGGAAGAAAAAGTGTAATACCATCAATTTACTTAAAAAAAAAATTTAAAGAAAAAATTATTAACATTCACATTCAAGATCCCAAAGTTTCTTTAACTAACTTTGATTTTGTTGTGGCTCCAGAACATGATGGATTAATAGGAAAAAATGTAATTTCGACTAAGGGAGCAATTCATTACCTGAGAGAAAATGAGTTGGATGAAAATACTTCATATTTAAAACCAAAGATTAAGAAAGAAAAAATTGTCACTTTAGTTGTAGGAGGGCCTAATAAATATTATGACTATAAACCAAAAGTAGTAGAAGAAATATTTTCAAAAATTAAACAAAATTTCATTAATAACGACTATCAATTAATATTTATACCCTCAATGCGAACTCCAAAAAATGTGATTGATAAAGCAAAAAATTATTTTGATGACCATCAAATTATTGTTAGTGAAATTGATAAAAAAGCTTACTTATCTTCTTTAGGACTAGCAGATCATATTGTCGTTACATGTGATTCAACCTCTATGATATCGGAGGCAGCAATCACTGGTAAACCGATTTATGTAGCGCATATGCCATATATAAAAAATAACTATAGATTTAAAAAATTTTTTGAAATGTTTAAGAAACTCAATATCATTAAAGATTTAGGTGACAATTTAGAAGTCTGGAAATATGAAAAACTTAATGAAACAGATAGAATATCAGGATATATAAAGAGCAAATTAAAAGACTATGACATTTCTTAATTCTATATTAAATCAATCCAAAAAGTATGATTTCCCATTTGATCATTGGGAATATAATAATGCTTTAAGTGAAAATGCAATTCAGGAAATAATTACAGCGGATATACCAGATGTAAGCAAACATAACCTATCTTACGATGGCACAAGAGCAATCGATGGTGGAGCTGCAGAATTTAGAGAGGGAATTGCATCTGGTGGTAAAGCAATAAAATTTAGATGCTTTGTTACAAAAGAAAACTCAGCACAATTTCCAAACTTAGTTAAATTTATAAATGAATTACAATCCAAAGAAACCTATGAATCAATTTCAAAAATGATTAACAAAGATCTTTCCAATTCATATGTAAGAGTAGAGGTCATCTGTGATCGTGAAGGTTTCTGGTTGAAACCTCATTGCGATATAAAAGAAAAACTAATGTCAGGACTAATTTTTGTAAATAAGGAAAATGAGTCTGAAGATTTAGGTACCGATTTTTACAATAATAAATTAGAGAAAGTTAAGACAGTGCCATATAAGCATAATTATGGTTATTTGTTTTCAAGTGGCCCAAATACTTGGCACGGAATGGAAAAGAAAAAAATAGTTAAAGAGAGAAGATGTATTCAAGTAAATTATGTAACATTCAAAACTGATTGGAAAGTTGAATAATTTAAAATTTTAAAAAATTTAATAACTTAAAACAGACAAGAATAAGTTCCCAAAACAAATAATGTTGCAAAAGTAAAACATATACCAGAAACAGCTTTTACTTGATCACCATCTTCATTAGGATTATCTTTACTATAAAGTCTCCAGTAACCTTCATTATTATTTTTATTAGAAAAATTATCTAAACTATTTTCAATATATTCACTGATATCCGAGTTTCTAACTGCATCGTGAAATTGGTTGCTTTTAAGGTTCTCTGTACTCATATTTTTTTTTAATAATTGTAAAATAAAATAAAAAAAGAGTCCTAGGTAATATTTGTTAAAGTTACCATTTTGGGTCAAAAAGATTGATAAATCGTAATTATATATTGATAGTTGAATTTATTAATTTATTTAATTACTGATGATTATAAAATATTTAAGTTTTTTGGTAGGTTTGATCTGGTCTTACTCTTTAATTAAAACACAATCTATTTTTAGTAAAAAAGCAGGTCTAATCTTTAAATTGTTTATCTCTAAGGTTTCTTGGTTAACCCTAATTGTGGCAATTTATTTTGGGTATAAAAATTTTTCTGTTGAGTACATTTTGGCAGGTATTATTTTCTCTATTATTTTGGTTCATCTTGGATTTAAATTTTTAGGTAAATATTTAAAGTCAAAATTTAGTGAAAAACAACTTACTACTACAAAAACATTTTTTGAATATTCATTAATAGCTTGGGTTTTATATTATATTTTTTATTAATAATGAACTATTTTGCTCAAACTGAGCTAAGTTAATATTGTTTTTTCTAATAATTATATATAAATATTTGTTATGTTTGAAAAATTAGAAGAACTTGCAAAAAATAATAAAAAAATTTCCGATTTTCATATTAGAAGTGGTTGGCCTTTAGCTTACCGTCAAACTGGTGAAATTCATAAAATTCAAGAGGTTGTAGTTAAAGCTCAGGATCTTCAAGATTTATTATCAACAAACTGTAATGAAATTGAAATGAATAGATTTAAGGATACACATGAATTAGATTCCTCAGTAACTTTGAGTGGACTAAGATTTAGAGCAAACTTTTACAAAACTATTCATGGTCCTGCTGCAGTATTAAGAAGAGTTGAGAGTGTAATCCCGACGATGGATCAATTTGATCTACCGCCTGTTCTTTATGATATCATCGATATGCATAAAGGTTTAGTTTTAGTGACAGGTCCAACAGGTTCGGGTAAGTCAACAACCCTTGCAGCAATAGTTAATGAAATTAACAAGACAAGAACTTCAAATATTATAACGGTTGAAGATCCAGTTGAATTTATTCATAAAGATATAAAGAGTATTGTTTCTCACAGAGAGGTTGGAAAACAAACTCAATCTTTTGCTAGCGCATTAAAAGCCGCATTGAGAGAAGATCCAGATGTTATATTAGTAGGAGAGATGAGAGATCTTGAAACAGTTTCACTTGCTTTAACTGCAGCTGAGACGGGTCACCTTGTTTTTGGAACTTTGCATACAAGTGGTGCCCCAAGTACCATAAACAGAATCATTGACGTATTTCCGCCAGAACAACAAGCGCAGATTAGAGCTCAAATTTCTACATCTTTAAAAATGGTTGTAACCCAAAGACTTCTAAAAACAAAAGACGGGCAAGGTCGTTGTGGTGCCTTTGAGGTAATGAAATGTACTGCACCAATTCAAAACTTAATACGAGAATCTAAAATCCACCAAATACCAAGCATCATGCAGACCGCCGTTAAGGAAGGAATGATTACAATGACAAAATCATTAGAGGAACTTGTCAAAGCAGGTAAAATTGATGCATCGGCTGGTAGAGAACAATAAAGGTTTTACAACTTTAGAAGTTATAGTTGTGCTATGTATTGTAGGTGTTCTGGCAGCTATTTCTTATCCACGAATATCAGATTGGAATAAAGCTAGAGCAGTGCAATCAGATGTCCTTAAAGCATTTAATGTGTTTGATAAAATAAATTCACAAGTACAAAGAGGACTATATGCGTTTGTTCAAGTTTACATAATTAATGAGGTTTCAGATGATGCTGGTACTTCTATTACAATTACATCAAGAGGAATAACAGCTGATACATTAGGTGACAAAATTACTTCAGGAGCTTTTAGAAATGCATCTGAAAGATGCTCTGCAGATATAGCTGACTGGGATCATGATGGCACCATATCTGATAGGCCTGAGGTGTCTAGTGTAGTTTTAGATAACCTTGAAACAATTTTACCCGCTGACGCTGAGGAAGGAGTATGTTTTTCTAAAGACGGAAGATGGTATAGTACTACTGATGGTTTAGCGGGAGTAAATTTTTTAGAACTATTTGGTACAGGAGGTCTTTGTGATAGGCATTTAAATCCTAGGGACGAAATGGATATACGAAGAGGTCCTCAATGTGATTATCGAATTATTTGGTCAAGATTTGGAAATATAAAACTTGAAAAATGGGCTGAAGTAAAAGGAGATTGGGTTACTCAATAGAATGAAGAATAATAAAGAAAAAGGAATGAGTATATTAGAGGCAATTGTTGCAAGCGTAATAGTTGGTATTGGTTTCATAGGAATTTTTCAAATGGTTGGCTATGCAGTAAATTCTATTGATGTTTCAGGAGAGAGATCAAAAGCTGGACATTTAGTTGGAATGATTGCAGAAGGAGTGCTCGGTTATAAAGATACTTATGTGGGGGTAAGTGAAGATGATGAACAAGCATTGATTTTTGAGGATGGTAAAGCATTTATGCCATCAGAGTTAGATCGAAAAGCGTGTGCAAAATTTGTACAATTTTATACGAATTTGGATTTTGATGAAACTGAGGATACTAATGCTTGTGGATCAGACACTAAGCTTAATAATATAAATACTATCATAAATACGGATAGATGCTCGACAGAAGATAAGTTGCCTCTTTATAAAAAAGATGAGGCATCAGTTTGGGGAGGAAAAAGTGCTGCTTCAAACCAAATACTGAAATGGCAGGCAATTTTAAATCAAGATCAATTAATTAAATGTAAAACCGAAAAAGATACAAAGTCAATTAAGATGTTTGACATGTGTCGTTGGTCCTCAAATAAATGTACATATACTAATAATAATATATTTGATGATCGAATGTATGTAGGAAGAATTCAATTCAATTTAAATGATGGAAAAAAAAGAAGATTTTTATATTTCCAAGCAGACTATGAGCCTAAATATCGAGCTAGAGGAGCTGGAGAATGATAAGAACTCATCAAAACGCAGGAGTTAGTTTGATAGAGATGCTTATAGGTATCGTCATATCTGCAATAATAATTGGTGCAATGTACACCACTTATTCAGTAATAAACCAAACTTATTCAAGGGTATCGGATGTTGCTGGTATTAGTAAGTCAGGAAGAGATATAGTTTCCATGATAATGAGAGACGTAAGGATGGCCGGTTTTAAATATTACTATGGTTACAATGCTGAGAATGAAGCAAGACCTGAAGCAAGGAGAATTCCAAGAATTGACTATCTACGATTTGTCCCTGGTGCTTCTGATGAAAAAAAAGGCCATGAACCAGTTGTTATTTATAGAAATAGACTTGGGGATGCAACTAGATTGTCTGATCAAGACCCTGTTGTTCCTGGATATACTTTGATTGATGAACCAATAAATGATGTTTGCTGTGATCAAATCCATATTGTTTATGGAGACTTTGATGCAAACGCTGATATTGATGCTGGAGAACAATTTTATACAAGATATAAGATTTCTTATTTTGCCCATGCTATGCAAAAAGATAATGACAAATTTTATGGAGTTTTTAGATCAAAGAAATATTGGAAACAGGCTATAGATGATCCAGAAGGAGGAGACTGGGTTGTCAATAATTGTCCTCCAGATAATGATTGTTACTCAGGTCAGTTAGTAAGAGAATATTTATCCGACATGTCATTTGTTGCTATGGATAAATTTGGTCGAGCAGTGGATGCAGATCCAAAAGATCCTGAAAATATTTATGATATTCGATCGGTTGATATTACTTTAACATTTAGATCAGCTTCAAAATCCGGATTTTTTAAAAATCTCAGGCAGGGAACAAAAAGACAAATTTTATCACTGGGAAGAGAAGCTACAGAATTTACTGGTGAAGATGCTGCTTTCAAAAGAGATCCAATTTTTTTAACAGTGCATACAAGAAACTTGGGTGGAATAGGAATGACTAATTAATGAATAATAATAAAGAAAAAGGATTTGCATTAGTTTTATCAATTGTACTTTTAATAGTAATGTCTTTGATGGGCGGTTCATTAATAGTTATTTCATCAGGGGATCACCAAAGTAATAATAGTAGCGATCAGTACCAGCAAACTTTTTATGTTGCTGAAGCTGGTCTTTTAGAGGGAGAGAAATGGATCTTGGATAAATATCTTGGACCTTGGATGAATAGCATGCCCAGTGATAATGATGTCCTCGGAGATCCTCCTGCAGAACCTGGTCCATTAGCAGTCTGGAATATTAAAAATGAGATATGGCAGGATACAAAAACTGAGTACACAAGCAAATCAGAAAATGGTTTCTTTAGACATACATTTATACGAGGGCCAGCTCAAAATGATACAAAAGTTGCTAGAGATAGCTCACAATGCTTAATGAGTTTTAAAAACATAGATACAGATGAAGATGATAACGTATCAATTATTGGAAAAGGCCAACTTCCAGTTGAAAAAAGTTTTTTGGATATCGTTGGACCACTTCTATGCACAGGAACAAATGCGGAATGTTTAGATCCTGACAGTACAAGTTTTAACACTGATGATGAAGTAGTTAATGAGAGAGGCGATAATCCTAGGGATTTTGAAGAAAAAGAAAAATTTATTCGTGCAGAATTTAATTTCTTAAAAAGATTTGCTTATGAATATTTTATCGTAAATGTGGGGGCAGCTGCATATAGAAATGATGGATCTAGTGTTGCAACAGACGTCAGTAATGTTGACTCACAAGGAACAGCATATAAAATATATTCCTGTGGGATTCTTTATGGGCCAGGAGGCAGAGGAGAATACCACAATGGAGAGGTTGAAATTTTAATACCTTTAGAAAGTATTGTGGTAATGCCGACATAAAATCATGAGAAGAAATATATTTTTAATAACTTTATTTTTACTAACTTTTCTAAAATTTAATCCTGTTTATTCTGAAGAATGTGATCTAGAATTTGAAATTGGAGAGAGTTTTTCAAGTGTCACTGAGATGTTAGGTGAGCCTGATATAGATAAGAATATTGAATTAATAGATATGAATCCAAATGCTGAAAAAACAAATTATTGGTTTGCAACAACGAATTTTAAAAATTGGTGTCCAGACCATCATCCGGAGGAAACTGAAATTAGAATTCACTCTCTAGGTGGAGAAACTGTTATTGGTTATGAGTTAATTCTTAATAATAATATATCTAAGATAAATGATAAAAAATCTTTTCTCTTTTATTATATTCAAGAAAATTATGGAGAAGAAGCCAAAGAAGTTTTTGATCCAAAATGGCTTGGACATATTAGTTGGGAGAAGGATAATAAGAAATATTATTATAGTAAAACTTTAAGATTGGATGTTTTGGTCGAGGAAGAATTAATAATTACAACTAATGAATATAGGCAGTATTGGTAATGTTTAAAATGGACTCAATAAAAAGATTATTTTTCTATCTATTTGCATTAGTTATGGCGTTTAATCAAAATGCCCTTTCAAAATCATTACCACCGGGTTCAGGTACAGGCGATGTTAAAGCAAATATATTAATTCTTCTTGATACATCAGCTAGTATGAACGGAAACCCTTTTGGTGGTGCAGCAATTTATAATCCAAATGATTTAATTTTGCTTAATGATGGTGATGTAATGGTTGGGCAAGCCAGAGGCGCAATTGTAAAATTTGATTACGACACAGAGGATTTTGATCCAACATTTGTTGATCCTGACGGTGATGGCAAGGGAGATAGGCTATTCCAAGGATCAAACAGTATGCCCTCGTGTGAATTAGAGACTGGCAGACAAGATAGCAGAGTAAGAACTGTTCGTGAAATGGATAAGTCATCAGATGTAATTGGAGTTTCACCAGCAGGTAAAGAAGTTATTTATTCAATCTCGTATGATTATGAGTCTGTTGTAGCCATAGATGCGTCTGGCAATTGCGTAGAGGTTATTAGTAGTGCTGAACTTGGGAAAATGTCTACTGGAAGATTTGATAAATTGTATCCACTAGGTTTGGATATTAAAACTATTGATAGCCAAGACCATTTAATTGTAACGGGTCATCAAGAAGTCTGCCTTGATGAAAGAAGGGTAGGAAAGAAAAAAAGAAAGAGATGGGTTTGTTTTAGATATAGTCAAGAAGAATTTGTTTTTTCAAGAAATCTCTCGACTGGTAACCAATTGCTTTGTCCTGTTAATAGTCTCAATTCAACATTCAGAACCCACTTAAGATCTACAAGTTCAATTTCTATGGATAGTGGAAACAATCTTTACTACGTTGTTAGCGGAGAAATTTATAAAATTTCAATTTCATCTGATGGCGTAAACTTTTGTCCAAATCTTGAAGCGCCTACACGTTTTCAGAGAAATGTTAATGGCAATGTTTACAATCTAGTTGCGAAAATGAGTATTGATCCACAAGATGAAAGTATTATCTATGCAACAAGTAACACCAGCCATACACTGCAAAAATTATCAATTAACTCATCGAACATAACTACTACAGCAACTGTTGGGGGGTTCGGTCCAACAGCGTCCACAGCATCAAATGTTCTCTTTAATATACCTATGGGTCTTCATGTGTCGAATGACAGAGTTTGGGTTGGTAATGCGAAAAATTCAATTCAAGAATTCGATATAAGCGGAGGGTCTATGACTTGGGTTGACGAATTGGGAACTAAAATAGTAAGTAGAGCTGAAGGAGCCAAAAGAGCAATTAAAGCAGTTGTTAACGACAGTTCATTAACTAGTGGAGCGTATTTTGGTTATGGATATTGGAACGCTGGAACAAGAGCAAACGGAAGAGGAGCTAAGGGAAAATGGTTACCGTTTACAGAATATTCTTGTCACAACATGTGTCCCAAGGCAAAAAAATTTCAAAGATGTAATGATTTTTGTGATTATTACCGGGGGTGGTCTAACGCTGCCCAACATCCTTCGGGTAAATCTGTCCAATGTGATGACAATTCTTGTATACCTGTAGGAATTGGACCAAATACATCTAATCGAATAGTTGAAGCTGTTGATAGAATGAAAACAAGATTTGGAACAGATGGTACTGCTTTTTCTCAACTTGCCTACGAGTATATGTTAGACCCAAATATTGGAATAACTAAAGACGGTCCTGAGTGTCAACTTAACTACGTTATTGTAATAGGTGATGGTATGTGGCAACACCACGACCGGGCTTTGAGACAAATTAGAGATTTAAGAATTGATAGTGCAGCAGCGGGGGTAAACAAGGATCGGTTTGGAAATGCAAAAGGAGTTAAGACAATTTTTATAGCCTATGGTGGAGGAATAAAAGATAGAGGAGACGAGCAATTTCAAGAAGCAGCAAAAGCTGGTAGTTGTGATGATCCTAATTTTGGTACATCTGCTCAAACAGATCCAGAATGTAGACAAAGAATTATTGCAGAAAATCCAAAAGAGTTAGTTACAAAATTAAAAAGTGAGATAGAGAGAATCATTGCTAGTAGGCTCTCATTTTCTGCTCCAGCCATAACTGCTACCGTGCAAGAAGGTGGAGATTTGTTTCAGGGACAATTTTCATTAGCACAAGGACAACAGTGGATAGGACATCTAATGAGAAAGGGCGTTACACCAGACGGTTTTGTTATTCATGAGGACCCTGCAAATAATTGGGATGCAGCTAAAAAATT
>CACNAR010000002.1 GCA_902618485.1 uncultured Pelagibacteraceae bacterium
CCTGTTGTAATTAAATTATCAATTACTTTAGATCCAGTAAAATTATGAATTATATATTCGTACTTACCATTTGAAATATCTTTTAAATGTGATTTGTAAGTTTTTTCATATTCACCACCAACTTGACTTGACCTATAAGAAATCAAATCGCCAATATCAATTTTTTCATTTGAATATTTATTTTTATGAAAATGTAAACTTTCTGATAAGATATTAGTATTTGTCTCATATAATATTGTTAAATAATTATGCAAATTAAGGGCATTTGAATATGATTTATAAATTCCAATACTAGATTTTAGAGAATTTTTTATAGCTACAGAGATAACAAAAACAGAAACAAACAGAAACAAATAAAAATTGATATAACGAAAATTAAAATTAAATTTATGATTCTTGTAAAAAAACATAATTAAATACCAAATAAAAAAGACTAACGGAGTAAAATAATATATTCCTCCTCCAATATAGTTATATAGGTAGCTTACAAAACATGTTAAAGTTACAAGTAATGAAATAGTTATAACTATAAACTTCTCAAAAAATATTAATTTAAAATTTTTTAAGATATTAAACACTACCAATATTTGTAAAATTAAAAGAAAATATATTTTCTCAATTTTAATAATGTTTTTCAATCCACCTATATAGTGCTGAGTAGAAAAATGATTTTCGAAATAAAAAAAATTTACAAAATAATTATAATATTTTTGTAAATTAAGATGAAAAAAAATGTACAAAATTATTATAAAAGGAATTAAGAGTAGAATAAAAAAAACTAGATAAAAATAGATATTCTTTAGATTTAATATATTCATAATTTTTTTTTCGAAAATCTTTGGGAAAAGGCCGATTGCAAGACAATAAGGAAAAAATCTCCAATTTGTCATTATAATAATTGATACTAAAAATGTAACAAACAGTAAATTTAGGTTATTTTTATATATATATTTATTCGAACACAGATAACAAAGAACAGAAAGAAGCAACATAGCTGTAATATCAGCGCGACCTTGAAACGTTTTGGTTAATAAAAATATAAAAGAATAAATAAGTAATGATAAAAAAATAATAAACGTAAAATTATTAGATTTTTTAAAGACAAAAAAATTAACTAAGAATATAGAAAAATATAAAAAAATATTATTTAATCTTGAAACTTGCCATGGCTCTAAAAGAGGAAATAATTTATATATCAAATATTTAAAAATTGGATCTATAGGACCGTGTGCCTGGTTAGCATATGACACTTTTGACGGATCATAGATGTTAATACCATCCGCAATGGTGATAATATGAAGCCACAGTGTAGACTCTCTTACTTCTAATTCTATAGGATAATAAAAACTTTGAATAATCGGCAAAAAAAATATTATTGAAGAAAATATGTAAATTAAGTTTAAAAATTTCTTGGACATTATTTTTTAAAAATTCTCTCAAAATTCTTAAATATTTTTTCATTTCCTAAAGAATTAAAGTGTACATCACCTTCAATATAATACTTGGAAATGATCTTTTCTTTTTTTATCAAAATTATTTCATCAAAAAAATCATCAAAATTATTAAAGAAAAATTCGCATTTATTCATACAGAAATTATTCATTAATTTAACAATCCTTGATTGACTAGTATCGTACAAAATTTGAGCTGGCCAAGGATATATCCCAACTGACATTTTTATATCATTTTTTTTTAAAAGCTTATATGTCATTTCCATAAAATCTAATGATTTATTTATTTCTTTATCTCCAAAAAATTTATTGTTAAAAGTCCAAGAACTTTTTTCATGACAATAATCTAGATAAGTACATTTATTGATTGTAATTGTTTTTTTAAATACATCATTTTTTAATTTTTTTATTGAATAAGCCAAAAATGGAAAAGATGATTTAAGAGTTCTTTGGATATTTGACAATATTACTGATTTTTTTCTACTTATTTTATTATTTATAAGTTTATATTTTCTATTATCATCGTATATATCACTAATATCGAAATAAATTATCACTCTTTTAAATTTATAACCACCTTCTAATAGGTGTCTGAGCTTAGTAAAATAAATTGAAGGCGAATAAGATACAACACCTAGATTAGCAATCTTTAAATCGTTAAATTTATTTTCAATTCTTCCAACAAAAGTATCTTCATAATCTACTCCAACCCCTTCGGTAAAACTATCTCCTATGAACGCAATATCAAATTCTTTAGACTCATTATCCATTTTGTCACAAAAAGTTCTAAATGAATTTTTATTAGAACAAAAAAGATATGTTTCACCAGGAGACCACTCCAAATTCTCCTTAAAATTTTTTTTTAAATCATGATCATAAATGTTATGATTAATTGTGTGATCAATCTTTTTTGGAGTTAATTTTAATAAATAAGACCCAAATAATAAATCAATCAATAGAATAAATATTAAACTAATACCAATTACAGAAAGAATACTTTTCATTTAAATGGTAGCGGGAAGTGGGATCGAACCACTGACCTCAGGCTTATGAGTCCTGCGCTCTAACCAACTGAGCTACCCCGCCATTAAATTAACGTTGATATATACTACTTTTATTTTTTGTTGCAAACAAGTTTTGCCTAGAAATTTTTAATTAATAAATTGGATTGTTACCTATTTTTCTAGGATAAATTTTAGATTATGCTTTATGTTCATTTGACAGTTTGATTTGTCAGAATTTTTAAGGTAGGTAAACTTTACTAGTCAAACCAAGAATATTTACTTCCATATTTAGATAAAAAATTTTTATATGGACTATGTTTATTATTCGAGTCTTTATAAATAGATTTTCTTATTTGCATATTGCTTGCCGTCTTTGAAATTAAATCTCCCCTATTATAAAATTCTAAACACTTAATATCCCAAGGTAAATCACAAAATTTCATTAATTTTTTTGATTCATTTTCTGGATCATTAATGAATTTTTCATATTGTAAATGATAAATAAAATTTGGATTCTCTTTTTCAAAGTTATTAATAATTTTATGATATAAATCGTAATATTTGAAAATATTTTCCAACTTATGAGCCCATGCTAAAAATACTTGATTATTTTTTAATGTAGACATAATAGAAGACGGTGTATCCCTCATACAATTAATTACTTTAGCCTTAGGAAAAATTTTATTTATAATATTTAAATAAAAAAAATTTTCTAAGCTTTTATCAGTGAATATAAAATTGCTCTTTTCTAGAATTAATTTTTTTTTTTTATACATCTCTATTGTTTCATTGTAGAAATGATTTAACTCTAAATTCAATTGCCGCTTACCATTTATTAATTTCTTAACAGTCTTATGTATAATTCCTGTCTCCTCTCCAATAGGAATATATTTTTTACCTGATGCAATTATTTTTTCTATTAAAGTTGATCCACATCTTGGGACACCAATTATAAAAATGGGTTTTATTGAATGATTTTTTTTAATAATATCATTATTATATTTATTTAAATTAAATATTTCTTTTCTTTTGGGCAATACATTTAACCAGTAGTCAACCTCATTTTTAAACTTTAAATTTTTTGCCTCAAAAAAATTATTATGCGCTTTTAATAAATAATTAACTTCATTTTCATAATTATTACTTTTTAATTCATACTTTGATAACAAAAAATTTCCATAGGCAATGTTTTCTTTTGTCGAATTTTTACTTTCAATAATTTCAAATATTTTATTTCTTAAGTCAAAGTCTAAAATTTCTTTTTTTAATTGACTCAAATCAAAAAGATAAATTAAATTTTCAGGTTCATACTTTACAGCCTTTTCATAACTGTCTTTTGCTTTTTGCTGGTCTCCTAATTCTTTATACACTAAAGCTAAATTATAATAAGTTGTTGCTGAGTTATCTCGAATTCGTATTGCTTTTTTGTAACTACTTATTGCTTTTTGATATTCCCCTAATTCCTTTAATGCGTTTCCAAGATTATTATGAGCATCAGCATAATCAGGTTGAATTTTTATTGCCATCTCGTAACTACTTGATGCCCTATGATACTCTCCTAACTGTCCCAATACATTTCCTAGGATGTTATAATAAATTGCGTTATTAGGTTGAATTTGAATTGCTTTCTCAAAGCTACTTATTGCTTTTTGGTATTCCCCTAATTCTATTTGGAGATTTCCAAAATTATTGAGTGCATTTATATTGTTTGGTTGAATTTGAATTGCTTTTTCATAATAACTTGATGCCTTTTGGTACTTTCTTAGCTCTTTGTATAATAGACCAAGATTATAGTGAGCCACTGCATTATTGGGTTCTATTTGAATTGCTTTTAAAAGTAATGGTTTTGCTAAATCAAATCTTTTTGTTTGTAGATATAATGCACTTAGATAAAAAATGGATTTAAAGTGATTAAAATCTTTTTTTAAATTTTTTTTGTAATAACTCTCTGCAATCTCAAAATTATTTTTTTGATGGTTTTGAAAAGCTTTTGCAAAATTTTTCTCAATAATTGAGTTTTTTTTGTTATTCATTTTCAATTTTTATCAAAAAGTGTAAAGTTAATCTAAGTTTAAATATAATCTGTTTTAGAAAAAAATATAAAAATTTCTTCCTATCAAAATCTATTACTTATTAATATGCTTGCATTATAATTGGGTATTACACTTAAAAAATCATAATTTGAAATAATTTTTAAATCTAAATCATTAATTTTTTTAGTAAATTCTAATCCAGCACTTTTAAAATCATTTATGTTAAATGCATATTTGATTTCATCAATTGGTACATATCCTAGAGATAAATAAAGTTCATTACTATGACCTTTGCCTCTAGCACCAAATCTTTCAAAATTTACTACAGTTGACCAACCAGAAATTGAAGTTGTATCAATACCATAACCAACTCTGTAATTATGTTCTGATTTATTGCTTGTTGAATAATTATATAATGTGCTTGGATTGTTTATAAAATAAAACTCTGCATCAGAGGATGAGCTTAGATCTCCAACGTATTCCAACCTTCCATGATGATTTACAATTGTGTCACCTTTTTCGTCTGTCGTATCAAAAAGAATTCCAATTGTTGCAATCGCAGTTTTAATTTCTTGATCTTTATAGATTAATGCATCGGCACGACTATTACCTATTGTAGTTTGTTCCCTTAATATTTTAAGTTTAGTGTATCCAAGATCTAATTTAATTCCTGGATTTAAATTAAATTTTTCATCTATAATTCTTTTTCCAAAATTAATTGAGCCAAATATTTGTTGTCCTTCTCTGTCACCTCTTAACGTATTTCCATTAATTACTCTTTTATGGCCAATATCAAGATGACTGATACCAATAATACCATCCGTGAAAACCTGATTGTCTCTAAGTTTTGTTTCATATAGAGCTAAGCTATAAACATCAGTATTTACTTTTGTACCATTACTACCAATTTGAATAACATCTGTTCCATACTGAAAAACATAACCATACATTTTATCTCTATCTTCTTTTTTAATTCTATCAGCACCTATTGAAACACCCAGGTTATGAAAATCTCTAGAGGACGTATTTCTAGCATGTTTGTTTCCTAAAACAATTCTTCCTTCACTCCATTCAAACCAATCATCACTATTGTAAGAACGATCCTTTTCTTTTTTTAAAGACTTAAGAGCGTTAGCAAATTTTGCAACAGTTTGATTTGTAAAATCAATTTCCGCATTCAAATTAGAAAGGTTATCTTTATTTTTATGTCTTCTTAACCATTCCATTCTATGAAATATTGGAAGAGTGTTACTTTGAATAATACGTTTAGCTGATTCTACATTAGCTTCAATGATAGCTTTCACATCAGAATTAGCAGAAGGATCAGCACAAGTTATAGTTCCTGCACAATCAATTTCATATTCATGAATTTCATTATCACCAGGAGTACTACTTTCACTATCGGTAGTAACAAATAATTTTGTAAAGTTTGAAGCAAATATAAATCCCATCATGTGATTTGCTCTGCTTCCTAAATCAAATGTTTCAGCTGTAGATGATAAGGTTGTAATATCGTAGGCAGTACTTAAATTGATTTTGTTCATTCTTCCAACTTTTTCTTCATTACCAGATAAAAACAACTGGGTTCCATCTGGATTGAATTGAATATTTCTCATATTAGTCTCAATACTTGATAAATCAGCTGAAACTCCACCTGGAGTAACTCCAGATCTTAGATCAAAAGGAGTTGCTAAATCATATTGTCTTAATTTATCTAAATCTCTTCCGCCAACAAACATTCTTGTTCCATCAGGTTTAAAAGCCAAAGTTCTCACTTGATCTTCATTCCCTGCATCGTCTATGTCTATTTCATATATTTTTTCGCAAACCAAAGTTGTCGAGTCCCATGGAGTAGTTAATTTAAATTGCCAAACTCCAAGATCAAAAGAACCTATACCTTGGTTTGTAGTTATAAACATTCTTGTCCCATCTGGTTTAAATTCAATTGCATGAGGTAAAGTCATTTGACCTACTCCTTCTACTGGACATGTTAATGCAGTACCTTTTGGCGTCCCTCCTGTAAAGGATATGGTGGCAGTGCTTATATCAAATGGTGTGCTTAAGGAGTACTCAATAATATATGCAGAACCTGTATCAGGATTAGTCTCCCGATTAGTGATATACATTATGGTTCCGTCTGGTTTAAAGTTTATTCCTCTAACTCCAGGAGTATCACCTACGACGTCTTTTGTTTGAACAAAAGTAAATTCAGCATATGAGTTCTGACTAAAAATTAGAGAGAAAATTATAAGTAGAGCGTATCTAATCATTTACCTAGAATAAGTAGTAATTATCCACTAAAAGTATTTTTTTCAACTAATAATATAATTGATATTTAGAATATCAAAGTTATCTTTCATTTAATGAGAATAGAAGAAGAGCTTAAATTAGACTACTCTGATGTCTTATTTAGACCCAAAAGAAGCACATTAAAAAGTCGTAAGGATGTAAATCTATTAAGAACTTATCGATTTAAGTACAGTAAAAATGAATGGTCAGGAATCCCAATAATAGCTGCCAATATGGACGGTGTTGGAGAACTTAGTGTAGCAGAAAAGTTAAACGAGCATGGCATGATAACATGTCTTACAAAGCAACACGATGTTAAAAAAATTAAACAAAATAAAAATATAAAGAAAATTTATCAAAACATAGCTTTAAGTGTTGGTATTAAAAAAGAAGATTTTCAAACTTTAGATAAAGTATTAAAAGAATTTAGTTTTTTTAAATTTATATGTATAGATGTAGCTAATGGATATACAGAACATTTTACAAAATTTATAAAATCAGTAAGAGATAAATATCCAACAAAAACTATCATTGCGGGAAACGTTGTTACCGCAGATATGACACAAGAATTAGTTTTAAGTGGTGCTGATATTGTAAAAGTAGGTATTGGTCCGGGAAGTGTATGTACTACTAGAATACAAACAGGAGTTGGCTACCCTCAATTAAGTGCTGTAATTGAATGTGCAGATGCAGCTCATGGTTTAGGAGCACATATTATTGCTGATGGAGGTTGTACTTGTCCTGGCGATGTTGCAAAAGGTTTTGGTGGAGGTGCTGATTTTGTTATGCTGGGTGGAATGTTGGCAGGTCATGATGAAGGGGGTGGAAAAATAATAAAAAAAAATGGTTCAAAATATATTGAATTTTATGGTTCAAGTTCAGAGGTTGCTAATAAAAAACATTATGGAGGTCTTTCCAATTATAGAAGTAGTGAGGGAAGATCTGTTAAGGTAAATTACCGAGGAAAAATTAATGATACTATTTTAAATATTCTTGGTGGTGTAAGAAGCAGCTGTACTTACGTTGGTGCACCATCTTTAAAACAACTAAGTAAATGTACGACTTTTGTAAGGGTCAGCAATCAGTTTAATGAAACTTTTACAAAATAACTTTTAGAAAATCAGAAGTCCAAATAATACTAAACCAGTAGAAGCCACAGCAGAAAAATATATTTTTTTCATACTCTCACTTTTTTTTTCAGCCCTTACTCTATTTAGCAAAACATTAATATTTGTGCTCTTCGATTGATTTTTTACATTATCTTTAACAAGATATTTTTCGACTAATTTTTCTTTAACGTTAAAACCAGAACTTTTCATTACCTTATTAAACCATGAAAAACTTATATTTGCAAATTTCATTATAATGAGAGGATGATCCCTAAAGTTCCCAACAATGTAAATAACAATACAAGAATGATAAGATTTTTTTTGAACTCTCTACTCTCAGTTTCTTGAAGTTTTGATTTTAAAATGTTGATATCAACTCTTCTTTTAAAAGGCTTTTCAGCTTCACTGAAAACGTTTGGGGTCTTGATTTCAGTGTTTAAATCTGTAAAGCCCTTATTTTTCATTTAGTCTATAAATCATAAAGTGCAATTTTTTTCAATTTACAAAAAAGTTCAATATGGGTCCGTATAAAGTTGACATGTGTTCAATTTGGGTCATTAATATCTAATTTTAATTTATGAAAGCTAAACAAATAGATTTTTCAAAAAAACTCTCAGAGGATCAAGTTTATAATTGTATTCTACAAAATTATGAAGCCCTAGGGACAGATTGGATAACACATCAGTGGAATTGGATTAATGGAATCTACAAGTCTTTTCAAGATCACATAAAATTTTTAATAATAATTTCCTTAGTTGAAAAAACTTTAAATTTTTATCATCAAGTTAATATTACACAAAATTACGACCAATATTATGCAAAAGATAATTTACAAATAGATAAGTTTAGTATCTCAGAATTATGTGAAAAACTTAGTTTACCTAAAGAAACTTTAAGACGTAAAGTTTTAGAATTAGAAAAAATAGGCGTTATCAAGAGAAAAAAAAAACAAGTTGAAATTGATGGATCTGCTTATGTATATGTTAAACCAGAAAGTCAAATACCACTAACCTCTAAATATCTTGCTAAAGTAGGAGAGCTTTTAAATAAAGAAAAAATATACGATAAAAAAATCGACAAGAATAGTTTAGAAAAATTAATAAAAAAAAATTTTACGTTATGTTGGAGATGGTATTATAGAATGCAAATTCCATGGATTGTTGGTTATCAAAAAATGTTTAATGACTTAACGACTGTTCATGTCATAGGAACAATTATGATGCATCAAGCATTAAATACAAAAACATTTCCAAGAGACTTCTCTATAAATAGAGATAACAGACATTTTGTTGATAATACATTTACTAATCCTCTTCAATTAACTAAACCAGGTTTAAGTGCTATGTCTATTTCAGAAATGACAAATATTCCAAGAGCAACAGTTATAAGAAAATGTAAATTTTTAATTAAAAAAGGAAATTTAAAAGTTAATGATAAAAAACAATATTTTCTAACGGGAAATAACAGAGATCAAATACTTAATTATCAATTAGATTTTTTTAGGGAAAAATCAAAATTTATAACAAGAATTTTGAATTTGATTGCAATTTCATAAAACTTTAATATTTTATAAATATTTTTCATTACACAGAGGGGTCATGGATATAGTAATAAAAATAGCACCTATAATACTCGCATTAATAATGTTGGGTTTAGGTTTGGGTTTAAAAATTGAAGATTTTACGAGAGTATTAAAAACTCCAAAAGATTTTTTTGTTGGTTTTTTTTCTCAACTAATTATTCTTCCATTGGTTGCTTACTTTTTAATTATTATTTTTAATATATCACCTGAAATAGCAATCGGAGTTATGGTAATTGCTTCTGCGCCAGGTGGAGTTACATCGAATATATTAACAAAATTTGCTAATGGAGATGTTGCTTTATCTATTACTTTAACGGCTATAATCAGTTTAATTTCTATTATTACCGTTCCTCTTATAATCTTTACATCAGCTGATTTACTTGGAATTACAAATATTTCTCAAAATATTTCAATGACTGGTATAGCGCTAAAAATGTTTTTGGTTGTAACTGTTCCGGTAATCTTAGGGATGATTATAAGAAAGTTTGCTGATAATTTTGTAAATTCGAAAATTCAAATATTTGAAAAACTCAACATAATACTATTTGTTATTTTTTTTATTGCTGCATTTTTCGAAGAAAGAGAAAGTTTTATAGATTTTCTTATGCAAGCAGGATTCATTACTTTTATTCTAAATATAACAATGATGATTGTCGCTTATTACCTTGGTAAAACTTTTGCCTCAGGAGTGAAACAACAAAAATGTATTGCTTTAGAATGTGGATTACAAAATGGTACTTTAGCAATATTTGTTTCTACACAAATATTCGGTACAGATATAGTCTACATAACTCCAACAGCTGCATATGCTTTGATTATGTACATCACTGGCTTTATATTTGTTTTTCTTTTAAAAAATAAGGTTTAATTTATCTTAAAATTGGTCTGTTTTAATGGTTTATTAATCAATTCAATTTCGTATTTTCTTTTCTCAACCTCGATAAATAATTTACTATCTTTCAATTTTTCATTGGAAAAATCGTTTTTGATGTAACCAAAAGTCAGATTTTTCTTAAAGTTAAAAGAGTAATTTCCTGAAGTTGATCTACCTATTATCTTATCTTCTAAATAAATAGGCTCATCATGAAGTAATAGTGGTTCTCCAGGTTTACTATCTTTTAAAGTAAACATAGCAAATCTTGTTTTGATCTTCTTATTATTAATTTTTTCAAGAGCTGACTTACCAATAAAATCTACATTTTTTTTATTACTGATTGTAAAAGATAAGCCTGCTTGATATTGATTTTCCTCAGGCGAAATATCGTGTCCCCAATGTAGAAAACCACTCTCCATTCGCATAATATCCATTGCGTGCATACCACAATTTGAAAGATTAAAATTTTTACCTTTTTCTATAATCAATTCATAAATATTTTTCGCATCTTTGGCTTCAACGTAAAGTTCATATCCTAACTCCCCAACATAAGACAATCTCTGTGTCCAAATTTTAATATCCTCGATTGAAATAAATTTTGCTGTTCCAAATTTGAAATTTTCATTATCAAAATTATCTTTACTTAATGAACTTAAAAGATTTCTGCTTTTGGGTCCAAATAAACCAAAAACACAATAATCATCAGTTACATCTTTCAATTCAATATCTTTATTTAAATATTTTTTGATGTGATGCTTGTCTCTTTCTCTTGTTGCTGCAGAACTTATTATTCTAAAATGGTTTTTATCTATCGCCACTATAGTTAAATCAGTCTCAATTCCTCCATCTGAATTTAACATATGAGTATAAGTGCATTTGCCAACGTCTTTCTTAATATTTGCAGTACAAATTCTTTGTAATTCTTGATGGGCTTTATCAGATTTTATTTCAAATTTTGAAAAAGGGGTTAAATCAAATAATCCAACATTTTTTATCGTATTATTTGTTTCATACTCAGCTGAGGGATACCAACTCTGATAGTTATAACTATATTCATATTCCGCTTTTTCACCATCAAGTGCAAACCACATGGGTCTTTCATATCCACCTGAAACACCAAAGCAGGCTCCAAAGCTTTTCAAATTATCATGATGTGGAAGTTTTTTTATATCTCGAGAAGTTTTGTGTTGTTTAAAGGGCCAATGCATTCCATACAAATCTCCCAATGACTCGGTAATTCTTTTTTTGATAAAACCTAATTCTGAATGAAATTTTTGAAATCTTTTTATATCATAGCTAAAAATATCTTCATTAATATGACCAGTCATTAACCACTCCGCTGTAACCTTACCAACTCCACCACCACTGCCAATTCCAATACTATTTAACCCACAACATACGAAAAAATTTTTTATTTCAGGAACTTCTCCTAATAATGTGTTGGTATCAGGAGTAAAAGATTCAGGTCCTGAAAAAAATTTTCTAATTCCAGCAGTTTCTAAAATTGGAAATCTTTTAATTGCTGAAGCTAAATAAGGTTCAAAATGTTCAAAATTTTCTTGGAACTCACCAAAGGAAAAATCTTCTGGTACTTTATTAGTTTTATTCCAAGCAGGAATCGAATTTCCTTCAAAAATTCCAACTAATATTTTTCCTGCATCTTCTTTTATATAAGTTCGATTATCAAAATCTCTTACCACTGGTAAAGTTCTGGATAAATTTTCAATCGGTTCAGTGATTATGTAAAAATGTTCTGCTGGGTATAATGGAATACTTACACCAGCTTTTTCTCCTATTTGCCTTGACCACATACCTGAGGCTAAAACAATATATTCACATTCAATTTTTTGGCCTTTGACTTTAACTCCAGAAATTTTTCCATCTTTAGTTAAAATTTCTTCAACAGGTGATTTTTCAAAAATTTGTGCACCTTCCATTCTTGCTGCTTTAGCCAACATATGGGTAACACCTGATGGATCTGCAGCACCATCGCCTGGCATTAAAATTCCTCCTATAACTTCATCTGTATTGATTATGGGATAATCTTTTTTAATTTGATCCTTGTCTAAAATTCTTACATCAACATCATAAAGTTGTGCGGTCGTTGCTTGTCTTTGAAGTTCTTGCCATCTTCCTTTATGTTGAGCGATTGAAAGTGCTCCGTTTAATCTTAAACCTGCAGAATGATCAACTTTTTTTTCAAGCTCTTTATATAAATCTAAAGTATATTTTCTAATTTTTGTGACTGCTGCAGATGGACCCAACTGACTTACTAAACCCGCTGCATGCCAAGTTGTTCCTGAGGTTAATTGATCTCTTTCTAAAAGGGTTGTGTCTTTCCAACCAAATTTAGCTAAATGATAAGCAACAGAACAACCTACTACCCCACCTCCTATTACAACAACTTTTGTGCTACTTGGAAGTTTTTTTTCCATCTAATTATTTATTGATTGCATCTCCTGGGTTTACATATTCATGTCCAAAAACATCTGCAACCGCTTTATAAGTGACATGACCCTTGTGAACATTTAATCCCGCTAGAAAGTTTTTATCTTCACTTAGAGCTTTTTGATAACCTTTGTTTGCTAATTTAATCAAATACGGAAGTGTTGCTTTATTCAATGCGATAGTGGAAGTTCTTGGAACTCCACCTGGCATGTTCGCTACACAGTAATGAACGACATTATCCACTATAAAAGTTGGATCATTAAATGTTGTGGGTTTACTTGTTTCTACACATCCACCTTGATCGATTGCAACATCAACAATTACAGAACCTCTTTTCATCAATTTAAGCATATCTTTAGTAACTAATTTTGGTGCCTCTGCTCCCGGGATTAAGACCCCACCTACTATTAAGTCAGCTTCAGCTACTAACTTTTTTAAATCTATTTTGTCGCTTTGTTCTGGAATAATTTTATCTCCGAACATATCAACTAATTCTTTTAATCTTGCCTCTGATTTATCGACAACATGAACTTTTGCCTTCATACCAGTTGCTATTGTTGCAGCATTTTCTCCAACAACTCCTCCACCTAAAATTAAAACATTTGCAGGCTCACCACCAGGAGCTCCTCCTAATAAAACTCCCCTACCTTTTTGATTTTTTTCTAGACAATGTGCTCCAGCTTGGACTGACATACGTCCAGCTACAGCACTCATAGGTGCCAGTAAAGGAAGTCGTCCATTGTCATCTGTAATAGTTTCGTAGGCAATATTAATACTTTTTGATTTTACTAAACCCTCAGTTAATTCTTTTGCAGCAGCCAAATGTAAATAGGTATAAACAATTTGATTTTCCCTAATCATTTCAACCTCAACTTTTTGAGGCTCTTTAACTTTTACAATTATCTCAGCGTCATTAAAAATATCAGCAGCTTTTTCTATAATTTTTGCCCCAGCATTTTTGTACTGATCATTATCGAAACCTGCTTCAAAACCTCCGTTATTTTCAATTAAAACTTCATGACCCTCTGAAACGAGAGTTTTTACACTATCCGGTGTCAGGCCAATTCTATTTTCTTGAGGTTTTATTTCTTTAGGTACGCCAATTCTCATTAACGAAATTTAATTCTTTTTACTCTTTGCGTAATTAGTAATTCCTGTTCTTAGTTTTTCTATAATTTCATCAATATGTTTTTTTTCACAAATAAACATTGGTGCTATAATTAAGCAATCACCAGTCGCTTTGAAATTTACTCCTGCATCGTAACAATGCTTGAAGGTAGCTAAACCTGCTTTACCGGGTCTACCATCAGTTTTAATATCTATTCCACCCATCATTCCATAACCTCTTATGTTGTCGACGACATCAATATCTTTAAGAGAAAATAAACCTTCTTGGAAGTAAGGAGCAAGCTCTTTTGCTCTATTAAAAATATCCTCTTTTTCAAAAATATCCTGAACTGCTAATGCTGCAGCAACTGAAACTGGAATTCCAGAATATGTATAACCATGAAATAATTCTATTGCACCTTTTGGAGAATTATCCATCACTGCATCATAAATTTCCTCTTTACAAGCGACCACACCAAAAGGAACTATTCCATTAGTCGTCGCTTTTGCCATAGTCATTATATCAGGTGTTACTCCAAACTCTTGAGCTCCAAAAGCCGAACCAGTTCTTCCCCAACCCGTGATAACTTCATCAAAAATCAAAAGTATTTTATGTTTGTCACAAAGTTCTCTTAGTCTTTGTAAATATCCAACTGGTGGAACTAAAGTTCCTGTTGAACCGGCAATAGGTTCTACAATACAAGCTGCGATATTTTCAGAACCAAAATTAGTGCAAATTCTTTCTAGGTCATCAGCAATTTCAGCTCCTGTTTCTGGCTGACCTGAGATAAATTTATGCTCATCTAAATGTGTATGTCTCATATGGACAACACCTGGCATCAATACACTTGCATACGCCTTAACGTTATTGATCATGCCACCAACTGATGTTGCTCCAATATTCATCCCATGGTAAGCACGTTCTCTTCCAACAAATCTAAATCTTTGACCTTCACCTCTTGCTTTATGGTAAGCGATACTAATCTTAATTGCAGTTTCTACTGCCGTGGATCCGCATATTGTATAAAAAATTTTATTTAAGTTTCCTGGTGTGTGTTTTGAAATTCTTGTTGCTAATTCAAATGAACCCCCAAAACCTTGTTGAAACGGCTGACAATAATCAAGAGTATTTAATTGATTAGTAATTGCCTCGATAATTTCTTTTCTTCCATGTCCTAAAGGATTACAAAATAATCCTGAACTTGCATCAATTTGAGTTTTGCCATGATGATTTTTTAAATAAACCCCTTTGCTTCAACAATTAATTTTGGATTTTCTTTAAAATCCTTATTAGATGTAAATGGCATCCAATGTTCATTAAGTGAATTAGGTACTGATGTTCTTTTTTCTGAGCTCATAATTAAATTTTTAAATACTTAATAAATGAATCCTTAGACTAATTAACTTAAATTAACCACCAAAATAATGTCACAACTTTAAGTTGTGTAACTATTATGATCATTTTTTTGTTTTACATATAGGTCAAATTAATCTTAAAATTGAAACATATAAATAAACAAGGAAGAGGCATAAATGAAAAAAATAATTAGTTTTATTCTTGGATGTTTTGTAGCTCTAAATCTTTCAATATCTGTTGCTAATTCAGCAGCAAATGAAGTTAGAGTTGCTTACTTTTTAGAGTGGCCAAGTCCAAATCTAGAGGACATGATGAAGAAAAACTTCGCAAAAGCTCTAGGGGTTCCTGTAAAGTGGACTAACTTTACTAATGGTGGTGCTATGACTGATGCGATGTTAGCAGGAGATATAGATATTTCTTATTCTCAAGGTTTAGTTCCATTCATTAACGCAGTAAAATCTAAAGCACCTATCAAATTAGTTGATATTGCTATGGAATACGGAATGGGAGGAACAACTTGTGTTACATCTAATGCATCTGGAATTACAAAAGCGAATGCAACTGAATTAGAAGGTAAAAAAGTTGCTGTTCCACTTGGGACAATGGCGGAATATGTTTTTGATGAAAGTATGAAAGTTGTTGGAGCAGATAGAAAAAAAATGGATATCATTCAAATGGACCCTGAAGAAGGTGCTGCTGCTTTAGTAAGCGGTGATGTTGTAATGGCATGTTTATTTGGTGGTAATTCTATTAAAGCTGCTACTGCAGTTGGATCTAGATTACTAACAGTTCAAGAAGCTAGAGATGCAGGTATCCTAGGGATTGATATTACTTCTGTAACTACAAAGTTTATGAAAGAAAATCCAGGAATGTTGAGAACTTTCATCGAAGTAACTCATGAAGCTAATGCAAGATATAGAGCTGGTAAAAGCGATATGAATGCAATGTCAAAAGCTTCAGAGATGAAAATTCCTGACATGAAAGAAACTTTAAGTGGTTTCAAATTTCTAACTCCAGAGGAAACAAAAAGTTCTATGGAAAGTGGAAATCTTGATGCATTCCTAAAAGGAATGGGAACACCAAGAGGAAACGTAGATACGAGTTTCTTACCTTTGTAATTTTAAGGTAATTAAAATTTAAATAGGCGCCAATTTTTTATTAAATTGGTGCCTATTTTTTTACTATAAATTCTAATATAAAGTGAACAGATGAGTGATCTAGTTTCTCAAAATCTTAATATGATTTTTAAAACTCCGAAAGGAGAAACTGTTCACGCTTTAAAAGATTTAAATTTTACTCTTAAAAAAGGAGAGCTTTTAACAGTTCTTGGACCATCAGGTTGTGGAAAAACAACCTTATTAAATATTACCGCAGGATTTATTCGACCAACTTCCGGAAGTATTACTTTAAATAGTAAAGAGATTGATGGACCTGGTGTAGAAAGAGGCATGGTTTTTCAGCAAGGTGCATTGTTCGAATGGTTAACAGTTGCAGAAAATGTCAACTTTGGTTTAAGAATGAAAAAAAAAGATCCAATTGAAACTCAAAAAAAAGTTGATGAATGGTTAGAAATAGTTGGCTTAAAAGGTTTTGGCAATACTCCAACCTATCAACTTTCTGGTGGTATGCAGCAAAGAGTTGCTCTTGCAAGATGTTTGATTAATGATCCTGACCTAATTTTAATGGATGAACCTTTAGGAGCCCTTGATGCGTTAACAAGAGAAAAAATGCAGTCTCTAGTTTTAAAAATTTGGAAAGAGACAGGGAAAACAATTATTTTAATCACCCACTCAGTTGAAGAAGCTCTTTTACTTGGTGAAAGATTATATGTTATGGCGCCTCGACCAGGGCGAATTCATAAAGAATACAATCTTCCATTTGCCTCAATGGGACTGAAAGAAGATCTAAGAGAGATTAAAAAGAACAAAGATTTTTCTGCGAAACGTGAAGAAATATTAGAGATGATTTGGAATATGGAAGAAGAAATTATGGGAAAAGACAATTAAATGTTAACTCAAATAGTCACCTTTTTAATTTTTTTTGCAGTCATTGGCTGTATTCTCTATGGAAGAAGATTAATCAAAACTGAAAAAGTTGATGCTGTTTTTGGAAATCCTGAAAGGGCAAGAGGTGGTACTCATTGGATTATAGTCGGAAGTAGCTTTCTATTATTGGTATGGCTTTACTATTCTTGGGATATTGCAAAAGGTTTTTACCCAAAATCAGCTAATGAACTTTGCCAAGTAGCAAAAGTTAACGATTCTTTATTAGGTTTAAAATATCAATTTCCAATAGAGCAACGAGAATTCAAAAGTACTGCTCAAATTAAGAAAGAAAATAAAAATCTTAAAGCAACTTTAAATGAAATCAAACTTTCTGAAGATCTTAACTTGCAACAAAAAACAGATCTTACAGAATTTATCAACAAAACTATTCAGTTAATTCCTTTATTGACTAATGAGGATTTAATTGAAAATGAGACAAAATTCAAAATAGATGACATCACTGGAAAAATTAACCTATTAACAGAAAATTTTAGAAAACCTGAATATCCTTTTGAAACAGAACAAGAAGCCAATGAGAGACTTAAAGCAGTAAGTGAGCAAGGAGATTGGGGAATTATAAAGGTTCAGTCTGGAACGGGGTCTATAGAAAATACTATCGAAGTACCTTTGGTTCCAGAGACTAAAAGAGGTTTAAAATTTGATGCTGCCGCAAAAGAATTACAAATTATTAGTGATGAATTCTTTAAGTTAAGAAATCATAATCCTCAATTTAAAGATAAAATAAAAGAGCTCAAAGATGAGATCAAAGCTTATCGAAAAAATTTAGATGATACTCAAGAAGTAGCTTCAACTTACGCTAAAGATATTGTTAAAATTGCACGACGAATAGAATTTGCAAGCATATATCCACCCAATGCGTTAAACGAAATGCAAAATGCAATTATCAATTTTGATGTTGCCCAAAAAGAAGCTCAAGGGGGATTGAGATTTGTAGATATATTTTTATTTCCAGCTGGTACTATTGTTGCAAGTGGGCCAAGCTGTTCAGAACAAGGATCTGGTAGATGGCTACCAAAGCCGTCAGATACATTTGATAAGTTTATGCTTATGCTTAAACCGAGTGTAGGTTATAAAGAAATTCCTCTTCTATGGGTAGAACTGGTTGATGTTAGTAAAATGATTGGTTTTATTTTACCAGATTGGATAGCTGATATTTTACCTGGTGAATACCCAGTTCACACTCAAGATGGAATTGTTAAACAAAATTTTAAAGGCCAAGTTTTAAAATTAGTAACAGGAGACTTTAAGTTATTTAAAGTACCAGTGCCTTATGGTCATATTTGGGATTCATTTTTAAGAGTATTTTTAGGATTAGTGTTTGGAATATTAATTGGTGTACCGCTTGGATTATTTATGGGATTAAATAGATTTGCCAAAGGTTTCTTTGATCCGTTAATTGAGCTTTACAGACCTGTTCCCCCTCTGGCTTGGGCTCCTTTAATCATTTCGGTTTTAGGAATAGATAATACTGGCAAGGTTTTCTTGTTATTTATGGTCTCATTATCAATCATGATTATTTCTGCGAGAGCTGGTGCCTCTGGTACTCAGTTATCAAAAATCCATGCAGCTCACTCACTTGGTGCATCAAAAAAACAAATCTTGAGGTATGTAATTTTTCCCAACTCTTTACCAGAAATACTTACTGGAATAAGAGTTGCAGTAGGAATGTGTTGGGGAACTCTGGTTGCTGCCGAATTTTTAGCTGGAACAACTGGAATTGGTTTCGTTGAAAACGTTGCTAAAAAATATTTTCAATATGAAGTTATTTGGATCACTATATTTATAATGGGAATGCTTGGTTTATTATTTGATGTCACCTTGAGAAAAATAATAGACAAAACAATTCCATGGCGTGGAAAAGGCTAATTTGAAAACAGAAAATCTTAAAAAAGAAGTTATCAAAATTTTTAAAAATTACGGATTAAGTAATCCACATGCTGTTATTTCAGCTAATGCTTTGATTAATGCCGAGTTAGTTGGTGCTTATGGTCATGGTCTTTCTAGATTAAGAATGTATTGTGAAAGAATATCTAAAAAAGTTATTAATCCAAAACCTAGAATAAAAGTTAAAAAAATATCTCAATCGATAGCTCACATTGATGCTGATAATAGTATTGGCTTCGTTGCAGCTGATCTTGCGATTAGAAAAGCAATCGAATGTGCCAAAAAAACAGGTATCGGTTTAGTGGCAGTAAAAAATAGTGGTCACTATGGATTGTCTGGATATTACGCTGAGCAAGCAGTCAAAAAAAATTTAATCACTATGATTTATACTAACGCTCCACCAGCAATCGCTCCTTATGGTGCAAAAAAAAGTTTGTTTGGAACTAATCCCATATGTTTTGGCTCTCCAACTGGAGCAAAGGTACCTTTTATATTAGATACAGCTATTGCAAAAATTAATAGAGGAAAAATTAGATTTGCAGCTAGAAATAATCAAAAAATACCAAAAGGTGTTGCATTAGATAAATTTGGTAAACCTACAACGGATGCAAAAAAGGCTCTTTACGGAGTTCAATTACCTATTGCAGGTTTTAGAGGTTCAGGTTTAGCGTGGATGGTAGATATTCTAAGTGGTGTTTTAACTGGTGGAAATCATGCAGGTAAGGTTAAGGATCCTTTTGATGATTTTTCAGGTCCACAAAATATTGGACATTTGTTTATCACATTTAAAACAAACTTATTTGTCAAAAATTATACCTCAAGAATTAAGAATAATATTAAAACGATTAAAAGATTGCCTAAAATAAAAGGAGTAAAAGAGATAATGTATCCTGGTCAAAATAAAGATAAAAGGTTTAGAATGAACGTAAAAAAAGAAATCAAATTGTCAAAAATTATCAAAAAAGATTTAGTAGATTTAAAAAAATAGTCATGCTGTCCAAAAAAGAAATTATTTGTCCTGATAACTTGCTCAACGTTGCTCATAAAAAGAAAGGTGTTAAAGCAGGGATTGTTAATGCAGGAAAACCTCTTCCTATGCAGTCGGTGCAAGATGCTGTTAAAGAAAATCTAATTGAGCCAATTTTTATAGGTGATGAAAAAGAAATAAATAAGTGCGCACAAGATTTAAAATGGGATATCTCAAATTATGAGATAATTCATGAACCTATTGAAAACAATACAGCCGTCATTGCTGCAAAACTTGCGAGCGAACAAAAGATCAAAATTATTGTTAAAGGCCATATTCATACTGACGTTCTAATGAAAGAAGTTTTGAAAAGAGAATATGGTTTACTTGGAAAAACCAGATTAAGTCATATTTGGCATATGACTTTAGGAAAAGAGGATAAACCTTTAATAATTACTGATGGAGCATTGAATGTTTTGCCTAATGTAAAAACAAAATTACATATTCTTAAAAATGTTATTAATTTTTCCAATAGAATTGGTATTGAAAAACCTAAGGTCGCAATATTATCTGCTACTGAAGAAATTTTAGATAGTGTTCCAAGTTCGAAAGAGGCTGAAGAATTAACTAAATTAGCAAAAAAAGAAAATTTAAATGCCGATGTTTTTGGTCCGTTAGCATTTGATAATAGTATCTCAAAAAAATCTGCTGCTATTAAAGGAATACAAAATAGTGTAGCTGGTATGGCTGACGTATTACTGGTTCCAAGTGTTGAAACGGGAAATGGATTAGTAAAAATGCTTATATATTTTTGTGGAGCGTGTGCAGCAGGTGTGGTTGTTGGTGGTAAAGTTCCAGTAGTAATAACTAGTCGTTCTGATGATGCTCCAGCAAGATTAGCTTCTATTGCTGCAGCTGTTGTTGCTTTAGATTAATTGTTTGATTGCAATAAAATTGAAATTGTCTTAAATAATTCAACTATAGTAAATAATTAATATGGCTATCACATATCTAAAAAAATCTCCAAAAACATCATCAACAGATGACAATAAGACAACAGGAATAGTTCAAGATTTATTAAAAGACATTGAAACTACAAAAGAACAAGGTTGTATTGATTTAACAAAAAAGTTTGACAAATACGATGGGGAAATAATTGTTTCAAAAGAAAGAATTGATGAAATAAAAAAAACTTTAGATCAAAAAACTAAAGATGATATCCAATTTTCTTTTGATCGAGTAAGAAAATTTGCTAAAGCTCAACTTAAAAATTACGGTCAAGATTTTGAAGTTGAATTATCTGATGGTTTATATGCAGGTCAAAAATTAGTTCCTGTTAATACTGCTGGTTGTTACATACCAGGTGGAAGATATGCTCATATCGCTTCTGCTGTTATGAGTGTTACTACAGCTAAAGTTGCCGGTGTTAAAAATATAATCGCATGTAGCCCTCCAAAAGAAAATGTTGGTGCCCACCCTGCTATTGTCTACACTGCCGATCTCTGTGGAGCAGATGTAATATTGAACTTAGGTGGTGTTCCAGCGATTGCTGCGATGACTAATGGATTATTTAAGAACCCTCCAGCAGATATCATTGTTGGTCCGGGAAACCAGTTTGTAGCTGAAGCGAAAAGAATTTTATATGGCAAAGTGGGAATAGATTTATTTGCGGGTCCAACTGAAATTGGAATAATTGCTGATGCAAAAGCTGATTCAGAGATAGTTGCTGTAGACTTAGTGGGTCAAGCAGAACACGGCTATAATTCTCCATGTTGGTTATACACAACAAGTAAAGAGTTAGCTGAGAAAGTATTAAAGAGAGTTCCAGAATTAATTTCAGAATTACCCGAAGTTCCTAGAAAAAGTGCAGAAGCAGCTTGGAGAGATTATGGTGAGGTAATTCTTTGCGATACTGATGAAGAAATTGTTAAGATTAGTGACGAATACGCTCCAGAACATTTAGAAGTTCAAACAGAAAATTTAAAATGGTTTTATGAACGATTAACAAATTATGGATCGTTATTTGTAGGAGAAGAAACTACAGTTGCTTATGGAGATAAATGTTCGGGTACAAATCATATTTTACCAACTAAAGGAGCTGGTAAATATACCGGTGGTTTATTTGTTGGTAAATTTATTAAAACTTTAAGTTTTCAACGAATGACAAAAGAATCTACTGAACTAGTTGGTGCTGCTGCAGCAAGAATATCAAGATATGAGGGAATGGAAGCTCATGCCAGAACTGGTGATGTAAGATTAAAAAAATATGGATATTCTAATTAATAGTTTCCATTATAACAAAAATTGTAAGTAGACTCATAAAACTAATAATAAAAATATTTATTGTTTTCCACACTTTTAAACTTTGAGCATATTGGGATAAATATTTAGATAAATAACCAATAGTAAAAAAGAATAGGAAGGATGCTATTGAAGCTCCAGCTCCGAATAATATTTTTTGATTTAAAATAAAACTTTTAGAAAAATTTCCTAAAAAAAATACAGTATCAGAGTAAACATGTGGATTTAAATAAGTAAAACCAAGTGTTTTTATGAAAACGTTTAATTTTGAGATTTCAGGAACTCTATCGTTAAAACTTACTATTGAATTTAAGGATTTTAGTTTTGAATATATAAAATGAATTAAAAAAATAATTAATAAAATGTTAAAGATTAACTCTACTGTTGCAGTAAAGTATTGTGTAAAATAATGAAAAAGAAATATTCCTAAAAATATTAAAATAAAATCAGATATAGAACAAATAAAACAAACTAAAAAGACGTGTTGTTTTTTTAGACCTTGTTCTATAACAAAAACATTTTGAGCTCCAATAGCTAATATAAGACTTAACCCTGTTAAAAAACCCAATAAAGCAAATTCCATAACATAGATATTTGAATGTTCTGAACTTACTTTAAATCTTTAAAAAATAAAAATGATTATCAAGTTTCAGGGATAAATAGTAAACACAACCCATTATTACAAAATCTTTTACCAGTTGAGCTTGGGCCATCGTCAAAAACGTGTCCATGATGGACCCCACATTTTGCACAATGATACTCGATTCTTTTCATACCAAATGAATAATCTACTTTTGTTTTAAAAGCTCCTGGTAAAGCTTCACTAAATGATGGCCAACCAGTACCGCTATCGAATTTAGCCTCTGATGAAAATAATTTGTTTCCACAATTGGCACAATGGTAAAAACCTTTCCTTTTTTCTTTTAATAATTCGCTAGTAAAGG
The DNA here is from genome assembly GCA_902618485.1 of uncultured Pelagibacteraceae bacterium. Lineage (GTDB taxonomy): Bacteria > Pseudomonadota > Alphaproteobacteria > Pelagibacterales > Pelagibacteraceae > Pelagibacter. The sequence continues at coordinate 23,417 of CACNAR010000002.1, forward strand.
GTTTTTCAGTGCCTTCATTAAACATAATTTCTTTTTGTTTACTGGTAAGGTTCTGATTTATTATTTTTTTTGTCTCTGAAAGTACCAACTTATATGGATACAGAATCAATGACACAAAAGATAAACCAATAATTTTTAATAAATTTCTTCTGAAAGTCATTTCACACCTTGGTGTAATTTGATTAAGATTATTCAGGATTTGCTGTTAATGTTTTTATTTCCAAAATATTATCGTTTGGATCTTTAACAAAAAATGTTTCTTGCTCGTACTTTGTGCCTTTAAATCTAAGATAAGGCTCATCATAGTATTTTGCCCCTTTATCTTTTAATCTTTGTTTCAAAGCATCAAAATCTTTTCTTGATAAATGAACACCGAAGTGAGGAACTGAGACATTACCCATATCAACATCGTGTCTTTCATTACTAAGTTTGTGATCACTAGCATGAAGGGTTAATTCATTTCCCCAAAAATCTACATCAGCCCATTCTTTTTCAGAATTACTTAAGCTACATCCAAGAGTCTCGCTATAAAATTTTTTAGCAGTTTCTAAATCACCACATGGTATAGCTAAATGAAAACAATTAGTATTTTTGTACATAATAAATCCTTTAAATATCCTTTAAAATAACTATATAAACTAAATCTACTGACACAATAAATACAACATGAATGATTTTTTACAATCTATAATCGACCGTGACCCTGCGGCAAAATCTAAATTAAGTTTAATATTAACTTATCCAGGAGTAAAGGCGATATTTTTTCACAGAATTGCAAATTTTTTTGCAATTGCAAAGTTTGATTTAGTAGCAAGAATTATTTCACAATTATCAAGATTTTTTACTGGGATTGAAATTCACCCAAATGCAAAAATTGGAAAAAATTTATTTATTGATCATGGTATGGGTGTAGTCATTGGCGAAACATCTGAAATAAGCGATAACGTAACAATCTATCATAATGTTACTCTTGGGGGTACATCTCCAAGCATTAATACAAATGAACAAAGAAATTCAAAAAGGCATCCTACCTTAGAAGAAAATGTAGTGGTAGGTTCTGGTGCTCAAATCTTAGGACCTGTTCTTGTTGGAAAAAATTCTTTAATTGGTGCTAACGCAGTTGTAACCAAAGATGTTCCAGAAAAATCTATAATGGCTGGTAATCCAGCAAAAAAAATTGGGGACGCTACACGAGGATTTAAGCCTTACGCTGTTACTGATAATAAAGAAAATTAATGGTTCATATTAGAAATACATTTATTGATTCAATAGGTAATACTCCATTAATCAAACTTAAAGCTGCCTCTGAGTTAACAGGATGCAACATTTATGGTAAAGCAGAATTTATGAATCCTGGCGGGTCAGTCAAAGATAGAGCTGCACTCTCATTACTTAAAGACGCACAAGAAAAAAAATTAATTTCTAAAGGTGGTATTGTTGTTGAAGGTACTGCGGGTAATACCGGAATTGGATTAGGTTTGATAGGGAATTCACTTGGTTATAAAACAATAATTGTAATGAATGATAATCAAACTCAAGAAAAAAAAGATACAATAAAAAATCTGGGGGCAGAATTAAGATTAGTCCCTGCAAAGCCGTATAAAGATGAAAATAATTTTGTTAAGATTGCTGGACGTCTAGCAGATGAGTTAAGACCAACTAATAACAATGGTGTTGTCTGGGCCAATCAATTCGACAATGTTGCTAATGCTAAAGGACATTATGAAGGAACAGGAAAAGAAATATGGGAACAAACTGAAGGTAAAGTTGATGGTTTTGTTTGTTCATCTGGAACAGGTGGTACAATTTCTGGTGTAAGTAATGCACTGAAAGAAAAAAATAAAAATGTTAAAATTTATCTTTCCGATCCTAAAGGGTCAGCACTTTATAATTATATTAAAAACGGTGAATTAAAATCTGAAGGTGGATCAATTACTGAAGGGATTGGCTCAAGTAGAATAACAAAAAATTTTGAGAACGCAAAAATTGATGATGCATATTCCATTGACGATCACGAAGCATTGCCCATACTTTATGACCTAATTCAAAATGAAGGGCTAAGTTTAGGAACAAGTTGTGGAATAAATATCGCTGGTGCAATTAGACTTGGAAAAGAACTTGGGCCAGGAAAAACAATCGTAACTATTCTTTGTGATAAATCAGATAAATACAACTCTAAGATGTTTAATAAATCATTTTTAATGGAAAAAAACTTACCTGTACCTAGCTGGTTATAATATCGCATATCAGGCATGTAACAAAACAGTTACATTTTTAAGTTAAAATAATTAACTTTGAGGTTCTATGAAAAAAATAATTTTAATCTTGTCTTTTTTTGCTTTTACTTCTGCTTACGCAGATATGAGTAATGAAGATAAATCTAAAGCTTGGGATTGTGTTGGAATTTATATGGCAAATTACTTTTTACCATCTGGTGAAAAATTTGAATATGGCATGAAAGAAAAATCTATTTCAACAGTAAAAGTTTTAAAAACGTATGCTCTTGAAATTGGTATTCCAGAAAAAAAATGGGATGAAGGAGTAAATAAAGCTGTAGATAAACATTACGGTTCAAAATACGACAAAGCTAAAACTGAAAAATGTCATACATTTGTTGAAGCTTTAGTTCCGAATGGAGCTGAAAGAGTTAAAAAAGTAGTTCAGACTTTGTATTAATTTAAAAGGAGAAAAAATGGAAAAAGAAATGTTAGTATTCCTTAAACTTAAAGAGGGTAAATTAGAAACTTTCATGGGATGGATGCAATCAGATGAAGGGATGGGTGTTAGAAAAAGTGTTGCCTATCCAGAAAAAACTGTTGGAGCCATGATTCCAGATAAAAGTGGGATGTTATTTAAAGTGAATGTTCATAATGAAGCTGGAATGAAAGAATTTGTAACTGGGAATAATCCTACCGCGAAGGCTATTTACGCAGAATGTGTAGAGAGCGCTAAATTATATGAACTATCTGAAGTAAATTTATAAGGAGAAAAAATGAAAAAAATAATGTTAACGCTTTGTTTGGTCTTATTTGTTAGCTCAGCATATGCAGGTTCATGTCCGATGTTAGCTAAAAATATTGATGAAAAGATTAAAAAAGCTCAAGAACTTAAAGATCAAGGTATGGATGCGCACAAAAATGGTGATCATGCTAAATCTGAAAAACTTTTGAATGAAGCTCTTGCTCTTTTTAAAAGTTAAATAGAAAGGAAAAGAAATGAAAAATTATATGGTAACTCATACTTTCAAATCAAAAGAAATGAAGTCTAAATTTAGTGAAATAGTGGCTTCAATGAAAATGGAAGATATAATTAAATCAATGACAAGTGATAAAGCTGCATGTCAAATGACTTGGAATACACCTGGTGATACGATGCAAATGTTTTGCTGGTGGAAAGCTAATAGTGAAGCTGACATTAATAATCAATTAGGTCAAATGAACGACTTCTTTGAACCTCATAAATTTACTGAGTGCACTGATCAAGTGATGGACTATAACGCTTAAGAGGAAGATTTATGAAAGCAATCTACACAAGAACCATCGGTGTTTATGATGATAAACTTGGTGAGGCAATGGAAATTTCTAAAGGTTTAGCAGAAGTAAGAAAAAAACATTATCCTGATCATCAAGTTTATTTTTCTTTTCAAATTGGCGGTAACCCCAGAACAGTAAGAGAAACACTTGTTGGAGAACAGTTTACAGACAAAGCTTTTGAAAATGATCAAAACATGTCAGCTGATCCTAAATTTATTGATCTTCAAAAAAAAATGAAGGGTGTTTTTAAAGAAGGTACAATTCAAGATGAAATGAGAATGGTTTTTAACGATTAGGAGACAAAATGTTAGAAAAATTTAATGGGATATTTTATTTAATAATTTATTTAGTTCATTTTATTGGCGTTGGTGTTTATGCTTTTCAAACCATTTTTGGTACTAAAAACTTTATGGAAAAATTTGGCATAGATCCCAGTGGAGCAATAATGATTAGAATGGCTGGGGCGTTTATGCTTGCTGTCTTTTTGATGTCCATATATGTGGGTTTTATAAGACCTGGTGGTTTAGAAAATACATGGGGATTCTTAAATTTAGTTTTCATAAATAATTTATGTATTTTTTTATGTAATTTTTATTCAATTAAAATAAATAAAACTGGAGTAAACGAGAAAACTACAAACGAAGGTATTATTGCACCATTTGTATTCACATTAATGAGTGCAATTTTATGTTACGGTTTAGCTGATAAAATATATACCTAATGTCTGGGTTTGCGATATTCAATATAGAAATAAAAAAACCCGAGCAGTACAAAGAATACATAGAAAAAGTAAAACCGATTGTTGAGATGTATGGTGGAGAATATGTTGTCAAAGCTGGCGAAACTACGCTAGTTGAAGGCACTTGGACTTATCCTAGAACCGTTGTTATTAAATTTCCAAGTTACGAAAAAGCTTTAGAGTGGTATAACTCTGAGAAATATAAACCAATAAAACAAATCCGTTTAGAGAACTCAATAGGCAACGGAATAATTATTAAAGGAGTTTAAGATGTCGATATTAAAAAAATATACTGATGCAATAGACAAAAAAGATGAAACTACCATGAATGAACTTTTGCATGATGATTTCAAATTTACAATGCATAAATCAGGAAACACCATAGGTAAAGCCGATGTGATAAAATGGGCAATGAGTGGTGATATAAACCAAGATAAAACAAGAGTGGTCTATGAAAATGATGAAATTGGAGTTCACCATTCAATAGTAAGATTTAATGACGGAAATGTAGAAGCAGTAATGGCAGTTTATAAATACAAAGATGGAAAAATTATAAGTTTAGAGACTGGCGCCACTCCAATGTCAAAATAAGAGTAAATGATTGACTTTTATTTTTCAATTGGAAGCACTTATACTTATTTAGCTGTAACTAGAATACTTGATGTCGAAAAAAAACATCATGTCCAGTTTAATTGGAAACCATTTAGTGTTCGGGCAATCATGAAGGAAATGAATAATATTCCATTTCCAAAGGATAAGCTTAATAAGGTAAATTACATGTGGAGAGATATTGAAAGACGAGCTGAAGGTTATGGTTTTTTTGCAAAAACACCTGTGCCCTACCCATTATCTGAATTTGACTTAGCAAATCAAATTGCAATTCTTGGATTGGATAAGGGATGGGGTATAGATTATGTTAGACTGACTTATAAAAAATGGTTTCAAGAAGGAAAAGAACCAGCTATAGAACCAAGTATTTCTGAGATATGTAAAGAATTAAAAATGAACAAAGATGATATAATTTCTGAGGCAAAAACAAAATTGATTGAAGATAAATACCTAGCAAATACAAATTCTGCAAGAGAGAATAAAATCTTTGGTAGTCCAACTTTTGTTATTAACAATGAAATATTTTGGGGTGATGATAGAATGGAAGATGCAATTAAATTCTTTAAAAAATAATGTTACCTAAAAAATACTTTGATTTTATTTTTATTTTAATTATGGGTTTTGGAATGAGTTTATTAATGACTCTAATTATCACATATATCAACACTGGTATGGATAAAGATTATATCAATAGATTCTTAAAAGCATGGGTAGTCAGTTTACCTATAGCTATAATTGCAGCATTAATACTTGGTCCACCGATTAAGAAATTGGTAGATAAAATTACTAAATAGTCATAGGTTTAATTGTGAGTAATTTATCGGGATATATATTTCTTATATTGGCTATTGTTCTTGGAATAACCTCTAATGGTTTTTTAAAATCTACAAATGGTTTTACTAATATTGGTCCAACTATTTTTTGTATAGTTTCTATAATTGCTTGTATTTTTTGTTTATCTAAAGCAATGAATATTATTCCAGTTGGTTTCACTTATGCAACTTATGGCGGATTAACTATCACTGCAGTAACTTTATTTGGCGTGTTTAAATACAATCAAATCCCAAATCTATATGGAATTATAGGAATAATATTAATTATTATTGGTGTAATTTTACTAAATACACTTGGCAAGGCTACTTAGCCACAGGTTTTAATATTTTCACTATTTTTTTATGAAGTTTTTTGTTTGGCGCACAAATAATGTTTCCTGCTTTTTTTGGATCCTCATTTTTCCACGTGGTAACTATCCCTTCGGCTGCTCTTATTATGGGAATTAAAGCATGGATATCCCAAATTTTATTTCCACATTGAATTACAATATCTATTTTTCCCTCTGCAAAATGTGAATAACTTAAAGCATCAGCACACGGAAATTGCATTCGTTTTAATATTTGTGGTATCTTTTTTTGTTGGTTTAAAGATAAGCTACCATGAAATGCAGCCGACAATTTCATATTTTTGAAAGTTACTTTTTTATTCACTTTTAATCTTTTTTTAATTCCATTTTCACACACAAAAGCAACTTTATCTGTTTCGTTAAAATAATATTTTTTTAAAATTGGAAAATTAGCAAGACCTAAAATTGGTATTCCTTTAAAATTTAGCGAAATGAGGTTACTCCAGGTTGGGTTACCTATAACGAAAGATCTTGTACCATCAATTGGGTCAATAACCCAAGAAAAATCACTTTTGGTTTTTTTATTTTTAAATTCCTCACCTATAATTTGATGAGTGGGAAATTTATTACTAATCTCTTTTCTTATAAATTTTTCAAAAGCAATATCTGCGTTAGTAACAGGGTCATAACCTGTGCCCTTTAACTTATTTGAAACTTTAAATGGCTTGTTTAATTTTAAGAAATAAAATCTAGTAAGTTTATTTGCTAAATTATTAAGAAATTTAGAGTATTTTTTATATTCTGAAGAATTTAATTTAATCACAAGAGACTATTACAATTTAATTTGTATTGATTAAAGTAAAATTTTAAATAATCATAAGAATCATTATGAAAATTGAACTTTCAGACAATAAAGTTTTTTTTGAAAATCAAGGATCAAAAAAAGAAATACACCCATTCTGGTTGAGAGAAAGAGTGAACGGTGTAGATTTTGTTGATAAAGGTACCAAACAAAGATTGTTTGATCCAACAACGCTCAATCAAAATATTAAAATAAATAAAGTAAATTTGACTGATAATTTTTTAGAGATTTCTTTTAATGACGGAGTTGAAACAAAAATATCAATTCAAAGTATCTTTGAAGAATATTCTGGTATTAATGATATAAAATTTATCAAAAAAACTAAATGGGACTCTTCTTTAAAAAATCTAAATAATTTTCAGTTCAGTGAAAATATATTTGAAGAAAAAATAATGTATGAAGCTTTAATAAGTTTCTATAAATATGGTTTCATTATTTTCAAAAATGTGCCGACAGATAACAATTTTCTAGTAAAATTCGCAAATTCTATAGGTAGTATAAGGAGAACGAATTTTGGTGAATTCTTTAATGTAAAATCAAAACCCAATCCTAATGATCTAGCTTATACATCTTTACCTTTAGCACCTCATACTGATAATCCTTATAGAAATCCAGTTCCATGTATTCAAATATTGCATTGTATTGAAAATGCAGTTGAAGGTGGATACTCTACTTTGGTAGATGGCTTTACAGTTACAGAGGAATTAAAAGAAAAATATCCTGAATATTATAAAATTTTAACTGAGGTGAAGGTAAAATATCAATTTATAGATAAGGATGTAATATTAGAGAATTGGGCTGAGATGATTGAATTAGATGAAAATAAAAATTTTAAACAGGTTAGATTTAGCCCAAGGTTAGATTTTGTTCCATTAATTGATAAAAATAAATTAGATGTTTACTATAAGGCAAGAAATAAAATTTCTGAATTGTATAATTCAAGCAAATATAGAATTGAATTTAAACTTCTTCCGGGAGATCTATTAATGATGGATAATTATCGACTTCTTCATGGAAGGACATCCTTTAATGCTAATGAGGGTAATAGATTTCTTCAAGGTTGTTATATAGATTATGATAGTACTGAAGGAAAAATTAAGCATCTAAAAAGAAAATTTAATATATAAATTATTTATTAAAACAATTATTCACTAATATTGCCATTAATATCCAAATGACAAAAGTTTCACCATGGGTGAAAGAATAATCCGCTCCAGCGAATCCAGCAACTATATTGATTGCATAAATAATTATGGTAGAGACTAATAAACTTAAAAATAATTTTACTATTCCATTAATATATTTCACATTAAAATTTTAACTATTCTCAATATTTATGCAAATGAAAATTTTCTATTAATAAGTGAAATTATTTTAGATGCGGGAATATTATTAAATACTTAGGTTGTATTCAAGAAATATATTTTCAGAAAATTTAAATAAATTTATTGATTACAACCTGATCAAAATTTAATCTTTAATTAAGGAGGTAGCTTTAATGAATCAAACACCACCTGATACTTAGCTGGGTATTTTCATACTTCATAAAAACGTAAATAAAAAATATAAAGTCCATTCGGACTTAAATGCCAGAACGGCAAATTAGGGGCTGCTCTTTTGGTTAATTAACTAGAGAGCAAACCCCTAAATTATTTTGTTAATTTATCTATTCAAAACTAGACAAATCAATTTATCTTGAAAAGATATTTGTTTTTTATACTTTTTCTTTATTTCATTTAAACCACTAGATATTATCTTATGGCTCATACCCAACAACACCGATATATATTTGCTATTTACCATTTCCATATATTTTATCCTTGAAATTTTAACTTTATAACTAAACCCTCTAACGAGTTTTCCTTTGAATGAATATGAAATTGATTTAATAATTTTCTTGTCTCTTATTAAGGCTTTTTTCAGCTTTTTTTTCATAATCGAAAATGTTGGAATTTCATTATTAATGGGGTCTAGAGTAAAAATAATAATTTTACCGTTTGGATTTAGCAATGTCTTTGACAATTTAAGTATAGTCTTAATATCTTTAATTTTAAAAAGATGAATAGTTTGTTTTAATAAAATTAGATCAAATGTTTTTTTATTCTTTTTTAAAAATTTAAGTGCATCAATTTTTTTAAAAATTATTCTTTTATCCCTATCTTTGTGATTTTCTATATCTATACCTATAGATTTTCTCTTTAAGCTTAACTTTGATGACAAGCTTCCTAGTATCTTACCCCTGCCACAACCAATATCTAAAATCTGACTGTTTTTATTTAATTTAACTTGTTTTAATAAAAAATTATTAAAAGATTTAATATAAGACGATGATGAAAGCCAAGTTTTGTTGTCCCAATTTTTTAATGACACGCAATATTAAATTTTTTTAGTCTCCAATAATTATAAGGCCAAGGTGTTAAGAACCCAACTAAGAGCATAATTGGAACTACCCACCAAGTAAGAATTGCGCCACCTGTTAAAAAGTAATCAGTCAAATTCATCATGATCTCCATACTTATCATTGATATAAAACTCATTCCCATTGCTGTTTTTAATGCTTTAGAAAAATCAAAACTTTGTCGCATTAAGATTATTGTCTCTAAAATAATACTTGTAATTAGTCCGTTGATGATAGCTAAAGTCATTATTCCCATAACTGGGAATGGAATCTTAGTTAGTTGGAAAAATAAAATAGTACCAAAATCACCAATTGCACAACCTAATAAACACCAACCAGTGTTTTTAGCACTTCTTTTCCATGTAAATTTACACGACCAATTAAAATTGGCGTTGACTGCATTGTCCATTGAATTAGTTTATATCAACTTTAGCAATCATTCCAACTTGATAATGACCTGGCACGTTGCATGCAATTTCAATATTTACGGCATTATCAAATTTCCAAATAATATCTTCCTTTTCTTTTGGTGCTAACAAAACACTATTGCTATGTGAATGACCCATGGCTTTATCCATTTTTGCCATTTTTTTCATTTTCTCTTTATCAATTGAGTCAGCTAAAAGTATTTCATTTTCAACCATTTTTTCCATTTCAGGCTGATGCTTCATGTGCATCATTTTATTTGCTATATTAAATTCGTGGACTAACTCACCCACATTTTCAACTTCAAACTTTATTGTTTCACCTGCTTTAATTTGAAAAGAACTAGGTTCATAATAATTATCATACATCTTTACTTTTATGATTCGGTTAATATCACCTTCTTTTCCTTTCGAACCAATTTTCATATTTTTGTCAGCAAAAGATGGTAAGCAATAAAGTACTAAAATGAATAATGTTATAATCTGTTTCATGGTGAATAAATATTAATTTTCACAATTTTAACAATGGGTCAAATTATACATGTATGATAGTGTAAATTAATGATTTTTAGACAATTATTTGACAATAGATCATCAACATACACATATCTTATTTCTTCTGGGGAAGGTAGAGAGGCTTTAATTATTGATCCTGTAATAGAAAATGTAAATAAATACGTAAATTTATTAAAAGAACTTAATTTAAAACTTGTCAAAGTTATTGATACCCATATACATGCAGATCACGTAACTGGTGCCTCAAAATTAAAGGACATTACAAAATGCTCGAGAATAATGGGCGATCATACTCCGGCTGATACGGTTGAAATCAGAGTTAAAGATGATGAGTATATTAATTTAGATAACATCAAATTAAGAGCTATGTATACACCTGGACATACTTCAGATAGCTATAGTTTTCTGATGGATAACTATCTATTTTCTGGTGACACTTTGTTGATAAATGGGACAGGTAGAACAGATTTTCAAAATGGAAATGCTATAGATTCTTATAACTCCATATTTAATAAACTCCTAAAATTACCAGACGAAACTCTTCTTTACCCCGCTCATGACTATAAAGGAGAAAAATTTAGCACAATTGGAAAAGAAAGAAAAAATAACCCTAGGTTACAAGTTGATAGCAAAGATCAGTATATTGAAATTATGAATAATTTAGGTTTAAAAAAACCAGATCAACTTGAGGCAAATGTTTCAAGAAATATTAAATTGGGTGCTTAAATTAAATTGAGGATTTAAGAGCTTTGTAGATTGCTTCTTTTTTAATTTCTCCAATACTTCTATAAACCTCTTTATTATTTTTGAAAATTAGAAGAGTTGTTTGATATTGCACATTAAACATGTCAGAAATTTCTCTATTTGTTACATCAAATGCAAAATATTCAATGTTATCAAAATCATTTTTTGCTTTTTGCAAAACTTTCATTTGACTTGCGCATGAGGGACAATACTTAATCCAAGAGCTCACTACTACAACCTTGCCCTCAGATTGTGCTTTGTCAAATAAGTCTTTTTTAAAAGTTGTTTCTTTTTCCATGGCATTAACATTGAATGCTAACAAAAGAAAACAAAGGGTTAAAATTTTTTTCATAATTGTTTATACAACAAATATTAAAAACCAATAAGATGCTAATCCTGAAAATATTGTCGCAATTATACTTCTGGAGAAAATACCAATAAACATTGCAATTATTGCAGCCAATATCTTTGGATTATCATCTATTTTAATTAATCCTATGTCATTAATAAAAATAGCTGGAAAGATTATCGCAGGAAATATTGCAGATGGCACAAATGATAATATCTCTCTAATTCTATCATTGAACATTTCCTTTTTAATTAAAGCTATCATAGAAAACCTTGTTAAATAAGTAATCAATCCACAATATAAAATTAATGCCCAGTTGCTCATGCTTTTTTATTTTTCCTTGTTAATATCATTGCAGTGAATAATCCTGCTAGAGCCGCAACAATAACGTAAGCTTTAAAAGGAATATAATTATATCCCAAAGTCGCTACCAAACCTGAAATAATTATTACAATCACATTTATAAATTTTCTAAAGTCATTAACCAATAAAGCTAAAAATGTTAAAGGAACTGCAAAACTTAGTCCAAGTTTTTCTGGAATTGCTGCTCCAAGTATAATTCCTAAAAATGTGGTCGATTGCCAAATTACCCAACAAGTAGCTCCTCCGCCTACTAAGTGAAAGTATCTATTATGGTCCTTATTCTTTTTTAAATATTCATTTGAAATTGCAAATGCCTGATCGATTAAAAAATAGGATATAATAATCTTCCAAATCAACTTCAAATCTGACAAATGCTCTGATACGACAGCTCCGTAAAGTAAATGTCTGGAGTTCACTGCACCAACTGAGCTAATTATTACTAAAGAAGATGCACCACCAGAAAATAATTGCAATAAAACTATCTGAGAAGCGCCACCAAAAATAATTAAAGACATTGCCATTGTTTCAATTGGAGTAAATCCAACATCAATAGCAAGAACTCCAAAAATTAAACCAAAGGGAACAACCGGAATCATCAGTGGGCTTACATCAATAATTCCCTTTAAAAAAACTTTTAAGTTACTTTTCATTTTTCTAAAAGGTTTTTATTAGAAGCAAACTATATGATCAATATGAATTGGTCTTTTAATCCCAAATTTTTCACTAACTTCATGTTGATGAATATGATGAGAGTGAACAAACACCGGAATTAATCTATTGCTGGGTGTCTTTAAAGTATAAATAAAGTTTGTTCCTCTAAATTTTCTATCAACAACCTCTAATTTTAAATTACTTTGGTCATCATGTTGCAAGTCTTCTGGTTGAACTAATAACTGAACATTTGAACCAATTGGAAAAGGCTTAATAAAATTTCCTGTAATAGTTCCAAGGTCTTTATTTTCTAAACTTTTGGGACTTGTTACTTCTGCTGGTATCAAAACACCTCTATTTAAAAAATTCACCACATCTATTGAATTTGGAAGATGATAAAGTTTGTAAGGATCATCAAACTGTCTAAGCTCTTGATCAAAAATAATTCCACATTTTGAGCCTAAATAAAAAGCTTCGTAGGAATCATGAGTCACAATTATAGTTGAGATTTTTAAATTTTTTAGAATTTTTTTTAACCTAATTTGAATTTCCTCTTTAAAACTTTGATCAACATTAGACAAAGGTTCATCAAGCAATAGTAGATCAGGTTGAGTAAGCAAAGTTCTTGCTAAAGATGTTCTCTGGGCTTCGCCAGCACTTATTTGGTGAGGGTACTGTTTTAATATATTAGAAAGATCTAATAAATCTAAAATTTCCTTTAAATCAATTTGTTTTTCTTTTTTTCCTTTATTTTTTTCTAAACCCAATAAAATATTTTTTTCTACTGTATAATGTGGAAACAAACTATTCTCTTGGAAAGCTAAAGAAATATTTCTATCCTCAGGCTCAACATTCACATCGCTAGAGGATATTATTTTACCTTTAAGCTCAATAGATCCATTTTTAATTTTTTGTAACCCAGCAATTGTTCTTAATATAGTTGTTTTGCCTATTCCCGAGGGACCAAGTAGACATATAACATCACCCTCGTTTTCAATTGCAAAAGACATGTTTCTTACTTTTGTTTTACCTCCAGCAACAAAGTCAACATTTTTTACCTCAAAGAAATTATTCATTGTTTTCTCTCAAAATATATTTGGATGCAATTATAATAAAAAAGGATGCAATTAAAATTAAAAATAATGATGGCACAGCTGCAGCTTCAAGTAAATCTTCTGATGCAGAAATATAAGCAGTTGTCGCAAAAGTTTCAAAATTAAAGGGTCTTAGAATCAATGTTATTGGTAATTCTCTTATGATTTCAAGTGAAACTAAAATAATAATGAATAACAAAGAATTTCTCAAAAAAGGAACGTGAATATTCATAAATGTTTTTCTTTTTGAGTAACCCAGTAAGTACGCACTTTCATCAACTGCAATATTAATTTTTTCATACCCTGACTTTATCCCATTGTATGCAAGTGAATAAAATCTAACAAAGTAAACTAGCACTAATCCAATTATTGATCCTATGAATATTTTTTTTATTGAAAAAAAACCAAGACTTTTAATTACATTTTCATCAAACCAAGCAATGAAAGTAATGTATGCAACTGCTAATATTACACCTGGTATTGCATAACCTGAAATAGATAAAGTAGACAAGACATTTAAAACTTTATTTTTAGTTACTCTATTTCCATAATTAGAAATTAGTGCGAAGATTATCAAAACTAAACTAGATAAAGAAACCAAATATAAGGTATTTTTTAACAGATCTAAAACTTGAAGTTCAAATAAATTTTCAGGGAATTTTAGTGTCCAATACATCATCTGACTTAAAGGGAATAAAAAACTTAAGAAGAATACAGAAAAACAAAATAAGAAAGCCAGAAAGGATTTTTTTCCCTCGAGTTTTATTTTATGCTTTTGCTTAAATCCACCCCTCGAATTGAAGTGGTATTTTGCCTTTTTTCTCGAAAAATTTTCTATAATGAAGAGTGCAAAGATAAAAAGTAGCAAAAAAAATGATAATCTATTTGCAAAAGCTAAATCATCGAAGGCTATCCAAGAATTATATATTCCTGTCGTTAGTGTATTTATTGAAAAAAAATCAACTGCACCAAATTCTGCTAGAGTTTCCATTGCTACCAATGATAAGCCTGCAATTATAGCCGGTCGTGCTGATGGTAAAATAATTGAATATAATGTTTTTAATTTTGTAAATCCTAGGTTTTTACCTAATTCTATTAAATTTTGTGATTGATACAAAAAGGATGCTCTGGCTAAAATGTAAACATAAGCATATAAAGAAAAAGAAATAGATAAGATAACACCTAATAAACCATCAAATTTAGGTATATTTTGATTGTAATTACCATCACCAAATAAATTTTTTAAAATAGTATATGCAGTTCCATAATTTTCAAAAAAAGCTGTTAAAGAATAGGCGTAGATATACGGGGGGACTGCAAAAGATAATATTAAACTCCATTTAAAAAAATTACTTAGTGGAAATTCGTAAAAAGAAACTAAATAAGCTGACCCAGTGCCAATTAAAAAAGTTAATAATAAAACAGAAAATAATAAAAAAATTGAGTTAAATATATATTCTATTAAAAAAGTGTCTTTTAAAATTTGATAATAATTTGAAGTATCCTCAAAAAAACTCGAAAAGACGGTAAGTATTGGGATTATTACAAAAAGTGAAATTAAAAAAGAAGATATATGCCAAAAACTAATTCTCATAATTCATAATCCGCCTTATAAACATGAAAGTATTTGTGCCCGTACTGAGCATCTTCTCAGTCAAAGTTCGAGCACTCCAGAAAATTTAAAGATCAAATACTTTTAGGATATGCGGAACCTCCTTAGCACTTAATTCTGAAAGTTTTCTATTATTTACTCTTTTATCGATTTTTTTACACTCTAAATTACACGGTGAACATGCCTTAGAAGATTTATTGTAATCAATATCAGATATAAATTTCTTTCTTTCTCTCATTGTTACTTCCAACCAGCAGCTGTCATTACTTCCACTGCAGCAGCTTGATTTTTTCCATAAGAAGCGAGCTTAGTTTTCATGTCTTGTTTGAAATCTAACCCCAAATTATTAACTACTAATGGACTTGGTGAAACACCATCAATCATCGGAAACTCAAAAGTATTATTTGTAAAATGCTCTTGAGACTCTGGAGTTAATAAAAACTCTACGAGTTTAACAGCGTTACCTTTGTTAGGAGCACCTTTTACTAGAGCTGCACAACTTACGTTCATATGTGTTCCTCTATCATTTTGATTAGGAAAGAACGCTTCAACTTTTTTTGCAGCCTCTTGTTGTTCTGCACCCTTTTTACCTGATAACATCAAAGCTAAGTAATATGTATTAGCTACAGCAATATCAGCCTCACCAGCTGCTACTGCCATTATTTGCGCTCTATCATTGCCTGTCGGTGTTCTTGCCATATTGGCAACAACTCCTTCAGCCCATGCGGCTGTTGCAGCCTTTCCATTATTTTCAATCAATGAAGCAACAAGAGATTTATTATAGATGTTACTTGATTTTCTTATTACCAGCCTACCTTTCCACTTGGGATCAGCTAAACCCTCATAGGTCATTCCAGATAATTCTGCGCCAGTAACTCTTTCAGGCGAATAATAAATTATCCTAGCTCTTTTTGCGATACCAACCCACTTGTTTGTTCTAAAACTTTTTGGAACGGCATCTTTAATAGCTTTAGATGTTAGACCACCTTGAAGTGTACCTTTTGCATCCATGGCACCACATCTACCTGCATCTGCCGTAATGTATAGATCAGCAGAAGAGTCTGCCCCCTCGCTTATTATTCTTTTTTCTAAAGCACCCGATTTTCCGTTTATCAAATTGACTTTAATTCCGGTCTTATTTGTAAATTTTGAATAAAGTTCAGAGTCTGCTTTATAGTGTCTTGCGTTAAAAACATTAACCTCGTCTGCAATTGCAAACGATGATGTAATTATCGAGAGAACTAACGTAAATGTTGATATTATATTCCTCATATATTGTCCGTTTTTTAAGTTTTTCCGCATGATTCTAAATGAGAATGAGAACTATTCTCATTGATAATGATTATCAATCGCAATAGTGTCGCAGGCTAAGAAGATTTCCAGTCGCCTATTTTGCTGAATAAAAAATTTCTAAAAGCTTGAACTCTTGCAGTATTTTTTAGTGATTGGGGATATACGAAATGAGCTTCTGTTATTGGGCCCTCAGATTTAGGTAAAACTTTAATTACCTTATTCGAGTCACTAACTAAATATTCTGGTAAAGCAGCTAATCCAACACCCGTTTCAACCGCAAGCAACAAACCCATTACACTGTTGACCTTCATAATTGGTTTTCTTTTCTTGCCTTCTGGCATTCCTAATTTTAATGCCCAATCTGGATTATAAACTGGAGATGGAGCTCCTCTTCCAAAAGAGATAAATTTATGTTTGTTTAAGTCATTTATTGACTTAGGCATGCCGTTTTTCTCTAAATACCTATTAGAACCATAAATATAATACTTCAAATCTACTAATTTTTTTTGAATATAGTTTAATTGTTTTGGTCTACGCATAAAGATGCCAATATCGGCTTGTCTGGTGCTCAAATCTAGCTCTTTATCCTCAAAAATAAGCTCAATCTCTATATCAGGATTTAATCTCATGAATTCTTGAATTCTTGGTGTCAACCAATGAGTACCAAAACTTCTTACTGTCGTAATAGTTAATTTTCCAGTTGGCTTATTTTTTTGATCTCCTAAAGTGGTTTCTACCTCTTTTAATTTACTTATGACTTCATGAGCTGTTTTAAAAACATACTCACCATTTTCTGTAAGAGTAAGGCCTCTCGCATGTCTTTCGAATAATTGAACTTGTAAATCTTGCTCCAATGATTGAATTTGCCGACTAATAGCCGATTGACTCAAATTTAAATTGACTGTTGCATTTGTAAAACTTCCAGCCTCGGCAACTGCATGAAATATTTTTAATTTGTCCCAATCCATTATTTATTTAAATCTACTAAAACTCTTCCTGAAATTTCACCTTTTAATATCTTCGGATAAGTTTCAATTAACTCCTCCAAGCTTACAGTTTGAATAGAATTTTCTAATAAATCAAAATTAATCAATTTTGAGGCCTCTCCCCAAATAAATTCTCTTCTTCGAATGCTACAATTAGCAGAGTCCATACCCCAAAGTTTTATTCCTCTTAACATAAATGGTATGACATTAGTGTTTAATTCATTGGTGCTTGCATTACCACAAACAGCAATAATTCCGTTAGAATTTGTTTGAACAATCGCATTGGCTAAAATTTTTCCACCAACTGTATCAACTACTCCATCCCATAAACCTTTATCAATTAGTTTTGGGTCTTTATCAAATTCTGCCCTATTTATAACGTTTTTTGCACCTAAAGTTTTTAAATAATCAGCTTTAGACTCTTTTCCAGAAACAGCAGTAACCTCATATCCCATCTTATTTAAAATCATTACAGCAATACTGCCCACTCCTCCAGATGCTCCTGTTACCAAAACATCTTTTACTTTTTCACCTAATAGAATTTCTTCTCTAGCCTTAATTGCAAATGCTGCCATCAAAGATGTAAAACCTGCTGTGCCTAATATCATTGCTTGCCTTGACGATAAACCAGTTGGTTTTTTAACCAAAAAATCTCCATTAACTTTTGCAATTTGGGAATAACCACCGTAGAAAATTTCCCCAACTCTAAAACCAGTCAAAATTACTTCGTCACCTGATTTAAATTTTGAGTTTTCACTTTCTAGAACAGTGCCTGAAAAATCAATTCCAGGAATATGAGGAAATTCTTTAACTAACCTTCCACCATTTTTAAGGATCATTCCATCTTTAAAGTTTAAGTCTGAGTAATCTACTTTGATAGTTACATCACCATGTTTTAAAAAACTTTTATCAATTGATTTTACTTCCCTTGAGAACTTGTCACTTTCTTGATTTAATATTAATGCTTTAAATTGATCAGACACTTTACTCTTTTTGGGTGCTTATAAATCTTAAGTACCTATTTTGATAGCTTAGATCCTCTTTGAACTGACCTAAGTAATAATTCGTTACAGTTGAAGCTTGCTCTTTTTTTATACCTCTCATGGTCATACACTGATGAGTTGAATCGATAGTAACAGCAACACCTTTTGCATCTAAGGATTTCATGAGTGTATTCGCAATCTGCATAGTTAATCTTTCTTGTGTTTGCAATCTTTTAGAAAAAACTTCTACGACTCTTGCTAATTTACTTAGTCCTACCACTCTGTCTCTTGGAATATAAGCTACATGAGCTTTTCCAATTATTGGTGCCATATGATGCTCGCAATGACTTTGAACTGATATATTTTTTTGAACAACCATATCATCATAGCCTTCGACGTCTCCGAAAGTTTTGTCCAATACTAAATTTGGATCCTCTTTATATCCTTTGAAATATTCCTTAAAAGCTTTGACAACTCTTTTAGGTGTTTCTAATAAACCTTCTCTTCGAGGGTCCTCACCTATCCATTGTAAAATTGTTTTGAAAGCTTCTTCAGCATCCTTATCGGATACAATTTTAGTTTTTTGTTCTTCGTTATTATTTTTAACAAGTTTCATTGACAGTTTTATACCTATAAATCTATATTTTTAAAATATTTAATATATTGAGATATATGCTACATAATTACCTTATATGTTCAAAAAAAGAGAAAATGTCCTTGAAATTGAAGAAGGTAATCTTCTTTCTCCAAAATTTGATAATGATGGTTTAATTCCTGTAATTACAATGTGTGATAAAACTAAGGATATTCTTATGCATGGTTATATGAATGTAGAAGCTTTAAAAAAAACTATTGAAACTCAAGAGGCTCATTATTTTAGCAGATCAAGAAAAGCTATTTGGCACAAAGGTAAGACTAGTGGATTTGTTCAAAAAGTAAAAGAAATCCGAATTGATGATGATCAAGACTCTATTTGGTTAACTGTTGATATTGGTGAGGGAGCAAGCTGTCACGTTGGATATAGATCTTGTTTTTATAGATCAATACCTTTGGGAATAATTCGTAATGGAAGAGAAGTAAAAATGAAATTTTTAGAAAAAGAAAAAAAATTTGACCCTGAGGACGTATATAAAGGACAACCTAATCCTACAAAAATTTAATGAATGAATAAAAATATTCAAATTCAAATCGCTAAACCTTTTGGACCATCCATAGCTAAAGCAAATATTCCAGATGAAATGATCACAAAATTAAATGATTATGTTGACAATATAATAAAAGACGAAAAAAAATCTATTGCTCAAAATCATGGAGATAAATTGGCCGGTCAGGTTACTCAAGAATTTATATTAGATAGACCATTTTGTGAGACATCAGGCTGGATGGAATTTTTAGGTAAATGTGTGTCAACTTGGGTAGAGAAAAGTAGTGGTAACCCTGTAAAAAATTTTTCTTTAAGAGATTCTTGGATTGTTAGACAGTTTAAAAATGAATATAATCCGACCCATTGGCATTCTGGCCATATTTCTGGTGTAGGTTATTTAAAGGTACCTGAAAATTTTGGTAGCTCACCCCAATCAAATAAAAAATCAAATCCAAATGGCAGATTGGAATTAATTCATGGTTCGAGGCAGTTTTTATGTAATTCTCTTTTTAAAGTTAAACCTAAAGTTGGTGAATTTTACTTTTTTCCAAATTACTTAATGCATACAGTTTACCCTTTCAAAGACTCAGATGAAGAGAGAAGGTCTGTCTCATTCAATGCTGACATAGATGAAGAAATTTATAATGTTTATGGAAAATAGTAAGATATTTTTTTTAAGAGCTAGATAATTATGAATAATGACTATGGATTAATTAGAATTTTTGGTCCCTCAATTTTTAAGGTAAAAATTCCAGAAAATCTTTTAAATCACCTTAACAAGTTTATTGACAATACTATAAAAGACAAAGATCAATCAAAAAATCTTGATGTCGGTAAGGGCCTTGTTGGAGATGTTAAACAAGAATTTAGATTAGACAAAAAGACTGTTGAAGAAAGTGGGTGGTTAAAATTTCTAGGGGACTCTGTCGCACAGTGGATTTATAAAGATACGGGGAAAAAAATCTCTGAATTTAAATTAATTGAAACCTGGGTTGTTAGACAATTTGAAAACGAATATAATCCGGTACATTGGCATTCAGGTCATATATCAGGTGCTGGTTTTTTAAAATTACCAGAAACTTTTGGTAAACATTTTCAAGACAATAAAAAAGATTATAGAGGTGGAAACTTAGAGTTAATTCATGGAAATAGAATGTTTTTGTCTCAGTGCAGGTTTCCTATAGAACCAAAGGTTGGGGATTTTTACTTTTTTCCACATTATTTGATGCACACTGTTTATCCTTTTAAAGGAACAAAAGAGGAAAGACGCTCAATTTCGTTCAATGGACTTATAGACAATAAAATTTTTAATATATTTGGATAAATTTATGCAAAAAAATGTTTTGGGTGAAAATTTAGAGAGTTGTTCATTGGATCCACTTACCGGGTGGTACAGAGATGGCTGTTGTAACACTGATGAGAATGATAGAGGTTTACACACCGTTTGCGCAAAAGTAACTACCGAATTTTTAGAATGGTGCAAAGAGGCTGGCAATGATTTAATTACGCCACATCCTGAATATGGTTTTCCTGGTTTAAAGGATGGAGATGGATGGTGTGTATGTGCTTCCTGGTATGCAAGAGCTGTCGAAGCTGGTAAAGGCTGTCCAATTTATCTGAAGAGTACACATGAAAATACTCTAAAAATTTTACCTATCGAAACTCTAAAAAAATTTGCAATAGATTTGTCTTAAGTTACATATTCCCGTATTTAGGACCACCCCCACCCTCAGGTGTTACCCAGGTGATATTTTGTGAAGGTTCTTTTATGTCACAAGTTTTACAATGAATACAATTTTGAGAATTAATAACAAACCTGTTGGATCCATTCTCTTTTTGAACTTCATAAACACCTGCTGGACAATACCTCTGTGCAGGTTCATCGTACTCATTTAATGTATAATTAATTGGTAATGAGGGATCTTTAAGTTTTAAATGAACAGGTTGATTGTCTACGTGGTTTGTGCCAGTTAGATAAACTGAACTCGTTTTATCAAAAGTAATAACGTTATCTGGCTTAGGATAATCAATTTTAGGCATTTTATTTGCTGGTTTTAATGTTTGATGGTCAGCATGTTTGTGTTTTAGTGTAAATGGCAATTTACCTCTAAACAAAATTTGATCAATTCCAGTAAAAATAATTCCCAAAATTAAGCCCCAACTAAAACTAGGCTTAACATTTCTTGCCTCATATAGTTCTTTGTATAACCAACTTTTTTTTAATTTTTCCTCAAAAATTGATAGCTCTTTATCATCTTTCAAATGGTCATTTATTGCTTCTGCTGCAATTATTCCACTTTTCATTGCAGTATGCGATCCTTTTATCTTAGGCATATTTAAAGTACCCGCATCACACCCAATCAATAATGCACCAGGCATAAACATTTTTGGCAAACTTTGGAAACCACCTTCTATCAAAGCTCTAGCACCATAAGAAATTCTTTTTCCACCCTCAATTATTTTTCTTATCGCAGGATGTGTTTTGAATCTTTGAAATTCATCAAATGGAGATAAGTGTGGATTTTGATAATCTAAACCAATTACGTAACCTAAAAATATTTGTTTCTTTTCTGCGTGATAGATAAAACTTCCTCCGTAAGTACTATTATCTAATGGCCATCCAGCGGTATGCATTACTAAACCTTCATGGTGATTCTTTTCATTCACTTCCCATATCTCTTTAAACCCTATTCCATATTGTTGTGGGTCTTTATCTTTATCAAGTTCAAATCTTTTGATTAATTGTTTTCCTAAATGACCTCTGCAACCCTCTGCAAAAACAGTAATCTTTCCCAATAAATCGATACCAGGCTCAAAACTATCTTTTTTGTTTCCTTCTTTATCAATACCCATATCTTGAGTTGCTACACCTTTTACAGAACCATCTTCATTAAATAAAATTTCACTTGCTGGAAATCCTGGGAAAATTTCAACTCCAAGTTTTTCTGCTTGTTCTGCAAGCCATCTACATAAGTTTGCTAGGCTAATAATATAGTTTTTGTGATTTTGTTGAACAGCTGGTAACAACCATGTTGGCCAGCTTAAGGATTTATTTTTTCCTAAAAATAAAAATTTTTCTTTAGTAACTTTAGTTTTAATAGGTGAATTTAATTCTTTCCAGTTGGGGATCAGTTCATCTAGAGCTCTTGTCTCAAATACATTTCCACTTAAAATGTGAGCGCCAATTTCAGATGCTTTTTCTAATAAGCAAATATTTAATTCTGAGTTTAATTGTTTTAATTTTATAGCCGTAGACAACCCTGATGGACCACCACCTACAATAACCACATCATATTCCATTGTCTCTCTGGACATAATTTAATTTTTTACAGATTATATTATTTTTGTATAGTGTTTAATTTGTTCAATTCCTCTAAGAATTGAGGAACTGCCTCAAAAAGATCAGCTTCAAGTCCATAGTCTGCGACGCTAAAAATTGGTGCTTCCCCATCTTTATTTATCGCAACAATTACTTTACTTTCTTTCATTCCAGCTAGGTGCTGGATTGCCCCAGAAATACCTACTGCAATATATAAATCTGGAACAACAACTTTACCTGTTTGTCCAACTTGGTGATCGTTACTTATATATCCTGCATCAACTGCTGCTCTAGATGCTCCAATCGCCGCGTTTAATTTGTCTGCCAAAGAAGTTATAAGTTTAAAATTATCACCACTTTGCATTCCTCTTCCACCTGAAACAACTACTCTTGCTGTGCCCAATTCTGGTCTATCCGATTTTACCTCTTCTCTCTTGATAAACTTTGTTTTTGAAAATTCTTCACTTGCTTCAGCTTTTTCTATTGAAGCTGATCCTCCAGAACTTTCACAAGGATCGAATGATGTGGGTCTTATAGTTATACATTTCTTTACATCTTTACTTTTTACAGTTGCAAAAGCATTTCCCGCATATATTGGTCTTAAAAAGGTATCTGGAGCAATAACTTTAGTTATATCACTGATTTGAGAAGTATCTAAGGCAGCAGCAATTCTAGGCATTAAATTTTTTCCGAATGTGTTTGCTGAACTTATTATGTGTGAATAATTATCAGCTAATTTTACAATTACTGGTGCAAAGTTTTCAGCAACAAAATTCTCGTAGTGAGCTGCTTCGACTTGGATAACTTTTTTAACAAATTCTAATTTTGATAATGCTTTTGCTGTATCTTCACATTCATGTCCAATTATTACAGCATGAACATCATTATCTATTTGTGATGCTGCAGTTGCTGCATTAAGTGTGAACGGTTTCAATTCTTTATTATTGTGTTCTGCAATTAATAATACTGACATCTAAATTACTTTAGCCTCATTTTTTAATTTCTGAACCAATTCAGACACACTAGCTACTTTAATACCAGCTTTTCTTTTAGGTGGTTCCTCAACTTTAATCTGCTCGATTCTTGGGCTTATATCTACTCCTAAATCTGACGCATTTAATTGTTCAATAGGTTTTTTTTTAGCTTTCATTATATTTGGCAATGAGGCATACCTTGGTTCATTTAATCTTAGATCACAAGTTACTATTGCTGGAACATTTATTTCTATTGTTTCTAAACCTTCATCTATTTCTCTTGTCACCTCTAACTTCCCATCTTTGATCTCAATTTTAGATGCAAAAGTGGCTTGAGGCCAATTAAGCAGCGCGCTTAACATTTGACCTGTCTGATTGCAATCATCATCGATTGCTTGTTTACCCATAAAAACTAAATCTGGTTTTTCTTTTTCGACAATTTTTTGTAATAATTTTGAAACTGAAAGAGGTTCAACAACACTATCTGTTTTAACTAGTATTCCCCTGTCAGCTCCAACTGCTAGTGCCTTACGGACTGTTTCTTGAGCTTTCTCCTCTCCAATACTTACTGCCACTACTTCTGTTGCTTTGCCAGCTTCTTTAATCTTAACTGCTTCTTCTATAGCATTATCATCAGGTGGATTGGTCGACATTTTAACATTATCTGTTACAACACCTGTGTTGTCTTCTTTCACTCTAATTTGAACGTTGTAATCTATTACTCTTTTTACTGCTACTAAAATTTTCATTAAGCTCTCAATAATTTGTTTTCAGAGTCATAGGGGCTTTCATCAAGAATTGTAGCTTCGTACATCTTTCCTAGAATATCAACTTTTAATTTTTCTCCAACATTTGCTAGATCAGGTTTTACCATAGCTAATGCAATTGATTTATCAATTCTAAATCCATATTCACCGCCTGTTGCTCTTCCAACGACTTTATTATCTTTATAAATTGGATTATTTCCTAATACATCAGAGTCAGTGGTGTTATGAACTTCAAGAGTAACTAATTTGTTATCAAAACCTTTTTCTCTCCATTTATTTAAAGCTTCTAGACCAATAAAGTTCCCTTTATTTGGATGAACAAATCTATCTAAACCAGATTCATAAGGAGAATATTCTATTGATAATTCAGTTCCTACTAGCTTATAAGATTTTTCAATTCTTAAACTGTTCATAGCTCGAATTCCGAACGGTTTTATTCCTAGGTCTTTACCAGCTTCCATCAATTTATCGAAAATATGATTTTGATACTCAATTGGGTGATGCAACTCCCACCCTAGTTCTCCGACAAAATTCACTCTCATAGCATTAACTGGTGCGTATCCAATATTAACATTTTTTGCAGTTAACCATTTAAAATTCTCATTTGAAAAATCGTCTGTTGAAACTTTTTTCATTAATTCTCTTGCTTTAGGGCCTGCAACAACAAGAACTCCTGTGCTGTTAGTTAAATCTTCAAAAATTACAGAGCCATCAGTTGGCATCCATTTTTGTATCCAGTCATGGTCTAATCGTAGATTTGCTCCAGCAGAAACAAGATAATAACTATTTTCTGCCTCTTTCATAATTGTAAATTCTGAATGAACACCACCCTTTGTGTTTAATGCGTGGCATAAATTTATTCTACCAATTTTTTTCGGAAGTTTATTTGCGACTAAATAATCAAGAAATTCCTCAGCTTTTGGTCCTTTAATTCTACATTTTGCAAATGCTGTCATATCTAAAAGTCCAACGTTTTTTTTCACGTTCTCACATTCTTTTTTAATTGCATCAAACCATTTTGATCTTCTAAAAGACCAGTCGTCTTTTTGTTCCATGCCATCAGTTGCAAAAAAATTAGGACGTTCCCATCCAAATTTTTGTCCAAATACAGCTCCTAAGGCTTTCATTCTTTCATAACACGGTGCAGTTCTTAAAGGTCTTGCTGCTGGTCTTTCTTCATCAGGATAATGAACTATAAAAACATGGCTATAAGCCTCCTCATTTTTAGCTTTCAAATAAGACTTAGTGGCATAATTTCCATATCGTCTTGGTTCTACGCCTAGCATATCTATAGTTGGCTCTCCATCTACAATCCATTCTGCTAATTGCCAACCAGCACCACCTGCAGCGGTTATTCCAAAGCTATGCCCCTCGTTGATCCAAAAATTTTTTAAACCCCAAGCAGGACCAACTATTGGATTACCATCTGGAGTATAACAGATTGCTCCATTATAAACTTTTTTAACTCCTACTTCTCCAAATGCAGGTACACGATGTATTGCACCTTCAATATGTGGAGCGAGTCTGTCTAAATCTTCCTGAAATAATTCATACTCTGAATTTTTTGAAGGTCCTTCGACATAACAAGCAGGAGCACCATCCTCATATGGACCTAAGATTAATCCACCAGCTTCTTCTCTCATATACCATCTGCTGTCACTATCTCTTAAAACTCCCATCTCTGGAAGACCCTCTTTTTTTCTTTTTTGAATCTCTGGATGTGGCTCCGTTACGATGTATTGATGTTCAACAGGTATGACTGGAATATCTAATCCAACCATTTCTCCCGTTTGTCTTGCAAAATTACCTGAGCAAGAAATCACATGTTCACATTCAATTGAACCTTTGTCGGTTTCAACTATCCATCCGTCTTTAGTTTGTTTCATAGATAAAACAGTTGTATTTCGATAAATTTCAGCTCCTCTGTTTCTTGCACCTGTTGCAAGGGCTTGGGTTAAATCCGCTGGCTGAATATATCCATCTTCAGGATGTTGTATTGCTCCAATTAAATCATCTGTATGACATAAAGGCCAAATTTCTTTTACCTGTTGAGGTGTTAAAAATTTTACATCAACTCCTATAGTTTTTGCAACTCCTGCATATTGATGATATTCATCCATTCTATCTTTTGTGCTAGCTAAACGAATGTTAGAAACTACACTAAAGCCAACATTTTTTCCTGTTTCCTCCTCCAATGTTTTGTATAAATTCACAGCATACTTATGAAGTTGGCCCACCGAATAACTCATGTTAAATAACGGCAGCAATCCAGCAGCATGCCAAGTAGAACCTGATGTGAGCTCTTTTCTTTCTACTAAAACAACATCTGACCAACCTTTTTTTGCTAGGTGGTATAGTGCACTTACACCTACGACACCTCCACCAACTACAACTACTTTCGTTTTGCTTTTCATAATCTGATTCCTACTAAATTTTCATTCATTCCGAAACAAAATTGTATCAAGAGCATTATATTGAGCTACCCAATGACACAGGGCTAGAAACCATAGTTGTCAACCAACAATTTTTTAAAGGTCCATCCTCAGTATATTTTTCTACTTGCCAATTAAATTTATGATAAATTTTTTCTTTATCCAATATTATGACCTCAAATTGAGCCCAGCTAGCACCACTTCTAACCTGAGTAATTGTATGGCTTAAGTGATCAATCATCATTTGATAATTATCACTTTTTATCATCATTTTAAATTTATCTAGAGGACCAGTGACCTCTTTGTTATTAGGATGGGCAAAATTCCAGGTCTGTTCTATCCCGCTATCCTTAAATCCATCATTATTTTTTTGTAAACCAAGTAATTGTATTTTCACAACTTCGGAAGGACTAATTTCACTATTTGGTTTAATCAATTCTGCGTTAGATACAGAAATAGAGATAAAAAAAATTGTTATAAATTTTAATAATAAAAATTTTTTTCTAAACATAATCTATAATTTTAATTAATTCAGATATTTTTCAACTTCAACCCTAGTACATTTATCTTCAATATAAATTATGTTATTTGCCTCAGCAATTTTCTTGGCTTCAGAATTCTTTATATTTAATTGAAGCCATAAAACTTTCGCATTAATCTTTATAGCATCATTAACAATTTCAACTGCCTCATCTGACGGTCTAAATACGTCAACTATATCCACTGGCCCATCAATTTCTGAAACTTTTCCATATACTCTCTCACCCAATATTACCTGACCTATAATAGTTGGATTAACAGGATAAACTTTATATCCATAATTCTGCAGATATTTCATTACTATTGTTGAAGTTTTATTTAAATCTTTGCTGGCTCCAACTAAAGCAATATTTTTATAATTTGATAATATATCCTTAATATTGACCATATTATTTATTTTTCCAAACAGGTCTTCTTTTTTCAAGAAATGCCGCAATCCCCTCTTTTGCATCCATTGCCATCATGTTTTGTGTCATCATTCTACTAGTGTATGCGTAAGCTTTTCTTAATGGCATTTCTAATTGCTTATAAAATGTTTGTTTACCTATTTTAATTGTAAGATTTGATTTTGACGCAATTTTTTTTGCAATTTTTAAAACTTCGTTATTAAGTTTAGATTTTGGAAAAAAGTCATTTATTAATCCTATTTCCTTTGCATATTTTGCCGAAATCGGTTCTCCAGTTAATAACATTTTCATCATTGGTTTTCTTTTTATTTTTCTGCTTACTGCAACCATAGGGGTACTACAAAACAAACCAATGTTTACCCCTGGTGTTGAGAACAATGCATCTCTAGAACTAAAAGCTAAATCACAACTTGCAACTAACTGACATCCAGCAGCATATGCGGCCCCATGAACTTTAGCAATAACTGGCTTTCTACCCTCCACGATAAGTAACATAAGTTTTGAGCATAAATTGAATAGCTTTTGGTAATTCTTTTTTTTTTTTAAACTTTTTACTTCTTTTAAATTATGTCCTGCACTAAAGCCTTTACCTGCTCCCTCAATTATTATCACTTTAGTATTATTATCTTTATCTAACTTTTTTATTACTTTGATTAAATCTGTTAAATTTTTGAATGACAGTGAATTATAAGTTTTAGGCTCATCCATTATTATTCTTGAAATATCTTTTTGAGTGATAACTTTAATGGTCATACGATTTTATTTAAGTTTACCTTCTTTTCTCATTTGAGCCCGAATTTTTGTTGCAGAGATTTCCTGGATTTCTTTTGATAATTCAATTTCCTCAATTTTGTAACCTACGCCTCTTCCGTAACAAATATTAGTTATATTTGGAACTAGCATAACCTTGAAACGTCCCTCAAATTCTGGGTTAAGTCTATCTTCAATACTTTTTTTGACTGTATCAAAATCAAAGGGGTTGTCGTCCACTCCTTGAACGTCTCTTATTTGAATACAAACTTGTCCAGTTTTTTTTATTATTTCCTTAAATAAATTATAGTGTCCATCATGAAACGGTTGCCATCTTCCTAACATTTGAGCAGTTGGTTTTTTATTATCCCATTGATAAGACATTATTTTAATTCCTCATATATTTTTAATGACCAATTTTTAGCATCTTGTGTTGTAACATGAAAGTTATACTTGCTAGGCTTCACAAACATTTTATTTGTATCATCAAATCTACCCTCATTTATTGTGTCTACCCAAATTATATAATCTGCGGGGAATAAACTTCTTGCTTCAGGTGTTGGACAAACAAAATCTGCAACTACATGATGCCCTTGACTTTTGTATTCCTCAGCTTTGCTCCACATTCTTTTTGCTTGTCTCACTCTCCCTTCTGCAGAAAAATCCCAATCATTTGCTTCTTTCCGCACTTCATCAGCATTAAGCCATTTAGCTTTTAACAAAGGCACTAAATGAGAAGCTAAAGTTGTTTTGCCTGCGCCGGGCAAACCCATTATTAATATAATTTTCATTATTTTACTTTATACAAACCCAACCAAGCATTGACATCTTTGCTAGCAATGTAATCAGACTTAAAAAACTCTATTTCACTCCAAAGATTTCTTTTATTTAATTCCTGTATTTTTTTATCAAATCCATAATCTTTGTATATACCCTCATTAATAGTGAAACAAATTAGACCACCTTTTTTAGTTATTCTTAAGAATTCATCCAACGCATTTGTTTTTACGTGGCCAAAAGTAAAAGTGCCCACACAAAAAATTGCATCATAAGTGTCATCTTTTAAATTAATTGGCTCATTTAGATCTGACTTGAGAAGTTTTTTATACAAATTTGACGGGATGGTGCTCAATAATTTTTGTGATAGATCTGCACCATGAAAGTTTTTGAAACCAAATTTTTTTAATTCTAAGCCAACTAAACCGGTTCCACAGCCAGCGTCAAAGATCAGAGCATCTTTATTTTTCTCATATTTTAGGAAAGTATTAACAGTTTCTTTTGGTCCTGTATAATTCCAATCAACCATATCTTTGTTATATTTGTCATTTTCACCCCACTCATCATAGTAATCCATTACCTCTTTTGTGGTTTTCAATTTATAAATTGGTACTTTGTTTCCTACGTCTTTTTGCGCCATCAGATAATTATATTATAGGATGAATTTCTTTGACAGTATTTTCAAAAGATATAATTATCTAAATATGAAATTTTCTCTTGAAATAAGTCCCAAAACTGACTTAAGCACTGTTCCAAAAGTTAGTGATGTTTATATCACAATGTTGCCTGGTGGTGACTACAGAGAAACAGCTCAACAAGCAGTTGATTTGGTTAAAAATGGCTTTAACCCAGTTCCTCATTTCCCTGCTCGATCAATGCAAGATGAAAAACAGCTAAAAGATTATGTTTCAAGATGTAAAGATGGGGGCGTTAAACAAGTGCTAGTAATCGGAGGTGGTAGAGAGCCGATGGGAAAATTCGATAGCTCATTTCAACTTTTAGAGACTGGTTATTTTGAGAAGATGACAATAGGAATTGCTGGACACCCAGAGGGGAGTCCTGATATATCCGACTCAGATTTAAAAAAAGCTATGATAGATAAAAAACCCTATGCTGATTATATAGTAACACAATGGTTGCTAGACCCTCAGCCTATTATAGATTTTATATCAAAACAAAGTGTACCAGTCCATGTAGGAATTACTGGGCCTCTAAAGATATCGAGCCTAATAAAATTTGCAAATATCGTTGGAGCAAAAAATTCCTTAAATTTTCTTAAATCTAATTTTAGCAAGGCATTAGATTTATTAAGACCTAAAGACCCAAATGATTTAATTGGGAAAATTAAATCTCATACTGATTTTTTTCACATTTATACATTCGGCGGCTTGACGGAAACTAACAAGTGGTTGAAGGAGAACAATTATGTCTAAAGAATTTGATTATACAAAATTAAAACATGCTACATCAGTCGATCAGTCTGATAGAGAAGTCCCTTATAACTTAAGGCAAAGTGGTCCTACAAAAGTTGAAATGTTAATTTCTACAAGAGTTAGAAAATCACCTTATTGGCATTTATCTATGCAAGCAGGATGTTGGAGGGCAACAGTATACAATCGAATTTATCATCCAAGGGGGTATGTTAAACCTGAAGATGGTGGTGCAATGGTTGAATACAATGCGATCGTAAACCATGTGACGATGTGGAATGTAGCTGTCGAAAGACAAATAAGAGTGAAGGGTCCAGATGCAGAAAAATTTGTAGATTATGTTATTACTAGAGATGCAACAAAAATTTCCCCAATGAGAGCAAGATATGTAATCTTGTGTAATGCATACGGTGGAGTTTTAAATGATCCAATTCTTCTAAGAATTTCAGAAGATGAATTTTGGTTTTCTCTATCAGACTCAGATATTGGAATGTATTTACAAGGTGTAAATGCTGATGGAAGATTTAATTGTAAAATTGAGGAGACCGACCATTGTCCAGTTCAAATACAAGGTCCTAAATCTAAAGCTTTAATGAAAGATCTTTGTGGTGATCAATTTGATTTAGATAATATGCCATTTTACGGATTGGCTGAAGCAAAAATAGGAGGAAGAAGTTGTGTAATTTCTCAATCTGGTTTCTCGGGTGAAGCTGGATATGAAATTTATTTAAGGAATGCAACATTGTATGCTGATGATATGTGGAACACTGTTTTAAAAGCTGGTGAGAAGCATAATTTGATGGTTATTGCTCCAGCTCACCATAGAAGAATTCAAGCAGGTATACTTTCTTGGGGACAAGATATGGATCAACAACATAATCCTTTTCAATGTAACCTTGGTTATCAAGTTTCTTTGTCTGGCAAAGGAGAATGGAATAAAAAAACTGACTATGTTGGTAAAGAAGTTTTAGAAAAAATGAAGTCAGAAATAAAAGCAGGAAAGAAACCTTACAAACTGCAGTTAGTTGGTTTAGAATTAGGTGGAAAACCAATAGAAGATTATGCACCTGATTTTTGGTTGATCTCAAATGTAGATGGTGGTGAACCAGTTGGATTTATTACCTCACCTTGGTGGCATCCTGAAAAGAAGACTAATATTGCGATGGGTTATGTTCCTTTTGATGGAACTTTAAATGCTAATGGATTTCCAAAAGGAAAGGTTGGAACTAAATATAAAGTTCATTTACCAGAAAAATATTCAAATAGTCCAGGGAAACCGGTGGATGCTGTCATAGTTGACATACCATTTAAAGAGTCTTTTAATGCAAATACCAGAGAGGTCGTTTCAGGTTAATAGTCTTTAAAAGAGCTAGATTACTTTTAATCTAAATGTCTAAAGGTTTTTTAATTGTAATTTGCATTATAATTATTATTGCTTTAATAATCTTTCCATTGATTGTTTCATATAAAGAGCAAAAAAATAAAAAAGATTAAATGTTTGGAGAATTTTTAAATATTATTTTTAAATCTATTAAACTAGATAGATCTCTTTATTCTGATAGTAAAAATTTTGGTGAGGCTTCAATCTATTTTGCTGGATTGATTATGATCCTGGATGGCATAGCGGGAGCTGTAGCTGCAAATACAGTGATTAGAACTGCTATCGCAATGTCAGGATTGACAGCAATTTTAACCTGGTTTATTTGGGCAACATTAATTTTCGTTTTAGGGGTGAAGATATTTCCTGAAAAGCAAACAAAAGTTTCATTTAAAAAAGTATTAACTTTTGTGGGATTTGCTCATGCACCTGGTCTATTGAGATTCTTTGCTGTTACCCCTGAGTTAATGGTACCGATAATTTTTATTACTCAATTTTGGATTTTTGCCGCGCTAATTATCTCAACTAGACAGGTTTTAAATTTTAAATCAAATTTAAAATCTTTTGGAATTGTGTTCTTATCATTTCTAATTATAGTCTTCTTATCTATTTCTTTTGTAATGAGTAGAATGAATGCTTTACCTGTAAATAGTATTTAAATTGGAAATATTGTTTTTGAAACTCTACACGACTTACAAATTTTAAATCCTGTCAAAATTAAATTTTGAGTAACGCTTTCGTCTTCCTTTTTACACTCATCACAAACATCATCTAGTTCTTTTAAATTATCATAATCTTTATCATTGCTCATTTTATAAAAACATTTTTAACAATATTAACACTTTTTTTTAGTTTTATTTATTTTATTGAAATTTTTATTTAATTTTGAAATAAAGTTGTATTCAAATTTTCGATGAAAAAGAATAATTATCAAAAAGTTGCATTAGTAATGGGTAGTCAATCGGACTACAAAACAATGAAATTAGCTGCAAAAATACTTAAAATTCTCGGTGTTAAATTTGAGACAAAAATAATTTCAGCTCATAGAACACCCAAAAGAATGTATGAATTTTCAAGTAAAGCAAAAAAAAATAATTTTGTTGTTATAATTGCGGGTGCTGGAGGATCTGCACACTTACCCGGAATGATTGCAGCTTTAACTTCAATTCCAGTTTTGGGTGTTCCAATTGAAAGTAAAAAACTTAAAGGTTTAGATAGTCTTTTATCAATCGCTCAAATGCCTAAGGGTATCCCAGTAGGAACACTAGCTATAGGAAATGATGGAGCTATTAATGCGGCATTACTTGCTGCTTCTATAATTGCAAATAATAATTCTACTGTAAGTAAGAGATTAGAAAAATGGCGTGCATCACAAACAAAATCTGTAAAAAAAAGACCTAAGTAAGATTAATGTCAGAAATAAAGTTAGGTATTATCGGTGGTGGTCAGCTCGGAAGCATGCTTTCAGATGCTGCAAAAAAGTTGAATATAAAAACAGTTATCTATTGTGATGATTTAGATGCACCAGCAAAAAATTTTTGTGATGAGTTCATTTTTGGTAAATATGATGAAAAAGAAAAAATTAATGAGTTTATTGAAAAGGTAGATATCGCTACATATGAATTTGAAAATATTCCATTTAAAACTCTCAATGAAATCAATAAGACAAAGCTTGTATTGCCAAAACCATCTATTAATAGACTTATACAGCACAGATTAGCAGAGAAAGATTTTGTAAACAAACTCAATATAAGAACCACACAATACGCTGCTATTGACAAAAAGTCTGATTTAGACTCCTTAAAAGATCTTCTTCCAGGAATATTGAAGACAACAACTATGGGTTATGATGGTAAAGGCCAATACCCAATTAAAGAAATTAAAGAGGTGGATTCATTAAATTTAGATTTTTCCAAAGGCTACATACTAGAAAAATTAGTAAAACTTAAAAAGGAAATTTCAGTGATTATCACAAGATTCGGAAATAATGATTATGAAATTTATGAACCAATAGAAAATATTCATGAAGATCAAATACTTAAGTACTCCAGTATACCAGCTGATATAAGTGAAAAAATTTTTAAGCAATCAAAAAATTGGGCTATGGATATTGCTGAAGAATTAAAGTTTATAGGAACCCTTTGTGTAGAATTTTTTATAGATAGAAACGAAAATTTATTTGTTAACGAAATTGCTCCTAGAGTACATAATTCTGGTCATCTCACTATCAACGCTTACAATGTTAGCCAATTTGAAAATCATGTAAGAGCCGTTTGTTCTTTAAAAAAAGTCCCATTAAAAAAACTATCTAATGCAAAGATGATTAATTTAATAGGAAGTCAGATTGAGCAATATAGAAAAAGTAACAATTTAGGTGAAAACGAATTTTTTTTTGATTATTTAAAAAAAGAAATTAAAGCTAAAAGGAAGATGGGACACATCACTACTTTGATAAAATGATAGAGTCAATAGAAGGAAATTTTAATCATCCAGAAGTAAATGAACTTCTTACAAAACATTTTGAAGAATTAAGAGCTGCATCCCCAGAGGGAAGTGCCCATGTTCTGGATATCCCTGGTTTAAAGGTTTCGTCAATAAAATTTTGGAGTCTATGGGAAAATAATAACTTAATGGGATGTGGTGCGCTTAAATTTTTAAGTAAAGACCATGGTGAATTTAAGTCAATAAGAGTTCATGATAACTTTAGAAATAAAGGAAACGGAATTAAGATAATAAAACATTTAATCAATGAAGCAAAAAATCTAAATATTCTTAGAATTAGTATTGAAACAGGTTCTGGAGAATTTTTTGAGCCTGCAAGAAAGTTATTTAAAAGTTGTAACTTTCAGCCTTGTGCGCCTTTTGCACATTATAAAGAGGACGTAAATTCTCTTTATTTTACAAAACTAATTAGCAACGATTAATATTTAAAACTAGCAAGTAGATCAATTTAGTTGACAAAAGACCTAAAATTCTAAAGAAAGGCACAATTACTTAATTATAAGTAATAAATTAACATAACAATAAGTAAAAATATGAGTCTACAAGGTAAAGTAAAATGGTTCAATCCAACCAAAGGTTATGGTTTTATTGAACGAGAAGACAAAGAAAAAGATGTATTTGTTCACGTTTCAGCAGTGAGAGATGCTGGCATGAACGGTTTAGATGAGGGTCAAGCTTTGACTTTCGATGTTGAAGATGGTCCTAAAGGTCCTTCAGCAGTTAACTTAAAAACTGCATAATTTTCACAAATTTTATTGGCTGTATTAATCAAATAATCCAAGTATTTCATTTTTATGGCCAATAAACTATTATCTAGAATAAACTATAAGTTATGATTGGTATTCTTGGTGGAATGGGAACACAGGCAGGTCTTGATTTCTGTAATAAACTTGCAGTATTAAATAGAGGAAAAATTGATCAAGATTATCCTTTATTTTTACTTTACAATAAATCTAACATACCTGGACGACCTGAATCGATTGGAATTCAAACAAGTAGATTAACAAATAGATTTTCAAATTCAAAAAATAAAAAAAAATATAAACTAGTCTTAGACAGTTTGCTTAAAGGATGCAGATTACTTAAAAAAGATAAATGTAAGTTCATTGTTATTCCATGTAACACAGCACACTATTGGTATGATGATTTAAAAAAAAAAATAAAATTACCAATAATAAACATGCCAAAAGAAGTTTATATTAATACAAAAAGGACATGTAAAAAAAACTCACCTATAGGATTACTAGCTACAGAAGGAACTATAATGACAGGTGTATATAATAAATTTTTCGATACTAATTATAATTTGATATACCCAAATAAATTAATTCAAAAAAATTCTGTAAACCAAGCAATTAAACTTGTTAAAATGGGAAATGTAAAAGCAGCAGCTAAGAGAATTAAACCAGCTATAAACTTCTTGATCAAAAAGAAGTGCAAAAAAATTATCCTTGGTTGCACAGAATTGCCCATAGCAATATTTGCCTTTAAATCATTCGATAAAATCAAGAAATCAAAAATTTTTTTAGATCCAAATTTAATTTTAGCAAATGCTGCAATGAAAAAATATCGAAAATAATCAATGCAGTATAAAGACAAGCCGTATGTTTTATTTGTTGCAGAGGTAATCTATTTAGAAATTTCAAATATCAAAAGAAAGAACTCAAATTTTTCAAACAAAGAGGCTATCGATGCTTTTATTGGTAACAGGACTTATAAAAATATTAGTAGTGGAAAATTCCATGATGATTGGCTGAAAGAGTTAGAAAAAAATAAATTTATCGATTTAAAAACAAATAAAAAAATTCCAGAAGAAACAATAAGACTATTGAAAATTCAAAAAGATGTAATGGTAAAACAGCTCATCCAGTTTCCAGATCTTTATGATACTAAAAATAATTTACCACTTGAAATATCCCAGAGAGCATTTGATCATATTTGGAGAATGTGTGAAAGTTATGAATTATGGTGCAAAGAGACTAAACAAAATGAATTTATTAAATTAAATATTACTGATTAGTAAAATGTAAAAATGATAATTAACATATCAAAGCAAAAGTGATTAGAATATATCCTCTTATTTTTATTCTGCTATGGTCTTCAGCATTTATAACCACTAAGCCAATTGTAGATAATAGTGACCCTTTTGCAGCATTGGCATTTAGGTTTTTTTTTGTAGCTTTTGGTTTCTATTTATTTTCATTTTATTTAAATCAATCATTAATTACAAATAAAAGAAAAATAGCCGAGTCTATTTTAAGTGGTGTGCTTTTTCATGGATTTTATTTAGGTGGAGTTTTTTACTCAATTTCAATTGGAATGCCAGTAGGAATAGCAGCTTTAATAGTTACTCTTCAACCTGTTTTAACAAACATCCTAAGTGGACCCATCCTTGATGAGAAAATAACTACCCAACAATGGATTGGAGTTTTGCTTGGTTTCACGGGTGCCTCTTTAGTTTTGGGTTTAGATATAGGTTCTGGTATTCCTTTATTAGGACTTATCGCAACAATCATAGCTTTATTATCAATTACAATATCTACAATCTGGCAGAAAAAGATAAGTAAAAACTTACCTTTATCAGTAAGTAATTTTTACCAAGCATTTGGGGGATGTTTGTTTCATGTGCTAATAGTAATTTTCTTTGCTGAACCATATATAAATTTTAACAAGGTTTTTATCATTGCAATGAGCCATCAAGTATTACTTGTCTCTTTTGGTGCTTTTACAATCTTAATGCTTTTAATTAAAAAAAATTCAGCAAGCAAAACTGTCTCGATATTTTTTTTAATTCCATCTACCTCAGCTTTAATGGCTTGGTTTTTTTTAAATGAAAAACTAACTTCATTGGATATTGTTGGTTTTATTGTAACATCTGTTGGAGTTTATATTGCTACAAGAGACTGAAACCACTATATTTTATATGAACTAAAAACATGTATAAAACAAATATTTTATTTGAATAAATGGCTAAAGTAAAATCAGATATAGAAATAGCAAGAAAAGCTAGGATGAAACCGATAGGTAAAATTTTAGCAAAAATTAAAGTTCCAGATAAGAGCAGTGCTTTCAGTCCAATGGGTAGACATATCGCAAAAATTAATTTTGAATTTTTAAATAAACTAAAGAAAAAAAAGGATGGTAAATTAATTTTAGTCACTGCAATAACGCCAACACCAGCAGGTGAGGGAAAAACAACAACTTCAGTTGGTTTAAGTGATGGCTTAAATAAAATTGGTAAAAAATCTATCGTTTGTCTTAGGGAACCTAGTTTAGGTCCATCATTTGGAATGAAAGGTGGTGCTGCTGGGGGTGGTTACGCCCAAGTTGTTCCTATGGAGCAAATAAATTTACATTTTACAGGTGATTTTCATGCCATTACTTCAGCACATAATTTACTTTCAGCAATGATAGATAACCATATTTATTGGGGTAACAAATTAAATATAGATGAAAACAAAATAGTTTGGAAACGTGTAATGGATATGAATGACCGAGCCCTTAGATTTATTGATATTAATACTAGTGGGGTTGCTAAAGATTTCAAAAGAGTTGATGGTTTCGACATAACAGTTGCATCAGAAGTGATGGCTATTTTTTGTCTTTCTAATGATTTAAAAGATTTAGAAAAAAGAATTGGTAATATTACTTTTGCATATAACAAAAATGGAAAGCCACTTTATGCTAGAGATATAAATGCTCATGGACCCATGACTGTTTTACTTAAGGAAGCAATTAGACCTAATGTAACTCAAACTTTAGAAAATAATCCAGCAATCATTCATGGTGGTCCTTTTGCAAACATTGCTCATGGGTGCAATTCAGTGATTGCAACAAAAACTGCCTTAAAACTATCTGATTATGTAGTTACTGAAGCAGGATTTGGTGCAGATCTTGGTGCAGAAAAGTTTTTAAATATTAAATGCAGGAAAGCAGGATTAACCCCAAGCTGTGTAGTAATTGTTGCAACAATAAGAGCATTAAAAATGCATGGAGGAGTTGAAAAAGAGGACTTAAAAAAAGAGGATATATCGGCGTTAGAAATAGGATTGGTTAACTTGGAAAGACATATTACAAACATAAAAAAATTTGGTTTAGAACCGATAGTAGCCATAAATCATTTTGCGCTAGACACAAAAAAAGAAGTTAAAACTGTTTTAAATTTTTGTAAAAAAAAGAAAGTTGAAGTCAGTGAATGTAAGCATTGGGCTAAGGGTGGAAATGGGACCAAAGATCTTGCCAAAAAAGTTGTTAAAGTCTGTAAAAACAACAAAAATAAATTTAATTTTTTATATAATAACAATCTTAAACTCTGGGACAAGATAGAGTTAATTGCTAAACAAATCTATAAAGCTGACAAAATAACAGCTGATGACAAAGTTAAAGAACAATTAAAAGTTTTTGAGGATAATGGTCATGGAAATTTACCAGTTTGTATTGCAAAAACTCAATTTAGTTTTTCAACAGACCCCAAACTCAAAGGTGCCCCCTCAAATCATGAAATACCAATAAGAGAGGTAAGATTATCTTCAGGAGCAGAATTTGTGGTAGTCATTTGTGGTTCAATAATGACGATGCCAGGATTACCAAGAAAGCCAGCCGCTGATACTATTAAATTAAATCAAAAAGGGCAAATTGAAGGTTTATTTTAATTCAATTCTTTAAGCCAATTTTTAAGTTCTAACATTTTTTTTTCTTTAACTGTGACTTGAATTTCTTTTTTAATAAAAGATATGTGATTTTCAAGATCATTTTCATTTTTGAATACTTTTCTATATTCAATTAATCTTTTTCTTCTAAAATTAATCAAACTTATCATTTTTTCATAAGTTATTTCAGGATGATATTGCAAGCCCCACACTCTAGTTTTATTTATTTGAAAATACAAACTTTGGACTTTATTAATTTTATTAGATGCAAGACAAATACCGTTTTCAGGTATTTTCACAACTTCGTCATAATTAAAAGCAGGAGAATTAAATTTTTTTTCTTTATCTTTGTATAGCGGATGCTTTAAACCGTATTCATTTATTTCAATTTCTTTTGCGATACCTACATGAGATGTATTGGCTTTTTTTACCTGACCTCCTGCAGCAGTTACAGCCACTTGCATGCCCCAACAAATTCCTAAAATATTTTTAACTTTATTTTGACAATTTTTCATAAATTCAATTTGTTTTTTTATTTCTGGAGTATCGTTATAAATATTCAAACTGCTTCCTCCCCAGATTAAACCATCAAAGGTGTGCAACTTATCGTTGAAACTAACAATATTTTTATCTGATGATGGGTTAACCACATCTATTATTAAATCTTTCGATATATATTTTAAACTTTCCCTTAAACTTTCAGTATGAGTTTTAATACCTGCCTCTGTAAAACTCCCGTTTTCCTCGGCTGTATTACCCTCAACTATTAAAATTTTTCTCATTTAATAAAATATATTTATTAGACTTTTATAAATTTCTTAGAAAACAATTCCTATTTAAAATTTTATTAACAATCTATAGTTGTAATTGTTTTTTATGTGTGACGATTTTTTTTTTACTTATTAATAATGATTATTAATTGCAGAAACCCAAGCTATGTGATTAGATTATTGCTTATTAGAATGTTTAACATAACTAAACATAAGGGAGGAATAATGTTAGCAAAAATAATTAAAAGGCTAACTTCTACTCTAACAGTAGTTATCGCTTTATTTTCTTCACTTACTTTACCTCAAAGTGTATCTGCTGCTGAGACGCAATATTTTCCAGTAGCAAGTAGTCGTGTTGGACCTTACTCAGCAATGGGTACTGGTTATTACGGGGCTCAAATTGATTACATGAACTATGTAAACATGACGGGTGGAGTAAACGGAGTAATGCTTACATGGCAAGAGTGTGAGACGGAATATAACGCTGTTAAAACAGTAGAATGTTACCAAAGACTTTTAGAAAAAGATGGTCAAAGAATAGTAGTGTTTGATACTTTAGGAACACCAGGAGCATATGCTGTAATTAACCGTATGGCTAAAGACAATGTTGTTTTAGCTCAATATGGTTATGGAAGAACTGACGGTGCTGATGGAAGAGTGTGGCCTTGGGTATTTAATGCTGCAAGTCACTACTGGTCACAAATAGCGGTTAAACTGAAGTTTATGGCTCAAGTAGAGGGCGGTATAGATAAGATGAAAGGTAAAAAAATCGTTCACTTACACATCGACTCTGCTTACGGAAGAGAACCGCTTCCAGCAATGAGAAAAATAACTTCTGATTGGGGAATGAAATTAATTGAAATCTCAATTCCACCTCCAGGATTAGAGCAACAATCTCAATGGCTGCAAATCAGAAAAGAAAAACCTGATTGGGTTACTTTCTGGGGAGCGGGTTCTGGAATGAATTCAACAGCAATGACTAACGCTGCTAGAATTAATTTCCCAAGAGATAGAATGATGTATGTAACATTCGGTGCTGCCGAAGAGGATATGTATCCAGCAGGTGATGCAGCTAAGGGAACTTATGCTGTTGCAAATGCTTTACCAGGAGAATATCCATTAGTTAAAGACATTAAAGATAAAGTATATGGTGCCGGAAAAGGTAACTTAGCTGATCCAAATAGGATTGGTTCCGTTTACTGGAATAGAGGACTAGGTGCTGCCGTTATGTGGATTGAGGCGTTAAGAATTGCTCAAAAAATGCATAACAAAGTTGGTAAAGCAGTAACTGGTGCTGAGTTTAGAGATGGTTATGAAAATTTAAACATGACTGAAGCTAGACTTACTGAACTTGGAGTGGGAGGAATGTTAGCTCCATTTGCTATTTCATGCGCAAACCATGAAGGTGCCGGTAAATTTGCTGTAATGCAGTGGGATGGAACTAAATTCAATCAGGTAACTGGTTGGGAAGCTCCAGGTGATCCTGCATTTATAAGAGGTCTAGTAGAGGCATCTGCAGCGAAATTTGCTAAAGAAAACAACATTACACCGAAAAAATGTGGATAATTAATTAAGAAATAAATTAATGTCTACTAAAGGGGGAGTTTAGATAATCAAATTATTCTAACTCCCCCTTTAAATAAAATTTAATATAAATATAATTGAAAAAAATTTAATGAGCACTTCAACCAACATACTTGATATTAAAAATATCGAAGTAACATATGATAATGTTATTTTAGCTCTACATGATGTTTCATTAAAAGTGCCAAAGGGAAAAGTGGTAGCACTACTTGGAGCAAATGGAGCGGGTAAGAGTACAACATTAAAAGCGGTTTCAACTATGCTAGCTTCAGAAAGAGGTAAAGTAACGAAAGGTACAATAGAATATGATGGCACCTCAATTGAGAAACAAAATCCTTCACAAATGGTTGGGCTTGGCATGGTTCAAGTATTAGAGGGCAGAAGATGTTTTGGCCACCTAACTGTAGAAGAAAATATTATTGCTGGTGCATACTCAAGAAAATTATCAAAAGGTGATATTAATCAAGAATTAGAAAAAATATATACTTATTTCATAAGATTAAAGGAAAGAAGAAAAAGCCAAGCCGCATTTACATCAGGTGGAGAGCAACAAATGATAGCAGTTGCAAGAGCTATGATGGCAAAACCTAAAATGCTACTTTTAGATGAGCCTACAATGGGTTTAGCACCCCAATTAGTAGCAGAGATTTTTAACATTGTTAAAGAGCTAAATCAGAAAGAAGGTGTGAGCATTTTACTAGCTGAACAGAATACCAATGTTGCACTAAAAAATTCAGATTATGGCTATATTATTGAAACAGGCAGAGTTATGCTAGATGGTACAGCCCAAAGTTTGTTGAGTAATGATCAAGTGAAAGAATTATATTTAGGTATTTCAAAGAAAGGT
The DNA here is from genome assembly GCA_902618485.1 of uncultured Pelagibacteraceae bacterium. Taxonomy (GTDB): domain Bacteria; phylum Pseudomonadota; class Alphaproteobacteria; order Pelagibacterales; family Pelagibacteraceae; genus Pelagibacter. The sequence goes on from CACNAR010000002.1 coordinate 65,964, forward strand.
AGAAAAAATTTTAGAGATGTACTTAAAGAAGAAAGTTTAACGAAGAAAAAAATTAATTAAAGATGACAATTGAGAGAAAATTTAAAATAGGTAAACCAATATTAGAGGTAAAAAATATCTCCCTTTCTTTTGGTGGTGTTAAAGCAATAACCGATACCTCATTTGATGTACTTGAGCACGAGGTTAGGGCTATAATTGGACCTAATGGAGCTGGAAAAAGCTCAATGCTAAATTGTATAAATGGAATTTATAAGCCTCAACAAGGAACTGTTTCTTTTAAAGGAAAAGAAATTCCAAATATTACACCCAATCTCATGGCACAAATGGGCCTTTCTAGAACATTTCAAAACTTAGCTCTATTTAAAAGAATGTCAGTTTTAGATAATATTTTAGTAGGCCGAAAGCTTCACACGAAAACAAATTTTCTTGAGGTTGCTTTTCAACTACCTAAAGTTAAAAAAGAGGAAAAGATTAATAGAGAAAGATCTGAAGAAATAATTAGTTTTTTAGAAATAGAGGATATTAAAGATACACCGGTTGGAAAACTTCCATACGGATTACAAAAGAAAGTAGAATTAGGTCGTGCTCTTGCAACTGACTCATCTGTAATTTTACTAGATGAGCCTATGGCTGGAATGAATGTTGAAGAAAAAAGGGACATGTGTAGATTCATTTTAAAAGTAAATGATGAACTCGGCACAACTATGGTTCTTATTGAGCATGACATGGGAGTAGTTATGGATATATCTGACAGAGTTGTAGTGCTTGATTATGGTAAAGTTATTGGCGATGGTACACCTGATGAAGTAAGATCAAATCAAAAAGTAATAGATGCTTATTTAGGAGTAGAACACTAGGATAAAAATATGGTTGAAGAATTATTATTTTTTATGGAAGTTTTAGTTGGCGGATTGCTTGCTGGAACTATGTACTCATTGGTAGCTTTAGGATTTGTTCTAATTTTTAAAGCTTCAGCGACGTTTAACTTCTCTCAAGGAGCTATGGTTTTCTTCTCAGTTCTTGCTTTTGTTGGATTTATGCAAGACTTCAATATACCTTTCGTACTTGCATTTATTTTGGCTGCCCTTTTGATGGTAGTGGTTGGCTTGTGTACTGAAAGATTTGTTTTAAGACCTTTAATGAACGCTAGCGAAGATACCGTATTAATGGCCACAATCGGTTTAGGATATGTTTTAGAGGGCTTGGCTCAAGCAGCATGGGGAGTAGAAGTAAGAAGATTAGATTTAGGTATAGGAGATTTTCCAGTACCGTGGATCGCTGATAACTTAAAATTATTCATTAGTGCTCTTGATATTACTGCAGGACTTGTGGCTGCTATTATGATTATTGGTTTATTCCTTCTATTTAAATATACAAAAATTGGTCTTGGTTTGAGAGCTGTTGCAGATGATGCGGGTGCTGCGAGTTCAATTGGAATTCCTTTAAAACATATTATGTTATTAGTTTGGTCTGCTGCTGGAGTTGTGGCATTAGTTGCAGGATGTATGTGGGGTGCAAGAGCTGGTGTTCAATTTGCTCTTGTAGATTTGGCTTTAAAGGCTTTACCAGTTTTAATTATAGGTGGATTCTCATCTATCCCTGGAGCAATTATTGGTGGCTTAATTATTGGTGCAGTAGAGAAAGTATTAGAAGTATACATTGGTCCTTTTTTTGGTGGCGCAATTGAAGGTTGGGCTCCTTACGTGTTAGCGATATTCTTTTTATTATATAGACCGGAAGGTTTATTTGGAGAAAAAATTATTAGGAGAGTTTAATTTATGAAACCAGTATTTATGACTTATACAAAAAAAGACCTAATTAACTTAGCTGTTTGTATGGTTCTAAGTGTATTGATAATACCATCATTCATTACAACAGAATATTGGTACACTTCGATATTGATACCTTGGCTTTGCTTAGCTCTAGCTACAATCGGGCAGCAAATAGTTATGGGTTACACGGGACAATTAGCTTTAGGTGCTGCTGGCTTCATGGCTGCAGGTGCTTTTGCTATGTTTAACCTTATTTTACGAGTGCCTGATTTAGGTTTCGTGGGTTCACTAATAGTATCAGGTTTAATTGCAGCAGCTTTTGGAATTTTGTTTGGTTTACCAAGTTTAAAAGTAAGAGGAATTTATCTAATGGTTGCTACATTAGCGTCACAGTTCTTTATTATATGGATGATAGATAAATTTGGTTGGTTTAAAAATTATGACTCATCAGGAATTATAACTGCACAAGACATAGTTATACTAGGAAAACCATTTACAACACCGTTAGCTATGTATTTTGTATGTCTGGCTGTTACAACAGTTTTAACTTTACTAGCGATGAATATGGCTAGAGGTAGCACAGGCAGGAATTGGATGGCAGTTAGAGACATGGATATCGCTGCAGAGTCAATGGGCGTTTCACTATTAAGAACAAAAGTACAAGCTTTTGCAATTAGTGCGTTTTATTGTGGTGTTGCAGGTGCACTTTTTGCATTTTGTTATTTAAAATCTTTAGAACCAGTTGCTTTTGATATTAAATTATCTTTTAAAATATTATTTATGTGTATTTTAGGCGGACTTGGAACAATAAATGGTGCTTTTATAGGAGCAGCATTTATTTTACTTTTCCCAGTGCTTCTAAATGCTATTGGTAATAATGTTTTTCATGGTGCCATTGATGCTACAATTATATCCTCAATTGAACAGGTGATATTTGGTGGGTTAATGATTATTTTTATGATCTATGAACCTTTAGGAATGGCAAAATTATGGGAAAATATTAAACAGAAATGGAAGACAAAAATCCCATCATCTACAAATTTAAAGTCTTCGCTTGGTAAAAAGACTTAAGAAGTGGATAAAAAAAAATTAATTTTTGCTTTGATAGTTGGAATTGTTATCGGATTGCTTGTAGAAAATAACTTTTTGATCGGCTAAATTTTTTTATTGTATAATATCGTCTTTAGTAAATGAGCCATAAGCGGTATATTTTTTTTATTAATTTTTTTTAAAATATAAGGAGCAATTTCTCTAGCTAATTGCTCACCTTCCACTGTATCTTTTGGCATAAACTTTTTTTTAGCTGCTGCAAATGTAAAACCTTTACCCAAAAAATCTCCCATTTTACTGTTTCTTCCTCCCACAGCACTTACATATAAATCACCAATACCAGCAAGACCCAATATCGTCGACTCCTCTCCTTTGAAATGTTTGATTAAAAATTTCATCTCATTTACACTTTTTTGGAATAAGTCTGATGCAGTATTAAAATTTTGACCCGAGCCTATAACCATTGCATATATATTTTTAATTGCTGAGCAAATTTCTACTCCGATAATATCTTTGGAAAATTCTGTTAGATAGTATTTGGTAGATATTTGTTTTCCAATCCATTTGGCTATTTTGATATTCTTATTTGCTATTACTACACTTGTCTTATTTTTTCTTGCTAGTTCTTTAGCTAAACAAGGTCCTTTTAAAACTGATACATTTGCAACATTAAAGTTATTTTTAAGTAATCCTGAAATAGTAAGTAGCTTATTTCTTTTTTTATCATATTTTAATCCTTTAGTAAGAACTAGTAATGGTGTTTTTATCTTTAAGTCTTTTAATTCCTTTCCAATAAAATCAATTCCAGCAAGACTCAATGCTATTACAATCAAATCAAACTTTTCTCTGAATATATTTTTTGAATAATTCTTAAATTTTAACTTTTTTGGCAAATTTGTTTTTAAAGAGGAATGAAATTTTTTTTTTGAAGATAAGTTGTTAATGAAAACTTTATTATATGGTTCTGTTATTATAACTCTGTTATTATTTTCTAAACATGGGATTGAAAAAGCAGAACCCATTGCACCACCACCAACGATTAATATTTTTTTCATACAGTTTTTCTTTGTATAAATATTAATATAGGTTTATTTATAGTTTGAATATATAAAAAATTTATAATGCAAAATCTTAAATGGAAATACTCCAAATTCTTAATAAATAAAAACTTTCAATTTAGTAGAAATTACGTCTTAAAATATTTACCATCAAATTTATTAGTTAATTCTCATAAAAATATATCTAAATGGAAAGGATATAATCCAACTCCTCTATTGAAATTAAGCAAATTAAATAAAAAACTTCAGCTTAAGAATATATTTTATAAAGACGAGTCGAAACGATTTCACTTAAAATCCTTTAAAGCACTTGGTGGTGCATATGCGGTAGAAAAAATTTCAAAAAAAACTAACAAAATAATTGTTTCATCAGCAACAGCTGGTAATCATGGAAGATCTGTAGCATGGGGAGCAAAAAGATTAAAGTTGCAGTGTAAAATTTTTGTTAGCCAATATGTGAGTGAAACAAGAGTAAAAGAAATTAAAAAATTTGGTGCTCAAGTAATAAGAGTAAAGGGAAATTATGAGGCATCATTAAAAGAATGCCAATTACTGTCTAGAAAAAATAACTGGAAAATTGTTCAAGATGTATCGACAAAGAATTATAAGTATATTCCTCAACTAACAATGGCAGGATACTCTATTTTAATCAAAGAAATTTCCAAACAAACGAATCAATATATTACCCATATATTTCTTCAAGCGGGTGTTGGTGGTTTAGCTGCAGGGATAGTGGCTGGAGTAGCAAAATATTTTAAAAAAATTCCAAAAATCATTATTGTTGAACCAGATAGAGCCGATTGCGTTCTTCAAAGTATTAAAAATAATAGGTTAAAAAAAATAAAGATAAGAAAAGAGAGCATTATGGGTGGCATGTCTTGTAATGAAATGTCTCTTGTGCCCTGGCAAATATTAAAAAAAGCTAGTAATTGTTGTGTCTCAATTTCAGATAAAAATGTTGCTAAAACAGTAGCTGGTTTAAAAGATAAAAAGTTTAGCAAAACTTCAATTATAGGTGGTGAATGCGCTACGCCAGGAATTATTGCTTTAATTGGAATTTGCAACAACCAAAAAGCTAGAAGATTGATTAACCTTAATGAAAATTCAAATGTCTTAGTTATTGGATGCGAAGGTAATGCAGATATTAAACTTTACAAACAACTGCTATCTAAAGGTAGAAAATAAAATTTTATGACAAAAAACGCCATCACTTGGATAAGAGAAGATTTTAGAATTGAAAACAACCCTGCTCTTTCTTATGCAACTCAAAATCATGAGAACGTACTTGCCTTATATATTTACAACAAAAGTGACTTTGATGCCGAAAGAGAAGCACAAAAATGGTGGCTTTCAAAATCATTAGAAATCTTTAAGTCTGAATTATCTAAGTTTAAGATTAATCTTCAAATATTAGCAGGTGATGAGCTAGATATATTTTCAAAGATTAAAAAAAAAGACAATATTTCGATATATTGGAATAAAATTTATGAACCAGACGTAATTGCAAAAGGAAAAAAAATTAGAGATATTTTCGTTAAAAATCAGATTAGTTATAAATATTTTAAAGGAAATATTCTAAATGAGTTTCAAGAAGTAACTAAAAATGATGGAACACCTTTTAAAGTATTCACCCCGTTTTGGAAAAATGCCGAACAAAAATTTTTAGGATTGCCCCAAAGTAAAAATTATAGTGTTAAAAAAAAAACAAAGTCACTAACATTCTTTAAAAATTGTATAGAACCAAAAGATATTCTTCCAAGAAAAAACTGGTATAAAAAGTTCGAAAAATATTGGAAGGTATCTGAGGAAGAGTCTAAAAAAATTTTAAAAAATCTTATTGATGGTAAAATTAAAGATTATGGAACTGCAAGAGATTATCCTTCTATCGAAGGTACATCGAAATTATCTCCTTATATCAAACATGGGCAAATTCACGTAAATACTATTTGGAAAAAGTGCAGTGAGATTAAATCTAAAGGAATTGGTTACAGAAAATATATTAATGAGCTAGGTTGGCGTGAATTTTCACATAGTTTAATCAATTATTTCCCAGAATTTTTAAAAGGAAATTATAGAAAAGAATTTGATAAATTTCCTTGGGTCAAAAATGAAAAATTTTTAAAAGCTTGGAAATCAGGTATGACGGGATATCCAATTGTTGATGCTGGGATGAGAGAACTTTATGAAACTGGCTGGATGCATAACCGGATAAGAATGGTTGTGGGTTCATTTCTGGTAAAACATCTAAGAATAAATTGGACTGAAGGTGAAAAACATTTTAGAAATTGTTTATTAGATTTTAATAAAGCTAATAATGTAGCTCAATGGCAATGGGTTGCTGGTTGTGGAGCGGATGCAGCTCCTTACTTCAGGATCTTCAATCCTATTCTACAGGGAGAAAAATTTGATAAAGAGGGTGCATATGTGAAAAAATGGGTTCCTGAACTAATTAAAGTTCCAAAAAAATTTATACATAAGCCCTGGGAGATGGAAATAAAATATCAGGAGGCGATTAAAACAGTTATAGGAAAAAATTATCCAAAGCCAATAGTTATTCATGAAGAGGCACGTAAAGCTGCACTTGAGGCTTTCCAAACTTTAAAAAAAAATTAAGTCTTACCTAAAAAATGATGAATGATAGATCTTTTTTGAGGATTTATTCTATGTTCAAACAAATAAATTCCTTGCCAAGTTCCAAGTAATAATTTCCCGTCTTTGATACTTAAAGATATTTGATTATTTGTTATTGATGATTTTATATGTGCAGGCATATCATCTTTACCCTCTGTGGTATGGATATACAATTTATCGTCCATTGGAACCAAATCATTAAAATAATTAATCAAATCCTTTTGAACATCTGGATCCGCATTTTCTTGTACAATTAATGATGCACTAGTATGCTGAATACTTAAATTTATCATACCATTTTTAAAGTCGTTTTTTTTAATCCATTCAATAGTTCGATCAGTAAATTCATATAATTTCTGACCATTAGTATTTATTTTTAAATCATAAAATTTTTGTATCATAAATTATATTTCATGGAGGTTAATTGATATAATCTACTAACTGTTCGTTTAAATGGCTCCTGTAATGATCTTGAAGAGGTAAACTTGCTTACATCTTGACTTGCGGTCACAGCTATAGGTAAATTTTTATCATATATAATATCTATTAAAGTTATAAACCTTTGCTGTTGGTTAGAATTAATATCGTTAAATTGTGGGATTTTTTCAATAATCATAAATTTCAAATTTTTTACAATTTCTAAATAATCCTCTGCTCCTAAATTATTATCACAGAGCTCATCAAAGTAAAATCTAGAAGAACCTTCGTAAAAATTTTTTATTATAAAATCCCTACCCTTTATATTTAAAATCCTAGGGGAATTTTTTTTCTCTTTTGTAATAATTCTATAAAATTTATTTATCTTAAAATTAGTTTCTTGATTTAAGGGAAAAAAAAATCTTTGTTTTTGATTTTCTTTTGATTTTCGATAATCATCTTCAATCTTTAGTTCATGATTGATGGCATTTTCTCTCATTATTTCTATAAACGGTAAAAACTGATCTCTCTGCAATCCATCTTTATAAAGATCAGATATATTAATATTTGAAGTTAGTATTATCTTAATATCTTCTTTAAATATTTCCTCAAATAGCTTTCCTAATATCATGGCATCCACAATATTAGTAACCTGAAATTCATCAAAATAAATTAATGATAGTTTAGATCTTAAATTTTTTGCAAATATACTTACTATATTCTCTTGATCTTTATTTTTTCTACTATGAACAAATTCATGAAACTCTAACATAAACTCATTAAAATGAAGTCTTTTTTTATCTTGATTAATTAAATCAAAAAAAAAATTTAAAATCATTGTTTTACCAACACCTACACCACCGTGAAGATAGAAAGCTTTTTTTTTGCTTTTTTTTTTAAAAATTTTAAGTAAGGAGGATGTAAAATTTTCATTGAAATAATCTTGTAACTTTTTAATTACATTTATCTGATTATTATTAACTTCTAAATTTGCTGATTCACAATACAGTTTGAATTTTTCCTCAAGATCCTTTAGCATCAATCTCTTTTGGTCTTAAAATCAATACCGTATTCTGATCTTGGTCCCTTTCTAAATCCAAACGGTCCAGATATAAATATTGTTAAAGGTTTTGTACCTGGCTTTATATCAACTCTATGAAGATTATTTGCTGATCTAAATCCGATATAACCAGGCGGTCTCCAAAACTTTCCAGTGCTAAGTGTTTCCCAATAACCATCCCTTATTATTATTGTTATATAAGGAAATGTATGATTATGAACTCCTTCACCATGGTCATCTGCTAACATTTCATGGATTAAGATATTAAAGGGAAACCATCTTGGTCTATGCCGCATAAGGACATAATATCTATTCATCCATGGTTTTGCTTTATGAAATTCAGGATGAGAAGGTCCTCTATCTAAAACAATTTTTTTTCTACCTATCTTTTCTAAAAATTTTAAGAACATTTTTTATTCATATTGTACAACAGCACCATTTTTAATCATAAATAAATAATTATTATATAAAAAAGGTTTTGATAATATGTTCCGAGCAATTTTTTCCACTTTTAAAACATTGCCAGTCTTAAGCTCTATAATAATTAATTTTCCATCATTATTAGACAGATAAATTTTGTCTTGACTTATTGAGAAACCTGTAGGTTTAATTTTTTTTCTTTGATTGTTACTATAAATTTTGTAGATATCTTTAATCTTAATTATATTCCCCTTCTCTTTATCGATCGCAAATAAATAGCCATTATCTGAAATTGTAATAATAAAGTTTTTAATCAAAATAGGCGTTAAGCTCGAGCTGATATTATTGATCCAATTTATTGAACCATTTTTTAAATCAATTGAATAAAATTCATTTTTATTATTTGAAAAAAAAATATTTTTACCCTCAGATACTAGTTTTGAATTCTCAAAATTATAAGTAATGTTTTTAATTTCACTGCTTTGCGTTGGAAGTTGCCACACCAAGGCTCCTGAAGATAAATCTATTGCAGTTAAGTCACCCAGGTTATTAATAAAATAAACTGTATTTTCAGATATTAATAAAGAATTTTTTGAATTAGTAATTGTTAGTGTTTTTTCAGTTTCATAGTTCCAGCATTCAGAACCATCTCTTATAAAATAACACCTCAAAACATTATTAAGATCAATGACAAAAAACCTGTCATCATTAATCTTAATTTCTGAATTAAAAGGATAATTATTTCTCTTTTTCCAGATCAAATTTCCATTTTCTAAATTAATTAAAAATACATTTGATAAGTTATCCACTACTACAAGTTTTTTATCTAATAACGCAAAAGAGAGTTTTGGATTGTTTTTTTTTTCAAATTTAGAATAATAGTTTTTTTTCCAAATAATCTTTTGATTATTGCTAAATCTTATAATTGAACCTTTACTATCAAAAAAAATTATTCCATCTTTTAGAAACAACGGAGTTAAATCTTTTTCATTTTCGTATTTAAACTTAGAAAATTTGTAGTTTTTTATTTTTTTTAATTTGCCGGAATAATTTTGTACTCCAAAATTATTTTTATCATCCAAAATTTTATTTTTGATATCGATTTTTGATAAGTTTAAATTTATGTTTTCATTTAGTTCATTATAGATAATTTGTTTTTCGTCAAATATAATTTTAATATTCGCATCTACTTCAATTTTTTTCTTTTTATTCCAAATCTTAGAATTTTCATTTAAAGAACAATTTGTTAAAATTAAAGATGTAAAAAAAAATATAAAAATTCTAATCACTTAAATCTCTATTTAATCTTTTTTGTGCCTGAGTAACTATATCTTGATTTGATTTTTTTAAATTAACAATCTGATTAAAAAATTCTTTAGATTTTTGTTTTTGGTTTTTTGAATAGAAATATTCTGCTAATAAATACAATGCATGTGAAGTCCACACGCTCTCAGACTTAATAATTGGGTTTAAAATTTCTAACAACTCATTCTCTGATACTTGATCGGCATTATACAAACCCTTTTTATAAATAATTAAATTTTTAATTTCTTTATTTAATGAAGTCTTACTAATTAAAGTGTCGAATAAAGTGTTTATTTCGCTTCTATTTGAAATTAAGTTATTATCTAAAATGAAATACAGTGACAATGGTGAATAAGTTGAATCTTTCAGTTTAATTATTTCTTTTAGTTTATTTGTAGTTTTTTCTTTATTATTTCCATCGTAATCTATTGTTGTTGAATAGAATAAATTAGAAACTTTTTCTCGCTGATGATCTTTAAACTCTCCATATCCAAAAAAAGATATCATCAATAGCACAATGGTGATTATAACAATTAATACTTTTTTTTTGTTATTTAAAAAAAAGTTTTTTATTTTTTCTTTTCTTGTGTTTGAATTAATTATTGAAATATCTTCATCCATACTAAATCATATTACGAAGGACATATTGCAAAATTCCCCCGTTTTTGTAATACTCAAGTTCATTTTTAGTATCTATTCTGCATAAAGTTTCAATTTTTTTTATTTCACCTGATAAATATTTAATTTCTAATTTTACTTTATCTGATGGATTTAATCCTTTTTCTAAATTAATTACGCTAATCAATTCAGAACCTTTTAAATTTAAATTTTTTCTGTTTATATTATTAATAAACTGAAGAGGCAATACACCCATACCTATTAGATTTGATCTATGAATTCTCTCAAAACTTTCAGCTATTACGGCTTTTATGCCTAAAAGCTTTGTACCCTTTGCGGCCCAATCTCTTGAAGATCCTGTTCCATATTCTTTGCCACCAATGACAACTAAATCAGTCTTTCTTTTTTTATATTCAACAACAGCTTCATAAATTGGCATGACTTTTTCTTCTGGATACAATTTTGTAAAACCACCTTCAGTTCCTGGGGCCATTTCATTTTTGATTCTTATATTTGCAAATGTACCTCTCATCATTACCTCATGATTTCCACGTCTAGAGCCATATGAATTATAGTCCTTAGGAAGAATTTGATAATTCATAAAATATTCACCTGTTGGACTATCCTTTTGAATATTACCTGCTGGAGAAATATGATCAGTGGTAACCATGTCTCCCAATATTAACAATGGTCTCGCGTTTTTTATTTCTTTAAAGCCCTCTGGTTTATCACTAAGATTTTCAAAAAATGGTGGTTTTTTTACATAGGTAGAATTTTCATCCCAATTGTAAATACTGCTTTTTTCTGTTTTAATTTCTTGCCATTGTTTTGGCCCCTCAGATACATTTGAATATCGTTTGATAAACATATCCGCATTTAGAGAATTTTTCAAAGTATTCTCTATTTCTTTATTTGAAGGCCAAATATCTTTTAAAAATACATCTTTACCGTTTTTATCTTTTCCAAACGAGTCTTTGAATAAATCAAATTCCATATGACCTGCAAGAGCATAAGCCACAACAAGTGGTGGAGAGGCTAAATAATTTGCTTTAATATGAGGTGAAATTCTTCCTTCAAAGTTTCTGTTACCTGACAAAACAGATACTGCGTATAAATTATCTTTTTGAATAGCCTCTACAATATTTTCTGCTAAAGGACCTGAATTACCAATACAAGTTGTACAACCATAACCAACTAAATTAAATCCTAATTGATCTAAGTAAGTATTTAGACCAGCTTTCTCTAAATAATCTGTTACTACTTGAGATCCTGGAGCTAAAGAGGTTTTAACCCATGGTTTAATATTTAGTCCTAACTCAACAGCCTTTTTAGCTAAAAGGCCAGCTCCAATTAGAACATTAGGATTAGAAGTGTTGGTACATGATGTGATTGCTGCAATTAATATTGAACCATCTTTAATTTCATAATCTGTACCTTTTACCTTAGAAATTTTGTAATCCTTTTTATCTGTAGCCTCTTTAAATACTTTTTTAAAATTACTTGATGCGTTAGTTAAAAGAACTTTGTCTTGTGGTCTTTTAGGACCTGATATAGTTGGAACTACAGTGGACATATCTAAAGAAATTTTATCACTAAACTCGATTTCGTCACTTGACCATAAACCTTGATCTTTTGCGTACTTTTCGACAATTGCCACTGTTTCTTTATCACGTCCAGAAAATTCTAAATACTTTAAAGTTTCTTCATCTATCGGAAAGAACCCGCATGTTGCTCCATATTCAGGAGCCATGTTGGCAATTGTCGCTCTATCAGCTAAGGTTAAATTTTTTAAACCCTCGCCATAAAATTCAACGAATTTTCCAACTACACCTTTGTCTCTAAGCATTTTAACAATTGTTAATACTAAGTCTGTAGCAGTTGTACCCTCTGGCATTTTTTTTGTAACTTCAAACCCAATTACTTCGGGGATCAACATCGAAATGGGTTGTCCTAGCATCCCTGCTTCAGCTTCAATTCCTCCAACGCCCCAACCTAGAACTGATAAACCGTTAACCATAGTTGTATGGCTGTCTGTTCCAACAAGTGTATCCGGGAACAAATATTTTTCCCCTTTATATTTCTCTGACCAGACTACTTTTGATAAATATTCTAAATTTACCTGATGACAAATACCGGTTCCTGGAGGAACAATCCTAAAATTATTAAAGGCACTTTGGCCCCATTTTAAAAAAGAATATCTTTCTCCATTTCTTTTAAATTCAATATCTACATTCTTTTCAAATGAATCTTTTTTAGCAGATTGATCAACTTGAACAGAATGATCAATGACTAAATCAACTGCTGACAGAGGATTAATTGTATTTGGATCTTTATTTTTCTCTTTTACAGCCTCTCGCATAGCAGCTAAATCAGCTACTGCTGGTATTCCTGTATAATCTTGAAGCAAAACTCTGGCTGGCCTATAAGCTATTTCAGTTTTTGATTTTTTTGTATCAAGCCAGTTTTTTATGGCTTCAATTTGGCTTTTATTAACTGATACATCATCCTCGTATCTAAGTAGATTTTCCAATAAAACTTTTAACGACTTCGGTAATTTTGAAATACCTTGTAATCCATTCAACTCAGCTTTTTTTAATGAATAATATTTAAAATTTTTACCATTAACCTCTAAGTGAGATAAAGAATTGTAAGAATTTTTATTTCCTGGTTTCATATCTTATATATAAAATGTAATTATGCTCAAAAGAAGAAGCCCTGACATAACATAATTAAAGTATTTAATAAATTTCTCATTTGTCGCAAATTTTCTCAAATATTTGCCAACAAAAGTCCAAAATGTGATGCTTGATAAGGATACTATAAAAGCAAATAAAACAACTTGAGTCGCATAATTTAGATAATTTTCTCCATATTCAACATATGTCGAGACTATAATAATTCCAATCAAAACACCTTTTGGATTTAAAAATTGAAAAATAAAAGTATCTAAAAAGGAAATCGGGTTTTCGTTTTTTTTTTCGTCGGATGGTTTTGAAAAACTAATTTTATAAGCTAGATAAATTAGAAATAAGGTTCCTAAATATTTTAAGACTGTTTGTATAATTGGAAACAGTTTAAAAACGTTAACTAAACCAATTGTTAAAGCAAATACCACAGAAGTAAATCCAAAGGTAACTCCAAAAATATGTGGGATTGTTTTTTTAATTCCAAAATTAAAACCAGAATAAGATGCAACAACGTTATTCGGTCCTGGAGTATAAGCGGCTACAATCCAAAAGAGTGCCATTGATAAAAACTCTGGATGCATATTTATGCTATCGGTAAACCGTTATCTGCTTTTTGTGATGGATGTACCAATGTCACTTTTCCCTCAGAGTCTATTGATCCTAAAAGTAAAAACTGAGATTTTATACCTGCAATATTTTTTTCTGGAAAATTACAAACACCAATCACTTGTTTGCCAACTAAATTTTGCTCACTATAAAAATGAGTAATTTGAGCCGACGAAGTTTTAACACCTATTTCATTTCCAAAATCGACTTCAACAACTAGTGAGGGTTTTCTAGCTTTTTCATTTTTTTTGACTGATAAGACGGTTCCAAGTCTAATATCTATTTTTTCAAATATGTCGTAAGTAATTTGCTCTTTCATAAACGTGATATTTATATTAATTATTATCAATGAGTACAGAAGTAAATTTAGAGAAAATATACAAGAATTCTATTAAGATTTTATCTGATTTAATTGGATTTAAAACTATTTCAGGAGACGACAATAATGATTTAATTAATTATTGTGAAAAATACCTCAGTGATTTAGGCGCCACCTCATTTAAAACATATGATGAAGAAAAAAAAAGAGTAAATCTTTTTGCAACAATTAAAGCAAAAAAATCAAATGGGATAAAACCAATAATTTTGTCTGGTCATACTGATACTGTTCCCGTTTCTAAGAGTTGGAGCACAGATCCTTTTAAGGCAACAATTAAAGAAGATAAACTTTATGGAAGAGGTTCCTGTGACATGAAAGGATTTATTGCGTGCACTTTAGCATTTGCTCCAATTTTTTCTAAAGTTGATCTGAATAGAGATATTCATTTTTCTTTTACTTTTGATGAGGAAACTGCATGTTTAGGTGCACCAATATTGATTAAAGAACTTAAAAAAAGAAAAATTCAAAACGGAATTTGTATAGTTGGTGAGCCTACAAATATGAAAATTATTGATGCACATAAAGGATGCTACGAATACACAACTTATTTTGAAGGACTTGCAGGACATAGCTCAATGCCACATAAAGGTGTCAGTGCTGTTGAATTTGCATCAAAGTATGCCAACAAATTAATAGAGCTTAGAGAAGAACTAAAAAAAAGAGCACCTAAAGAATCAATATTTGATCCTCCATTTTCAACACTACAAGTTGGAGGTATATTTGGAGGTATAGCTCATAATGTAATAGCTGATAAATGTCGCGTTGAATGGGAAACAAGACCAGTTGTCAAAGAAGATGGTGTCTTTCTAAATCAACAAATAGACGGATATGCAAAAGATGTTTTATTACCAGAAATGAAAAAAGTTTTTCCTAATTCAAAAATAACAAAGGAAATAATTGGTGAGGTTACTGGTTTCGATCGTATAAATAACTCAGAGGCATGTGAATTGGTCTCAAGTCTAACTGGTGATAATTCTAGGGAAGTTGTATCCTTTGGAACCGAAGCAGGATTATTTCAAGAAATAGGTATTAGCACAGTTGTTTGTGGACCGGGCTCTATAGAACAAGCTCACAAAGTCGATGAGTTTATAGAACTAAATGAACTTAAAAAATGTTTGAAATTTCTTGAGGGAATTAAAAATAAATCTACTCTTAATTAGTCCACCCACCAACTGATTTGACTTCCAAGAATTCTTGAAGACCATGTTCACCAGCTTCTCTACCTATTCCTGAATGTTTAAAACCTCCAAAAGGTGTATCGATTGCTATACCTGCTCCATTTACATCAACCATTCCTGATCTGAGTTTTTTTGCAATTCGTTTAGCTTTTTCTTGATCTTGGGTTTGAATATAATTTGTTAGTCCATAAGGAGTATCATTTGCAATATTGATTGCGTCCTCCTCTGTTTCAAATGGTATAACTGACAATACAGGTCCAAAAATTTCAGTTCTAGCAATTTCCATACTATTGTTAACGTCTATAAATACAGTTGGCTTAACAAAATATCCTTTTTCATGACCATCAGGTTTTCCAAGTCCGCCTGCAATTAATTTTGCTCCTTCATCAATGCCTTTTTGAATTAAATCCTGAATTTTATTATATTGAGTTTCTGATACCACTGGCCCAATATGTTCCCCCTCTTTTTTTGGATCCCCTACCTTAATAGTATCGGTATATTCTTTAAGTTTTTTTATTGCTTCGGAGTAATTCGATTTTTCAATTAACATTCTTGTTGGTGCATTACACGATTGACCTGAATTTTTAAAACATCTTAAAGCACCCCATTCAATAGCTTTTGGATTAGCATCTTTAAAAATTATATTTGCTCCTTTGCCGCCTAATTCTAAACTTACTCTTTTAAAATCATTGGCTGCATTTTGTGAAATTAAAGCACCAGCTCTAGTCGAACCAGTAAAAGAAATCATGTTAATATCTGGATGTCGTGTGAGAGCATCACCGGTAATATTTCCATCGCCATTTATTAGATTAAATACTCCTGGAGGAAATTTTGTTTCATCGATAATTTCAGTCAAAATCATTGATGATAACGGAGCAAGTTCTGATGGTTTTAAGACCATTGTACACCCTGATGCCAAGGCAGGTATTACCTTAAGACAAACCTGATTCATTGGCCAATTCCATGGTGTTATCAATGCACAGACACCTTTAGGCTCGTATAAAAGTCTTTGATTGGGAGCATGATCTCCCAAAGATTTTTCAAATTCAAAGTTCTTAAGATGTCTTATAAAAGATTTAATGTGAGCAGCTCCCGTGCCTACTTGAAGCTTAGTTGCAAAGTCTTTAGGTGCACCCATTTCAGTAGTAATTGCTTCAGAAATATCTGCCCACCTTTTTTTATAATTTTCGTAAAGTTTTTCTAAAAGTTTTATTCTTTCTTCTTTGGTTGAAAAAGCCCAAGAGTTATAAGCTTCTTTGGCTGAATTTACGGCAATATCGACATCTTCTTTACTACCAAGAGTTATAATTGCACATTTTTCTTCAGTGGAAGGATTAATAACTTCAATCTGTTGTTTGCTTTTTGGAACCTGCCATTTTCCATTTATATAAAAATTTTTTTTATCTTTCATAATTTTTAATAACTTTTTGTTATTTTTTTGCAAATAAATTAGTTAATTCATAAACAATCGTAGCAGCAGCCAGTGATGTCACTTCAGCATGATCATACGCAGGTGAAACTTCAACTACATCTGCTGATATAAGATTTAAGCCTGATAAGCCTCTTAAAACATTCACCATTTCCCTTGAGGTCATTCCAGCAATTTCTGGTGTTCCTGTACCTGGTGCGAAAGCAGGGTCTAATACGTCTATATCTATAGATAAGTATAAAGAATTGTTGCCTACTCTTTTTTTAATTCTCTCAGCTATATTATCTGTGCCCTCTGATTGAAATTCATCACAATGAATAATTTTAAATCCAAAACTCTCATCATTCTTAATGTCATCTCTGCTATATAAAGGACCTCTAATTCCAACATGCATTGATGCATCATCTAAAAATAAATTTTCTTCCCGCGCTCTTCTAAAAGGAGTTCCATGAGTGTATGGAGCTCCAAAATATGTATCCCAAGTATCAAGATGAGCATCAAAGTGCACTAATGCGACTGGTCCATTATTAATCTTATTCACTGCTTTTAAGAGAGGAAAGGCAATCGTGTGATCTCCACCTAAACAAATAATACCTCCAACCTTTTTTAATAACTCTTCAGCTCCTACTTCTATCTGTTTTATCGCTTCATTAATATTAAATGGATTACAAGTAATATCTCCTGCATCAGCAACTTGTTGAATTTTAAACGGTTCAACATCATAACTTGGGTGATAATTGGTTCTTAAGTGTCTTGAGGCCTGTCTTATACTTTGAGGTCCAAATCTTGCTCCAGGTCTATAACTCGTGCCAGCATCGAATGGAACTCCAACGATTGCAACGTCACAACTCTCTACATCTCTTAGCTCTGGTAATCTAGCAAACGTCGAAGGCCCTGCAAACCTGGGAACTTTTGTTCCACTAACTGGTTGAATTGGATCTTTATTAGTTTTTTTTTTCACACTAAAAACTGTATCACATTCTTTTAATTTGGAATATCTTCTATATTGAGATTTATGATTTATTTTAGATATATAATATTATTCTTTATAGTTTTTAATTCAGCGCAAGCAGATACTATTTACAATCTCATCAAAATTCCTAATTTAGAGATATATGATATTAAAACTCCAAATAAACTCAGATACTTATACGCTAAACAACCTTTTACGATAGGAGTTGATAATAATATAAATTGTTATGACCCTGAAAAAAAATCTTTAGATAAAAAGTATAAAGTTATTCAGAAAAATTTGAACAAATACGATCAAGTATTTTTGAAAAAAATAAATTTAAAATATATTGTTTTATGTGAGGATTTATCAATCTCAAATATCAATACAGCAGGTATTCCAGATAATGTAATGAAAACATTAATTCTTGATATAGAATTTAATGAAAAATATTTCGAACGAGTAATTCATCATGAAGTTTTTCATATAATAAATGATAGTTATAAGGATATATTTAATGAAAGTGCCTGGTCGAGCTTCAACTTAACAGATTTTGAGTATGCTGAATGTTCCACATGCACCGATAAATTAGGTCTAGAAACCTATAGCAATACTAAGGGATTTTTCTCGGAATACTCTCAATCTACTGCATCTGAGGATATGGCAGAAGTTTTTTCTCATTTAATGATTGGAACAAACTTAAATAATAAAGACCCAATTTTAGAAAAAAAAATAAATTTTATAAAAAAAAATTTGTTAAGAATTGATCCAAATTTTATCTTATGATCAAAAAAATTAAGGCAACAAGATCAGAAAAAATAATTCTAATATTTTTACTATCCTTAGCAGTATTTTCTTTTGGTTCTTTTTTTTTAATAAAGAATAAGTGTTTATTTGTAAAAAATTACGACCCAACAAAAATTACTTTTGAAAATCCCTCAAATATTGTAATTTTGAATGTTCCTTGCGGGAATGTTATAATTGAACTCTATCCTCAAATTTCTCCTAATGCTGTTCAAAGATTTAAGAAATTAGTTGAATCTAAAGCCTATGATAATTCTGCCTTTCATAGAGTAATAAAAGATACACTTGTTCAGGCGGGTGATTTAGAATTTGGTAAAAAAGGAAGTTTGAATTATGCAAAGATTGGTACTGGTAAGTCTGGTTTAGGAACAATAAATTCAGAGATAGACACTCCATTTGATTTCAAAAAAGGAAGTGTAGGATTAGCAAGATCAAAAAGTTACAATACGGAAGATAGTCAGTTTTTTATAATTTTAAGAGATGAACCGTTATATGAGTCTGAATACACCCCTATAGGTAAAGTAATTTACGGTTTAGAGGCGCTAAAAAAAATTAAGTATCTTGATAAATCTCAGTATGTATTAAGACCTGATTTTATTAATTCTATAAGAATGCTAATTAACTAAAGGCTTACCAGTAGCTAAGGTGTGTTTTATTCTGTCTTGTGTTTTTTTTGTTTCAATTAATCTCATAAATGCATCTAGCTCTAACTTAAACAAATCATCTTCAGTTAATGTTTTTTCTATTGTTGTGTCCCCACCACTTAAAACCTTTGCCAATTCTTTTGCAACCTCTACACCATGTTCTAGAATCACTTTTTCATTGTAAAGTTTTTCTATAATCTTATTCATTTCACCTCTAACGCTTTCTCCAGGAAGCTTAAATATAAGCTCTTCAGGTGTTTTAAAAGCTTTATTTTCATTGAGAATTTTTTTTGAGACTTCTAATAAACTGTTTCTATTC
This sequence comes from uncultured Pelagibacteraceae bacterium, assembly GCA_902618485.1. Taxonomy (GTDB): domain Bacteria; phylum Pseudomonadota; class Alphaproteobacteria; order Pelagibacterales; family Pelagibacteraceae; genus Pelagibacter. Next base: position 85,293 of record CACNAR010000002.1, read on the forward strand.
ATAATTTTTTTATCTTCAGGTCTTAGATATTTTAGCGGTTCTGCTTCCACAGGTGAGGTTGCCGTCTTACCATAGCCAATAATATCAAAAACTTTAAGTGGGGCAAAATTTGGATCTTTTTTTGCTTGTTCTGTATCTAACCATCTTCCTAACATCTCCTTACATCCTCCACCTGCAGGAATTAATCCAACAATGGTCTCAACAAGTCCCACAACAATATTTGTGTGGGACGCTACAAAATTACTTTGAACCATAACCTCAAAGCCACCACCAAGCGTTAAACCTGACGGAGCAGAAATCACAGGGTATTTTGAATATTTTAAATGCTTACATGTCTCTTGAAAATATTTAATAAATTTTTCTATTGATTTAAAATCATTTTTATCTGCAAATTGCATAGTGTAAGTTAAGTTTACGCCGGCAGAAAATTGCATGCTCTCATTTATGATTATTAATGGTTTGTCTGTAGCTTTTTTAAGAGCATCCATTGAGTCGTAATCTAAAGCATTAGCTTTAGTGGTAAACTCAACAATATTATAATCTTGAAATCTATATATCTTCGCAGAATCATTACCATCTAAACTGATTGCTGTTTTTTTAACTTTGCCTAGTGTTTCTATATTCGTATATTTCTGTCTTTCTCCATAGAAATCTTCATTTTTATTTTTATTTAATTCCTCTAAAAAATTATTCCCACTAAAATCATCAACTTTGTTAAAAAAGTTTTGAACACCAATTTCCTCAAGCATTTCAAATGGTCCTTTAGCCCAATTAAAACCTAACCGCATTGCCTCATCAATATCATTAAATTGATTAGTAATCCCTGGAACTAGTGATGATGCATATTTTATTATTTTTGAAATCACAGACCATGCATACTCACCGTATTTATCTTTTCTGTTAATTAATCCATTAAGATCTACCTTATCAGACTTAATATCAATTTTTTTGCTAGGCGAATAATCACCTGTTTCAAGATTAATTGCCTCCATAACTTTAGTAGTTCCAGATTTATTCATTCTATAAAAACCACCTTTACCTTTTCTTCCCGTATAACCCGTCTCAATTAACTTTTTTACCAACGGAATTTCTTTAGCAACCTCATGAAATTCATCTGTTTCTGGCAGCTCTTTAATAAAACTTTTTAACACATCAGCCATTAAATCAATCCCAATTAGGTCATAGAGACCAAAAACACCTGTTTTTGGAATTCCCATCGGCCTTCCAAAAATAGCATCCGCCTCCTCAACTGATAACTTCATTTTAAAAGCTTCTGTCATTGCAATTTGCATTGCATAAACTCCCACTCTATTTCCTAAAAATCCTGGTGTATCGTTACAAACAATTGCGCCTTTACCAAGCTCAGTTTCACAAAATTCTTTTAATTGATTTATTTTATTTAGATCGTTGTTCTCATTTTTAACAATTTCTAATAGCCCCATATATCTAACAGGATTAAAAAAATGAGTTATACAAAAATCTTTTTTTTCTGTATCTGTTAAGTTTTGAGATAAAACTTTTATAGGTATAGAAGAAGTATTAGATGAAACAATTGCGCCTGCTTTTCTTGATTTAAATATTTTTTCGTAAATTTGGTGTTTTATATCTATTCTTTCAACTACCGCCTCAACAATCCAATCAGCATTTTTTACAACATCAAAATCATCAGATATATTTCCGACTTTAATATTATTTATTTTAGATTTATCAATTAATAATGGAGGTCTAGATTTATGAATTCTTTCTCTAGCCTTTTCACTAATTTCAGTTTTTAAATCTAATAATGTAACTGGGATATTTGCATTGCAGAGATGGGCCGCTATACCGCTCCCCATCGTACCAGATCCAATCACTACGACATTTTTTATATTCATGTAATGAAATTTTTATCGATTTATACCTCTGAGTCTTTCAGATCTTCTTCTTAAAAGTTCAGCGGTAACTAATATTAATGTTGATAAAATAATTAAACAAGTTGCAACAGCAAGAATTGTTGGGCTTAGTTGTTCCCTCAAACCTGTCCACATTTGAATTGGTATGGTTGTGTTTTCTAATCCTGCTAAAAATAGAACTACTACGACTTCATCAAATGATGTAACAAAAGCAAATAGCCCTCCAGATATCACTCCAGGTAAAATAAGTGGTAAAGTGATTTTCATAAATGTATTTACAGGGTCGCTACCTAAACTGGCTGCGGCTCTTGTTACACTATGATCGAATCCTGATAGAGTTGCGGTTACTGTGATAACTACAAATGGTGTTCCTAAAATAATATGTGCAAGAACTATTCCTGTGTGAGTGGCTGCTAATCCAACTTTAGCCATAAAGAAAAATATCGCTACACCTGAAATGATTAAAGGAACTATCATAGGTGAAATTAATACTGCCATAATTAAACCCTTGTACGGCATATGCCTGCTACTCAAGCCCAAAGCCGCAACTGTTCCAAGTATTACCGAGCCTATTGTTGCAAAGATAGCAATGATAAAACTATTTTTTGCAGCTAATCCCCAAGGATTTTTAGTCCCATAAATCATATCTTGATACCATCTTAAAGAAAACGCATCAGGATCTAAACGTTTCATTCCATCAGAAAAAACTAAAAATTCCTCAGCATTAAAAGATAATGGAAAAATAACAAATAATGGCGCAACAAGAAAAAAGAATACTGCTGCACAGATTGTCAAATAAACGTAGTGCCAAATTCTATAATGTGGTTCTGTATATTTGGGTAAAGCCATTTAGTTTATCCTAATTTAATGTTATCTATTCCAACTAATTTATTGTACAGCCAATAAATGACTAATACTCCACTTAACAACATAAGTCCCATTGCTGAAGCAAAACTCCAGTCGAGAGTGCTTTTCATATGAAATGCTATCTGGTTACTTATTAACGTACCAGAAGCCCCGCCAACTAAAGCTGGGGTAATGTAATAACCTATTGCTAAAATAAAAACTAATAAACATCCCGCTCCAATACCTGGGATAGTTAAAGGGAAATAGACCTTCCAAAAAGCCACAAAAGGTGTTCCACCTAATGACTTACCGGCTCTCATTAAACTTGGAGAGATTGTTTTCATCACACTGTAAAGTGGAAGAACCATAAAAGGCAATAAAATTTGAGTCATTGCAACATAACTACCTGTTTTATTAAACATCATTTCTAGCCTGTTATCATCGCTTACTAATCCAATCATGACGAAGAAATCATTTACTATTCCTTGCTGTTGTAGAAGTATCATCCAACTAGCAGTTCTAACTAATAATGAGGTCCAAAAAGGAAGTAAGACACAGATCATTAAAAGGTTACTGTACTTCATCGGTAATGTTGCCAGTAAGTGTGCAATTGGATATGCCATTAAAAAACAAAACACTGTAACAAAGAATGCAATCTCCAAAGTCCTCATCCATAAAATTCTATGAACTCTTCTATCTTCAGGAACATTAATTATTTCTCCTTTTTCATTTTCATACATATCAATCCCCTTTAAATATTTTTGATAAGTATATGCGGGAGCTCTTCTTTTAATTGCTCTCCAATATTCAACATCAGCCCATCTTCGATGAACAGACATAATTTGCTCTTTATAATTACCCTCTTCAAAAGATTTAGACTTTCTTCTTAATTTTTTGATAATACTTTTGAAACCATTTTTTGTATAATTTAGTTGTGTTGAAAGTTTTCCTTCTCGTTCCTCTTCAATCAATTTTTGGAAATCAAAATAGAAGGCTTCAAATACTTCTTCAGGAGGAAGATCTTGTCCATCCCATTTTTCCATGGATTTAAAAGTTTTAGGAAGCATTTCAGTTACCATTTTATCGTCAACGCTTCTCATAAGCATATCGCCTATTGGAAACACATATGTAATAATTATGAACAACAACAAGGGAGCAACAAGTAAAAAAGCTTTAATCTTATTTTTCTTTTCTGCTTTTTTAAGGCTTACTTCTAATGGAATTCCGTCAGTTGTTAAAATTTGTTTTGTTTCTGAACTCATAAATAAAAAGGGCGGTTATCAAATAACCGCCCTCTCAATATATTATAAAATTTTAATCTTTAAAACTTAAAATTAAAATCCTGCTTTCATTGCTTCCCATTTTTCACCAAGTTCTGTTCCGTTATCAGCCCAGTAAAGTGGATCTACTAAGAAGTAATTTTTAGTGTTTGCTGGTGCAGTTGGCATATTAGGTACCATGTTTGTTTTACCATCTTTGTACCATGGCTCACCTTTTTCCATTACAGCAATAGATGATTTTCTCCAAGGAGCATATGCAATATATTTTGCACTTCCTGCTAAACCTTCTGTACTTGTCATCTCAGCTAAAGCTTTTTTAGCATCAGCTTCATTTGGCGAACCTTTAACTAATACAAAATACTCATAGTCTAGACCTTGAGCATCCCATACTTGTACGATTGGAGCACCTTCTCCAACAGCAGCATTAAAGAATCTACCATTCCAGCCAGTTGCCATAACAACTTCACCACTCATTAATAGTTCTGGTGGTTGAGCACCTGCAGACCAAAATACACATCCCCCTTGTGGGTCTGTGCAAAGTTTTTTGATCTTATCCATAGCTCTTTGAACACCTTTGTCAGTGTTTAAAGCTTTATAGATTTTTGCTCCACCTTTACCTGGTTTGATACCATCTGCAGCTAAAGCAATCTCTAAGTTTGTTAGAGCGCCTTTGTAGATAGCTCTTTTTCCAGGGAATTTTTTAGTGTTAAAGAAATCTTTGATAGTCTTAGGAGTACCTTTAACGTTATCTGAGTTATAAGCGTAGTTCCAAGAGTATAAAATATTTCCTACAGCACATTCACTTGGCATGCTAGTAAAGAAATCTTTACTTGCAGGAGTTCCATCTGGAGCTGCTGGGAAGTCTTTGTCAAAATCAAATTTAACAAATAAACCTTCATCACAGCCATTGATAGTATCCATAGCAAATACGTCCATTATATCCCACGTAATTTTGCCAGCTTCTTTCTGTGCTTTAATTTCTGATAATCCACCTGAGTAATCGACCCAATTGATCGGTATACCTAACTTTTTAGCAGTAGGATCACCATAACCTAACTTTTGACTTTCTGTATAAGCTCCACCCCAAGACGCAACTGTTACTGCGAATGCTGATGTAGTTATAGAAAATAAAAAAGATAGGGCTAGTAATAATTTACTAATTTTTTTCATTTTTCCTCCGTTTAAACGTTTTGTATAAATACTATTACAACAAGATCGATAATGAGAGTCAACAGCCCTTTTTTACTTGTTTAATTGAGATATTTCTGGTGTTTATTTTGGATCTAGTGCTCTTGCATCCTCACTGTTCCAGCCAATCTTAATTTCATTTCCTAATTTAATATCAAGATTAGACGAACTATTGGGGACTTTAAGAATAAATTCAGAATTACCTAATAAATTAATTCTAACTCTTGTGTGATCTCCATGGTAAATTACTTCTTCAATTTTTCCTTTATGAATATTATCCATTTTATCACTTGGATTAATTAAAGCTCTTTCAGGTCTTAATGAAACTGTCGTTCTCTCACCTTTTCCCTTAACCGAGATTGGGTTTGCTAATATATCTGCACTCGCTAACTTAACTTTACACTTTCCACCTGAAATATCAGAAACTTCTCCTGCAAAAGTATTATTCTCTCCAATAAATTCTGCTACAAAAGAATTAACAGGTTTTTCATATAACTCATCTGGGCTAGAAAGTTGTTGAACCTTTCCGTCATTAAAAACTGCAATTCGATTAGACATAGTTAATGCTTCACTTTGATCATGAGTTACATAAACAACAGTCACTCCAATACTTTCATGAATATGTTTGATTTCATATTGCATACTTTCTCTTAAATTTTTATCTAAAGCTCCAAGAGGCTCATCCATTAAAACTAGTTGTGGATCAAAAACTAAAGATCTTGCTACTGCTACTCTCTGTTGTTGTCCACCTGATAATTGACCTGGCATTCGTTGTGCAAATCCTTGTAAGGACACCATGGATAAAGCTTTATCAATTTTTTTATCCGCCTCATCTTTTGGAATTTTCCTAACTCTCAATGGGAAAGCCAAATTCTCATATACTGTCATATGAGGAAATAAAGCATAGTTTTGGAAAACCATTCCTATGCCTCTTTTATGTGGAGGAATACTGGAGATCGCATTTCCATCAAGGTATATTTCTCCATTAGTTGGTGTTTCAAATCCAGCTAGCATCATTAAACAAGTGGTTTTACCCGATCCAGAGGGACCTAACATGGTAATGAACTCACCTTCTGCAATGTCTAATTGGAGGTCTTTGACAACTAAAACTTTGCCATCGTAACTTTTGTCTACTTTGTCAAACTTAACGAATTCTTTATTAACCGACATAAATTAAGTAACTATAAAACATTTGTAAGAAAAAATATCAACCTTAAATAATTAGCTTTTAACGTGAAGTTCTTTTGACATATTGCAAAATAATTCTGATCCTTTGTCAGTAACTCTAATAGCTTCTGAAGCTTCAACACCCCAATCTCCAAATTGCATAACAGCGATCATATGAAAACAAACATTTGGTTTTAGAACAGTCATATCACCTTTATAAATATTTAATGTATGCTCTCCCCAATCTGGTGGATAGCCAATACCAATTGAATAACCAGTTCTTGATTTCTTTTCTATTCCATACTTGTCCAAAACTTTCCAGAAAGCTTGCGCTACATCATCAGCAGTATTACCTGGTTTAGTGGCACTTATACCTGCATCAATTGCTTCAATAGTTTTTTTCATTGTATCGATTTTTAATTGATCAGGTTTTCCTAACAAAACTGTTCTAGCCATTGGAGCATGATATCTTTTAAAAACCCCTGATAATTCAATAATAGTTGCCTCACCCTCAACAAATTTGTCTTGTGATGCAGTCAAATGTGAAGCTGAAGTGCCTTTTCCGGTTGGTAATAAAGTAGCGATGCTTGAATACTCTCCACCAAATTCGGGCGATCCATAAAATAAAGATTTTTGAATTTCACCAACAGCATCACATTGTCTTACTCCAGGTTTAATTACGTCAAAAGCTGTTTTCATTCCAATTTCAGAAATTTTTGCTGCAGATTTCATATAATTTATTTCAACGTCAGATTTTACTAACCTCGCCCAATTAACCAGTCTCTCTGAATCTTTCAAATTTGTATTTGGTAAACCTTGTTTAATTTTTTCATAACAAAATGCTGTAAAATAATGAGCATCCATTTCTAATCCTATAGAAAGTTTATCCCACTTTTTATCTTTAATAACTTTAACTAAATAATCATAAGGATGTTTTGGCCAACTATGAATATAATGTTCATCATAAACAATTATGTTTTCTTTTTTTAAATATGTTTTTATGTAAGCCCCTCCAGCATCTTGATCTCTTACAAAACATATAGGTTCATCAGCATTTATATGAACCATTGCACATTGAGCGTAATAAAATGACCAAGCATCATACCCAGTCAGGTAATTGATATTATTTGTGTCATGAGAAATCAAAAGTTCAATGCCTTTTTCTTGCATCATTTTTTGAACTTTAGATAATCTTTGTTTGTATTCTTCTTTTGTAAAAAACATAATTAATAATTGGTAAACAAACTTCCAAAACCTTTGATATTATTATTTTTTCCAATTTTTTCTAAAGTATCCCAAATCAATGTTTGATTGCTAGATAAAACAGGTTTGTTTAATTTTTTTTCCAATCTATCTATAATGCTTAAAACCGGCAAGGCTGTACAAGAAATGAATAAAGCATCAGCATCTTCAATATTCATATTAACTAGAGAGTCATAGATAAAATCTTGATCAACTTTTCCAATGTCATAATCTGCAGCTATATCTAAATATGAATTGGAAACCACTTCAAATTTTTCCTCTTTAAAATATTCAACAACCTCATTATTTAGTTTTTTACTATACGGAGTAAAGATCGCTAATTTTTTTACCTTTAATTTTTTTAACGCTTTTATTGCGGCTGTGCTAGGAGTTGTTAACTCAGCCTTAGGTTTTGCTGCCCTTACTTTTTTCTCAATCACATCATGACCTGTTGCTATTGTTCCAGAGGTACATCCATAAACAACACAATCTATATTCTCATTGGGTAAAATATTATTTGTAACTTCAGTTACTTTGTCAGACATTTTTATTAAATTTTCTTTTGTTAAGGGATTATAACATTCAATTCTGTTAACAAAAAAATCAATCTCTTTATCTTTAATAACGTTTATAAAATCCTTCTCAATCATAAAATCAGTGGCTAAAGCAATTAATCCAATCCTAGGATTAGAGATTTTTTTAAATCGAGGTTCTATTTTGTTTAATTTCATACTAAATTAATATGAAGTAAGTCTAGATTAATTAAACGTATTATAAAATAAGATAATTTGCTTGTTGAAAATCTTTACAAATCGGATTTAATTAAATTTATATAAAATAATTGTTAACTAAATATAGAGGATAATAATGAAAAGACTAATTGTTGCTGCTTTCATATTTGTTTCAACTTTTTCAACAAATGTTTTGGCAGAAATTAAGATGGGTGTAATTTTGGGTTTCACTGGCCCTATTGAATCTTTAACCCCCGCTATGGCTGCATCAGCCGAGCTTGCTTTCAAGGAAGCTTCAGATTCTGGATCTCTACTAGGTGGAAAAAAAATTTCGGTGATTAGAGCTGACTCAACATGTGTGGACTCTGCAGCTGCGACTGCGGCCGCTGAGGGAGTTATTTCACAAGGAGTTGCAGCAATAATGGGTGCTGATTGCTCAGGAGTAACTGGCGCAATAGCATCAAATGTTGCGGTTCCAAATGGTGTTGTGATGATTTCACCCTCAGCAACATCACCAGGATTAACAACTCTTGATGATAAAGGATATTTCTTTAGAACTGCTCCATCAGATGCAAGAGGTGGTCAAATCCTAGCTGATATTACTAAAGACAGAAAAGTTAAAAGTGTTGCAATTACCTATACAAATAATGATTATGGAAAAGGTTTAGCAGATGTTTATAAGGCAGCTGTCGAGGCACACGGAATTAAAGTTACTACTGTAACTGCTCACGAAGATGGAAAAGCAGACTACTCTTCTGAAGTAGCAACTCTTGCCTCAGCAGGCGGAGATGCAGTAGCTGTAATTGGATACCTAGACCAAGGTGGTAAAGGAATTATTCAAGCTTCTTTGGACTCTGGTGCATTTGATAAATTTATTTTATCTGATGGAATGATCGGCCAATCATTAGTTGATGCTTTTGGAAAAGACTTAAGAAAATCTTTTGGTTCAATGCCAGGATCAACAGGAAAAGGTGCTGGGGTATTCTCTAAAGTTGCAAGTGCTGCAAACATAGATAGCTCTGGTCCATACACTGGTGAGTCTTACGATGCTGCTGCTTTAATAGTTTTAGCAATGCAAGCTGGTAACTCAGCTGATAGGGCATCAATTGCAAAAAATGTAATGGATGTTGCTAACAGCCCTGGAACAAAAATTTATCCAGGTGAACTAAAAAAAGGTTTAGATTTATTAGCTAAAGGTAAAAAAGTTGACTACGAAGGTGCAACTGGAGTTACTTTTACTAGCGTCGGTGAAGCTGAAGGTTCTTTCTTAGAACAAGAAGTTAAAGGCGGAAAATTTAAAACTAAAAAACAAAGATAATTTATCTTAAAATTTAAACCCCTAACATTAATTTGTTGGGGGTTTTTTTTAAAAAAATAAATATTTATCAGCCATATATAAAGCCCAAGCCAATGCAGCACCTGTAATGATATATTTCATAATTTTATTTTATTTCTATTTTTTCAGGAAGTATACCTTTTGGTCTATATCTCATTATGACCAAGAGACCTACTCCCATCATTAAAAATCTAAAATATGGAACACTTTCAATTAAGTGTACTTTTAAAAAGTGTGTGTCATCTAATCCAGCAGTAGTTAAATTTACTAAGTAAAGACCAATTGGTGCGGCCTCAATCCATAAGAACCAAACAACAAAACCTCCAAGAATTGCACCAAAGTTATTTCCACTTCCACCAATAATAACCATTACCCAAATTAAGAAAGTATATCTCAAAGGTCTATAACTTCCTGGGGTAAACAAGCCATCTTGAGTAACTAACATGGCACCCGCAATACCAACAATGGCTGAACCTAAAACGAAAATTAAAAGGTGTTGTTTAACTACATTTTTACCCATTGCATTAGCTGCTTCCTCGTTATCTCTAATTGCTCTCATCATTCTTCCCCAAGGAGAATAGAGAGCTTTTTGAGTTAAGATTAATAAAATAACTACTACAACTAAAAATAATCCAGAGTAACAAAGTTTTACAAAAACTGATGATCCCTCGATTACAAGTTGATTTAGTGTAGCTTGTCTTTCGGTTAAATCAGTAATTAGATTTAACTTACTTGAGTTAAATTTTTCAACAAGACTTATAAACCAATCTGTTTGTTGTAAATTTACCTCATAAGGTGCAGGTCTTTTTAATCCAATTACATTTTTAACACCTCTTGTTAACCAATCTTCGTGTTTTATAATTGCAATAACAATTTCTGATATTAGTAAAGTTGCTATAGCAAGATAATCAGCTCTTAAACCCAAGGCAACTTTTCCTATAACAAAAGCTAATCCACCTGCAAAAAAAGCTCCAACAACCCAAGAAAAAATAATTGGAAGACCTAATCCACCAAGAAAACCAGTTTTTGCAGGATTAACTCCCTCAATAGCTTCAATTCCTGGTTCAGAAATAAATCTTATGATTACAATTCCTAAAATTATAATAGCAGCTACTATGTAAGTTCTGTTTTTTGATTTCTTATAATTTTTTAAAATATACCTAACAGCTAATACCATTGCTATTATAAGAAAAAGACTTAATAAAATATTAAATCCGCCTGCACTCCATGCTTCTTGAACAGGATCTACTGAGATTAAAACAGCTGCTAAACCACCTAAAGCTGTAAAACCCATTATCCCAAAGTTAATAAGACCAGCATAACCCCATTGAATGTTGGCACCCATTGTCATTACTGCTGAAATTAGACAAAGATTAAATATTGATAAAGCTATGTTCCAAGACTGGAATATACCAACAAGGATAATCAGCCCCATCATTATACTGTATGCAGCAATTACATTTAAATTTTTTCTCACAACACCTTCCCTTTAAATATACCTGATGGACGATAAAGTAAGACGATGACTAAGATTGAAAAAGATACTGCAAATTTATAATCTGTAGAGAGTAATTGAATTAGACCATCTGGCTCCATACTTTCAGGTAAAACATACATGAAAAATTTTTTATAAGCGTAAGTTAACAATATTTCAGAGAAGGCAATTACATATCCACCGAGAAAGGCTCCAAATGGATTACCAATGCCGCCCACTATAGCCGCTGCAAATATTGGTAGCATATTATTAAAGTAGGTGAATGGTTTAAAGCTTTTATCTAAACCATATAAAGCACCACCAATTGTTGCAAGAATGCCTGCTATGACCCAAGTTATCATGACAATTTTTTTGGGATCGATACCTGATAATAATGCTAAATCCTCATTATCAGAGTATGCTCTCATACTTTTTCCAGTCTTAGTTTTATTTAAAAACCAAAACAAAGTTGAAACTAAAATCAACGTAACAATAATCGTAATAACTTGAGTAGATTTTATTGCAAGACCCTCGTTTAATCCTGTCATTTCTTTAAATTCACCAGCTTTAATTAAAAATTTTTCTCCATCAAAAAATCTTCTGTCTGAAGGGCCAATAATTATACGAACCACTGCCTGAGTAACAAACATCACGCCAATACTTACCATTGCTAATTGCACGGGGGGACTTTTGTTTATTCGGTAATATTTAAATACTAATTTATCTACTATCAGCATGTAGCCAACCATAAAAATAATACCAAAAGGAATTGCTAGAAGGGCTGTAGGTAAAACCCCAAAACTAATTCCAACAGACTGAAAATAGAAAGTGAATAAAATCACAAACATTGTCCCAAAAGACATCATGTCCCCTGTAGCAAAGTTTGCAAACCGTAAAATTCCGTAAATCAATGTTACAAAAATTGCACCAAGTGCTAGTTGAGATCCGTACGCTAAAGCTGGAACAAAAATATAATTTAATAAAAGTATAATTGCATTTACAAAGTCCATATTAACCACCTAGAAAAGAGCTTCTTACTCTTGGGTCTTCTAGTAGTTCTTTTCCAGTGCCAGAGTGCCGGTTCTCCCCAGTCACCAGAACATAACCCCTATCAGAAATATTTAATGCTTGTTTTGCATTTTGCTCAACCATTAAAATTGCTACGTTCGTTCTTTTTACTTTTACGATATGATCAAATAATTCATCCATCACAATAGGTGATACGCCAGCAGTTGGTTCATCCAACATCAATACAGAGGGCTTGATCATAAGTGCTCTACCTAATGCAACTTGTTGTCTTTGTCCTCCAGATAACTCACCAACTAATTGATTTTTTTTTTCTTTTAGAATTGGAAATAAGTCAAAGATTTCATTAATAGTCTCTTTAAATTCTGTGTTTATTAAGAAAGCACCCATCTCTAAATTTTCCTCCACCGTCATACCTGCAAAAACATTTTTTGTTTGAGGAACGAATGAGATGCCTTCTTTTACTCTGTCTTGTGGAGAAAGTTTTGAAATATCTTTACCATTGATAATTACTGAACCAGATTTTAAATTTAATAAGCCTAACATTGCTTTCATCGCGGTAGATTTTCCAGCTCCATTAGGTCCAAGGATCGATACTATTTCTCCTCTTTCAACATTTACCGAACATGAATTAATTATGTCTGGGCCATTTCCATATCCGCCGGTCATGTTATTCCCTTCAAAAAATGCCATTTAATTATCCTTTAATTTTGAGCCTCTACCTAAATAACTTTCAATAACTTTTTCATCTTTTTTTGCATCCTCAACTGAACCTTCGAAAAGGACTGAACCTTCTGCCATTACGATCACTGGATCACATAATCTTCCTATAAAATCCATGTCATGTTCGATCATACAAAAAGTGTAACCTTTTTCTTTATTAAGTTTTTCAATAGCTGTTCCAAGATCCTTTAGTAAAGTTCTATTAACACCAGCACCTACCTCATCTAACAATACTAATTTTGCATCAACCATCATTGTTCGACCTAGTTCTAACAATTTTTTTTGTCCTCCGGATAAATTTCCTGCTAATTCATTTTTTAAATGACCAAGATTAAGAAAATTAATGACCTCCAGAGCCTTTTCTTTAATTTGATTTTCTTCTTTTGCAACTAATGAGGGTTTTAACAAAGCATTAACCAATTTTTCTCCAGATTGATTTCCTGGAACCATCATTAAGTTTTCTAAAACAGATAAATTTGTAAATTCATGAGCTATTTGAAAAGTCCTTAGCAATCCTTTTGAAAATAATTCATAGGAAGGAACATCAGTAATGTTTTCATTATTAAAAATCACACTGCCAGCAGAGGATTTTAAATTTCCAGCAATAAGGTTAAATAAAGTGGTTTTGCCAGAACCATTCGGTCCAATAATACCTGTAATAGTTCCCTTTTTAACTTTAAGAGAACACTCCGATACTGCCGCTAGTCCTCCAAAATATTTTGACAAATTATTAATTTCTAAAATATTTTGTGACATTAATTATTTGTTTAGTCTTTTGTGTATATCATTCAAAGTTTTTACAACTGAATTATAAACACCTTTATTTCTCATAAGTTTAAGACCTTGCTCATTTAATCCTTTAGGGGTTTGAGACTCTTTTACTAAATATTTGAGTTCCTTCTTTGAGTTTACGACTGCATCTTCAGACAAAGCTACAAATAGAGAAGTAATATATTTCTGTGCATCTTGTCTCTTTACTCCTTTTTTTACCAACCAATCACTCATGATCTTTAAAATTTCATAATAAGCAGCCATCATTCCCGATGTTGACCAAAAATTAATTGATAACTTTTCATTTTTAATCTCTACAGTTGAGCCAAGTTTATCAAAAAAACTTTTTACTTTTTTATTTGGAGGACAAATTGGAACTGGTCCTTTTTTTAAGGAAATTGGAGGTAACGGTATCGCTCTTACTATGTCTGATTTAACTTTTATTATTTTTTTCAATTGGGGTATAGTGATTGTTGAAATAAAACTTATTACAGTTTGATTTGATCTAAATTTAAGATTCTTTAATATTTTTTTACCTACAGTTGGTGTGACAGCTAGAAATATCCAACTGCAACTATCAATTATTTTTTGATTATTTTTTTCGATAGAAATTTTTTTAAATCTTTTTTTGAGATTTTTGGAGATTTTATTATTCCGTGAAGAAACAAATATCCTGTTATATTTTATAGATGAATTACAAATACCAGTTATAACTGATGATGTGATTTTACCCGTTCCAATAAAACCTAATTTCATAATTTAAATACTTATAAAGAATTGTTTATATTAATTAATAAAAAAAGAACCCCTTATTCTTAATAATTCTCTACTTAAATCTTTATTTTCTTTAAAAGGTCTTCGTCCATGAAGCCAAAAATAGTTGTTTGCTACAATTGAAGATCCCACTGGAAGTTTTGTGATTATCTTATTTTTACTCTCTTCTAAGTTGTCAGATAACTTTTGTAAAAAAATACCTTGTTTCATATTTTTTGGTTCTGGAAACTGATCTATATAAGAAATTTGAGCTCTACCATTTTGATCTGTTGAAAATATAGGATGTTCAACTTTATAGTCTATATTTTTACTTTTTGGTGATCCCCAAAGAAAATTTTCCTGTCCTATTGGATCATTAAACAATTCATCACAATGTTCCCAATCATCGAGATGCAACATGGCAGTTTCACCACCTTCTGCATTTCTTTCCTCTAATTTTGACATTAATAACCAATCAGTTTTCTCTTTTACGTAAGTGCCATCTGTATGAAGATCCATGTTTGTATACGCTTTCCTCAAATAAGAGTCGCTTTTATCGACGTGCTTTACATGAAATCTTGCATAATATTTACCAGCCATAGCATCGTAATTAGGTATACCTACTAAATGAGAGATGGCAGTTGATAATTTGACTAAAAAATTATCATCAATTTTTGAATTTAAATTTTGAGGTTTAATAATAAAACATCCTGTATTTCGATCTTTTAAAATTTCATTTAAAAATTTTGATAATTTATTATTACTCAAGTCGTCTAAACTTTTTGCAATAGTGAATCTTGTAAAAGGTTTATATTCTAGAGCAGTAATATCGAACTTATTAAATGGAAAAATAAGTTTACTCAAAACTTCATCGCTGATGTCAATATTGACAATTCTAGATGACAGTTCGTGTTTTTCTATTTGAAATCCATCAATCTTTTCGCTCATACAAAACTTGTAATAAGAGATAGTATGATAGCAGAGAAAATTGTAGGGTAAACTAAATTTTTTTTAGTCAAAAAGAAAATAATTATACATAAAGAAACCACAAAAATTCTGACTGATAAATCTACTTCTGATAAAGATCCTAATGGAAAAATAACTATTCGAGCAATTAATGCAGCAAGAGTTGAATAAGCAAGACAATTAAACCATCTGAACATTTTTGAGGTTTCTTTAATTTTTTCTGAACTAACAACTCCTAAAAATCTTGATAAGTATGTAGCTAGAGATGTGACAAATATAACAATTAAAATATTACTTGCCATTTTTTTCTCCAATTAAAAACGCTATAGTTCCAGCCGTGAAGCCACCAAACAAAATACACCACTCAGCTGATAAAAAATAAAAAATAGGACCAAGGGTTGCACCTAAAATAATCGATAAACTTATTTGAAAAGTTTTCATAGCTCCAACCATCATACATATAAAATATATTGGATTTATAATTGCTAGACCAATAAGTATGTCTTTGTTAAAAAAATCAGAAGCTACATAGCCAATAATTGTTGAAAATATCGCAACTGACCAGGTTGCTACTCCAATTCCAATCCAAAAATCAATTCTATTTTCTTTTTCTATATTTTCATAATTATCCTTCATTATCAGCCACGAAGAAACTGCTATAAAATGACAGGATAAATAATATTTCCATCTTGGCTGGTCTTGGTGCATCAACAACGGCATTAGTGCGACAGTCATTGGATATAATCTCGCATTAACCAACCAAACGGCTAAAAAAATATTTATCAAAGATGCTCCGATTAACATTGACTCAGCCATCACTAGTGAGCCAGGTAAAGCGTATGTGAGAAAAGTTGAAAAAATACTTTGTTGGATTGTGAAACCTAAATTTTTTAATAGTGCGCCTATAGCTATAAAACTTGCACCTAAAGCTATGGCAGGACTACCAACACCCTTTATAGCACTGAAGCCTTTTAAAAAATATTTTGTACTAATCATTAACCACCCAAAAACAGGCGACCAACATCTGTATTATTTAAAAGATCATCCCCTTTACCTGCAATTGCAGTCTGACCAGATACTAGCACGTAACCAATATCTGCGAACTCGAGTCCCTTTTTAGCATTTTGTTCGACTAAAATAATTGTCTTTTTTTCATTCTCTTGGAGATCTCTTAAAATTTCAAATACCATATCGATATACCTTGGTTCTAAACCTATTGATGGTTCATCAACTAATAAAACTGATGGCTTCATTACCAATGCTCTTGAAATTTCTAACAATCTTCTTTCTCCACCTGATAATACTTTTGCAGGTTGGTTTCTTCTGTTTCTTAATCTTTCGTATTTCTCAAAAATTCGCTCAGCTTCCGCGTATGACTCTTCTGTTTTTTCTTTAATAAATCCACCCATTAATAAATTTTCCTCCACAGTCATATCTGGGAAGACAGAATTATCCTGGAGTATGTATGCTATTCCAACAGTTTTCAATTTTTCAGCTGGTGTTAAATTTGTGATTTCTTTTCCATCTATTTCTATTTGCCCTGAAAAAATATTTGTAAACCCATAAATAGAGTGAAGAATAGTAGATTTACCAGCTCCGTTTGGTCCAATCAGACATAAGGATTGAGCCTTACTGACAAATAAATCGAAATTATGAAGAATTTCCATTTTACCATAACCAGCATTCATATTTTTAATAGTAAGATGAATATTATTTGGAGATAGTTTTTTTAAGTCTTCTGCTACTGGAGCTTTTCCTAAAACTTCATATTGATTTGACATTATTGTGCTCCTAAGTACGCATCTATTACACGTTTGTCATTTTTAATTTCGTCAGGTGTCCCATTAGCAAGCATCTTACCATGTGCTAAACAATAAATACTTTCTGCTAGTTGCATGATAACTCTCATATTATGTTCAATTACCAAAAGTGTAATACCAAAATCTTGATTTACTTTAATTAATCTATCGATGATACCATTTATAAGAGTAGGATTGATCCCTGCAGTAGGTTCATCTAATAATAACATTTCAGGTTCATTCATCAGAGCCATTGCTAACTCTAGAAGTTTTTGTTGACCAAAAGATAAATCTCCAGCTCTTAATTTTCTTTTTTGATAAAGTCCAACGAAGTTCAGAAGATTTTCTGCCTTTTCTGTTAAATCTTGTGGAATTTTTGAGAATATTTTTAATATACTTTCATCACTACCTTTATGACTAATTAACATATTATCTACGCAATTTAGTTTTCCATAAATTCTAGTTTGCTGAAAAGTTCTAAGTAAACCCAGTTTTGCAATAACAGGTACGGGTAAATCTGAGACTTCTTTATCGTTAAATTTTATTGAACCATTATCTATTGGATATGTTCCAACAATAGAGTTGAACAGTGTTGTTTTACCAGATCCATTTGGACCGATCAGTCCAAATATCTTGCCTTTTTCTACTGACATTGAAATATCTACATTAGCTTTTACTCCGCCAAAAGATTTACTAACATTGTTTACTTCCAAAATACTCATTTAAGTTCTACTTGAGCCTTTCGATCTTTTTCATCAATTACTTCACCAAATTTTTCGGGATATTTTTCTCTTAACCAGCCCATAATCCCTTCAGGAAAATAAATTACGATTACAACAATTAAAACTCCTAAAGCAACATACTGCCAACCTAAAAAGAATGTCCAAAATCCTTCTTTGAAAATATGAAATACTGTTGCACCAATAACTGGTCCCCATAAAGTTCCTTTGCCTCCTAAGATTGCCATTAAAACCATGAATACTCCCATTTCTCTTCCATCAAAAGCAACATCAGTTGAGTCGATGTATCCAACTAGTCCTCCCATAATACCACCTGCTAAACCACAAAAGAATGCAGATACCATCCAACCAATAATTTTATATTTCATTGTTTCAATACCCATTGCCTCAGCTTTATCCTCATTATCTCTAATCGCATTTAAGATTAATCTAAATCTTGTTGAATAGATTGCTCGTACCGCAACAAAAGTTAATATGAGAGCTCCAAAACTTAAAAAGTAAAAAAATTCTCCCCTTGCTTCAAGACCGCCAACCTCAGGAAATGGAGGAGTAGTAAACCCCTGACCTGCACCTATAATTTCTATACCTCCAGAAATTTCTCCTGCTGCAACACCTAAACCTAAAGTACAAATAGCAAAATAATGTCCTCTTAAACCTAAAATCGCATATCCAATTAACCCAGCTACTATTGTTGGAACTACTGCAGCTACAACAAGTCCAACAGCCATACCTTGAAAAAATTGAGCTGGAGTATGAACAAAAGTTTTTTCACCTCCACTTTCTGTCCATTCTGCAAGAGGGAAAAACATACCAACTTGAACAGATGCACATAAATACATGCCTAAACCATAAAATAGTATATTCCCGAATGTATTGTATCCCATTTCACCACCCTGAATATTCCAAGTCGTAGCTAAAACTATCAATACACATAGAATGGATAATTGAACTTTAAATGCAGGAAAAACAAATGGTGCCACCAATCCAAAGATTACAATTGCTGAATATAAAAGAATATTTTTACTCATTATTTTAAATACTCTCTCTTCCTAGACAGTTTAAATCTTCTGTAAACGAGAATTAAAACTAATAATAAAAATACTGCACCAATTCTAAATTCAGTTCCTAAAATATAGTCAGCAAATTCTTCAAAAACTCCAAGTCCCATTCCAGACATTGCTACTCCTGGTAAATTACCAAGTCCTGCAACAATTACGATCATAAAAGACCTTATTGTATATGGTAATCCCATGTATGGATGAATTGTAAATGTAATGGATATTAAAGCACCTGCTACCCCACAAAGCGCAGCATTAATTCCAAATGTAGCTGCATAAACTTTCTCTGTATCAACACCCAAGATTTTTGCAGCTCTTGAGTTTTGTGCTGTTGCACGAATTGCTCTCCCTAATTTTGATTTTTTCATGTAAATAACTAAACCAATTGCAAAAACAATACTGATTACAGCTGAAAAGATTTTTGAGTTAGGTAAGGTAACATTGTTATCAAATAACATAGTTGTTCCATAACCTGAATTGGCTAGAACAACATCTGCGCCGAATGCAAAATTCATTAATTGCATAAATAAAATACTTATTCCAAAAGTTGCAAGAATGGAGATGAATAAATCTCGATCGACCACTTTATTAATTACTAATTTATAAATTCCAACTCCAATAAAATACATTATTATTGGAGAAACAATCACACCCCAAGCTGGATGTATTCCATAAAGATACATAAAGTAAGCAATATAGCCTCCAAGAATGACTAGGTCACCTTGAGCAATATTTATGATATTCATAACTCCCCATTGCAATGCCATGCCGTATGCAATTAAAGCAAATAAAATACCAAGAAGTAATCCGTCCAAGCAAGCCTGAACAGTAATCATTGGATATTGGAAAACCATGAAATCCATAATCAACTCTTAAAAAAAAATACCCCCTAGAATTTAGGGGGTATTTATAGATTAGTTTTTATCTTTCAGACCACTTAGGAATTGGGTGAATTAACTTCGCTGAAGCCCACTTAGTTGGAGCTACAACTTTGTTTTCACATTTTCCTGAGCCATCACACATTACCTGGAAAAGAACCATCGGCTTGTCAACGTTCTGACCACCTTCTGCGAACTTTATATTTCCATAAAATGTTTGCATGTTAGTAGCTGCAAGAGCATCTCGTACTTTTTTTTGATCAAAAGAGTTTGCTCTCTCAAATGCATCTTTAAATACTAACAGCGCAGCTGAAGACTCTGCTGACTGATATGGCGGATCATAACCAAACTCTTTTTCAAAGTCTGCTGCATATTTCATACCATCTTTAAAGAAATTATCTTTATAAGTTAATGTCTTATGCCATTGAGATGCACATAAAGCATACTGTGAATTTTTACCATGTTGTTTTGATAATTTCGCAGCATCGCAGTGTGTCATCGCTAGCATAGGGACATCTACTTTCATTTCAGCTATTTGTCTAATTGCAGTCAGTGCACCTTTTGTATGACCTGATACTACAAGAACATCTGGCTTCATTTGTTTTACCTTAACTAATGTAGCAGCCATATCATTTAACTCTTTCGGTAATTTATCGTCTATTACTTTTTTAGAGCCTGTTCTTTTAATTGCATCAAGCACTCCCAATCTTACATCTTGAGAAAATGCATCTTGTTCGAATGCCATTGCAACTGTTACTGGTTTACCGTTATTCTTTTCAACTGCTAAATCTATAGCAACATCAAGATATAAGTTTGCTGGAGCTAACACTGCAAATAGATATTTGTATCCTTTTGTAAACAAAGATCTAGAAGCACCATTTGCTTCAACCATTGGAACACCATATTTTTCTGTAACTGGTGCAATTGCTTTTGTTAAACCTGAACTATATGGTCCAAGCATGAACTCAACACCATCTTGTGAGATTAATCTTTCTGCTAACTGAGCTGCTCTTTTTGGGTTTGATTCATCGTCATAATAAATGATTTCAAACTTATAAGTTTTTCCACCAACTTTTACTCCACCCATGCTGTTAATTCTATCAACAGCCATGTTGTAACCGTTTTGTGTATGAACACCATTAGATGAATATTTTCCAGTTAATGAAATGGCAGCACCTAAGACAATCTTATCTCCAACAACTTTTGCAAATGATACAACTGAAGTTGAAAATAAAATTACTACTGCAGAAATAAAACTCAAGATTATTCTTTTTATTTTCATTTTATTTCCTTTTGTTATTAATTAATTAATACTTAATTTAATAAATAATTTTAAAGTATTGCAAGTGGCAAAAAAACTTTACATATGCGCTAATACTGTTGTGTTACAATAATAATTAAGGCTATGATTACCAAAACACTCGCTGAGATTGTATTAATTGTTTTTGGATTTGCTTTTATCCATGTAATAAGTTTTTGTGCCAACAGAGCGTAACCAATTAAAGAAATAAAATCTAAAATAACATAAGTAGTTATTAAAATAAAAAATTGGACGATGTAATTAGCACTAAAGTCAATAAATTGGGGGAAGATTAAGGGAAAGAACAACCAAGCCTTAGGACTTGTGCCTGCAACTAAAAAACCATCTTTATAAAAAGAAAAAGTTCCTTTTGAGCTAATCATTTTCGAATTAACATCTTTTGGTGAAGATTTGTAAACATCATAAGCTAAATAAATTAAATAAATTACACCAATCCATTTAAAAATATTTAGGATATTTGGATTGTCAGATAAAAAAGAACCGATGACAAAAATTACTAAAGTTGCCTGTAGTAAATTTGCGGTAACATCTCCAAAGGCTGTCCATATACAATTTTTAACTCCATAATTCATTGAATAAGAAATGATTACAATTCTAGGGGTACCAGGTGTAATAAATAAAAAAATAATAATCTGTAAGAAAAGGATAAAATCTAGGGGGAGCATAAAAAAAAAGATAGTCCTTAAAAACCGGGAGCTAAAGATGGCTAAGAAGGACTATCAAATCACAATATATCAGGTCTTAAAAAAAATGCATTATAGATTTTTTTGAAATATAAGGGATTTATGAAAAAAAAAGGTCACAGGCCTATCACTAAAGTCAAGAATCCTGAGCCAAGCGTTGAAAGTCCAGATTGGGTCATATGGGCTGCCTGGGCTGATAGGATCACGTTTGAAGAAATTAAAAAAAAAACTGGTTACGCAGAATCTGATGTTATAAAAATAATGCGAAGATCACTCAAACCCTCATCATTTAGATTATGGAGAAAAAGGGTTCATGAAAAAAGTATCAAACATAGAAAGAAATTTGAATACTCTCGAAAACAAATATCTAGTAAAATTAAAAAAGATGATTATCTATAGTCTATGAAAAATGTTACAATATATACTGGACCATACTGTAATTATTGCGATGCAGCAAAAAGATTATTAACTAGAAATAATGCACCTTATAAAGAAATTAATGTAGCCGAAGTTGATGGTGCAAAAGATGAAATGATAAAGAAAGCTAATGGAAAAAGAACAATACCACAAATATTTTTTGATGATCAGCACATCGGGGGTTATGATGAAGTTAGAGCTTTAGAAAAAGAAAATAAACTCCAAGAAATGTTAAAATAATTTTATTTTTGTTTAAAGATTAAACAAATACCATTATTACAATACCTTTTGCCAGTTGGTTTTGGCCCATCGTCAAATACATGACCATGATGAGCGTTACAATTTTTACAATGATATTCAGTTCTAGCATAACCTATTAAATGATCTGTTTTTGTTTCAAATACATCTGGTAAAGATTCATAAAATGAAGGCCATCCAGATCCACTTTCATATTTTGTTTTTGAGTCAAATAACTTTATATCGCAATTAGCACAATGATAAGTTCCTTCTCGCTTTTCATTATTTAATTCACTTGATCCAGGTCGTTCAGTGCCTTCTTCAAACATAACTAATTTTTGTTCTGCTGTAAGATTTGGATTTTTTTTATTCATAATTACTAAATTAATTTAGCACATGACTGGTGTAAAAAAGAGTGTAATTCAACAAGTTTATCAATATTTTTATTGTAACCACCTCCTAAAACTCCACAAAGAGGAATTCTTTTAGAAAAAAAATTTTCTGTAACAATTTCATCTCTTTTTTTTATACCATCATCTGAAATCTTTAATTTACCTAAGCGATCATTAAAATGGATGTCAACCCCTGCAATATAGAAAACAAAATCAAAATTTTCTTTATTTAATTCATTTAAATGAAATTTAAGTATATTTAAGTATTCCTTATCCTCCGTATCATTTTCAAGCTCAACATCGCAATCGCTAATTGATTTTTTGGCAGGATAATTTGATTTTGAATGCATACTAAAAGTAAAAACATTTTTATTATCCTTGAATATATCTGAATTACCGTTTCCTTGATGAACATCCAAATCAACAATTAATATTCTTTTTGCCAATTCTCTATCTAATAGAAATTGAGAAGCAACCGCTACATCATTAAAAACACAATATCCTGCACCACTATCATAATTCGCATGATGACTTCCTCCTGCAGTATTACAAGCAATACCATGATTTATTGCAAGTTTAGAGGCAAGCACTGTCCCTCCTGTTGCAACTAACGACCTTTGAACTACGCTATCAACTAATGGAAAACCAATTTTTTTAACTCCAATTTCATCTAGTGTTTTATTTTTAATTTCTTTAATATATTTTTCAGAGTGAGCACCCTTTAAAGTTTCATCTGAACATGGATATGGTTTATGAAACTTTGTTACTATCTTATTCTTTAATAAAAAATCTGCAAGATCACCAAATTTATTAATAGGAAATTTATGATCATCGCCAATTTTAGCAAAATAATCTTCATGATTAACTACAGGTAAATCCATTTTACTCAATCACCCGAATTGGTTCCCCATTAACACAAGCCTCTAGTGACTCGATCATTTGAGTAAAATAAACATGATAATTTTCAGCCGTCACATATCCAATGTGAGGTGTTAATAAAGCATTTGGTAAAAATCTTAATTTATTATTTTCTGATAAAGGCTCTTTTTCATAAACATCTAATCCAGCACCTGCAATTACACTTGTTGATAATGCAATTATCAAATCGTCTTCGTTTATTATGGGACCCCGAGAGGTATTAATTAAAAATGAGGTCTTTTTCATCTTATCCATTTCTTTAAGAGTAATACAATTTTTATATCTCTCTCCACCTTGTACATGAATAGATAAAAAGTCAGAGTTTTTTATTAGATCTTCTTTACTACAAGGCAGAACGTCTAATTCTTTACAGATGTCTAAATTTAAATTTTCACTCCAAGCCATCACCTGCATACCAAATGCCTTGCCAACCTTAGCAACCTGCGTTCCTACTTTTCCAAGGCCAATCAAACCAAGAATTTTACCTTTTAATTCTACACCAACTGAAGTTTGCCAATAACCTTGGTACATATTATCAATTTCCTCTTTTAAGTTTCTTGCTAACCCAAGTATTAATGCCCAAGTTAATTCAGGTGTTGGATTAGTATTACTCTCAGTACCACTGACAACAATTTTTCTTTTTTTCGCAGTATCTAGATCAATTGATTTATTTCTTAACCCGCTAGTGATTATAAATTTTAATTTAGTTAAATTTTCTATCAAATTTTTTGTTATAGGAGTTCTTTCTCTCATTATAAGGAGAGCCTCAAATTCTGCTAATTTCTCTATAGCATCAGCTTCATCCACAAAAGGCTCACTAAAAATTTTTATTTCATATTTTCCTGATAATTTTTTTAGATCCACAAATTGTTGTGAAACATTTTGATAATCATCTAAAATTGCAACTTTAAGCATAAACTTTTTTATTAGATAAATAAATGCCAGACAATATGAAAAATGCTCCTACAAAATGATACATTTCAAATTTTTCTTTGAAAATAATAATAGCCATAATGGCACTAAATAACGGCATTAATTGAATAAACATAGAAGCTCGATTTGGACCAATTAACTCAATACCTTTTTGCCAAAAATAATAAGCAGCTATAGCTGGAAAAATTGCTACATAAGTTAATATTAAAAAAAAATTTTTATCTAAATTTAATTCAAGACCGATTGATTTTTCATAAAAAAATTGTGGAATTAAAAACAGTATCCCTACAGAAACCATTAATTGTATCAATGTAAATTGTGAAAATTTAAATTTATTTTTTTTTAGTAAAGTTGAATAAAGAGACCAGGTAATTACACAAACCAACATCCATATATCACCTTTATTAAAATCTAGAGAAATTATCTTTTGAAAATCTCCATTAGAAATTATTGAGCCTATTCCAATTATTGAAACTAATAATCCAATTAACTGAAAAATATTTGTTTTTTCAATTTTCATTAATGATGAGAGAACAATTGTTGCTGCTGGAATAGCTGAAAGCATAAGCACAGCATTAATTACTTGTGTATAATTAAGAGCAAAATAAACTACAGAATTAAATGTGCTTATAGTAATTACTCCCATAAAACTAATTACAAGCCAATTTTTTTTTATATAGGATAGATTTTTGAAAATTTCTTTGTAGGTAAAAGGTATTAGAATAAACCAAACAGAAATCCACCTAAAAACATTTAAAGTTAAAGGAGGAATTTCAAATAATGTTGCAAATTTTCCGACTATAAAGTTGCCTGACCAACAAAATGTTGCAAGCACTAAAAAAAGGTATGCCAAATAGTTTTTATTAGACACAAAATTAAGAAAATCTTCTTGAGCTATAAGGATCTAAGTTTAAATTTGTATTTTCTTTAGCTATCATTCCAGAGACTATCTTTCCAGATATTGGACCTAATGTCCATCCTAAATGATGATGTCCAAAACAATAAAACACATTTTTATAGTTTTTAGATGGACCCATTACAGGCAAAAAATCTGGTAATGTTGGCCTGAAGCCTAACCACTCATCTTCATGCTCAGGAAGGTCCCCCAACATATACTTTGCATTATTAATTAAATTATTAATTCTCGATTTTGAGGGGGGATTATCTAAACCACCAAATTCAACAGTGCCAACTACTCTTAAACCTTGTTCCATTGGCGTTATACCGAAACCTCTATTATGAAATATGACTGGTCTACTTAAAAGATGATCACAATCTTTAAAATGAACGTGGTAACCTCTCTCTGTATCTAATGGAATTTTTTCATCCAATTTATCAGTTAGTTTCTTAGAAAAAGCGCCACAAGTTATTACAATCTTATCACAGCCAAAACTTTCATTTTCACTCAGCAAAACAGGGCTCTCTCCCTTAAAATTAATATTTAAAATATTCTTATTTTCAAATTTTCCCCCTTTTTTTAAAAAAAGTTCAAAAAGTTTTAATAAAATCTTTTTTGGGTTTCTGGCATGTCTTGCGTATGGATAATAAACTCCTGCATGATAAAATTTTTTAAGATTCGGTTCTAAATCATGTATATCTTTTTTATCTACGAGTTGTTGTTTAACACCTAGCTCTTCTCTTACTCTGATTTCTAGTTCTCTACTTTTTAGATTTTTATCATTCCAAACGTAGAGAATGCCTTTATTTTCAACTAAGTTTTCTAGATTAATTTCCTCAAATAATTCATCATAAGCAGGAAGAGCTAAATCCAAAATTTGGTGCATGTTTTTTGCGGTGTGCATCATTTTGTTTTTAGTCGTATTAAAAATAAATTTTAAAAACCAAGGAATCATTTTTGGTACATAATTCCATTTTAAAGCTAAAGGACCTGTTGAACTTAATAACATAGCAGGAACATCCATTAAAATATCTGTTCTGTTCAATGATAAAGATGCATATGGTGAAAAATGACCAGCATTGCCATATGAGGCAACAGGACTACCAGGTTTTTCTCGATCAAATATTGTTACTTTAAAACCTTTTTTTTGTAAAAATAAAGCATTAGAAATACCTTGAATACCAGCACCAATTATTCCAACATTTAAATTTTTATTCATAAAAAAATATACAATTATTCTCTAAAAAAATTTAAGCGACAAATTATACTTAGGCGATTAATTGTTGGCTGTGTACCCTCGCACTCATTACTATTCCAAAGCCAATCATGGTAGCTAACATTGAAGAGCCTCCATAAGACATTATTGGCAATGGAGATCCAACTATAGGTAGTAAGCCTAAAACCATACTCATATTTATTGTAATGAAAACAAAAATGGCAGCTCCAAAACCATAACAAAAAAGTTTAGCAAAATAACTTCTAGAATTAGCTCCAATAGCAATTATGCGGTAAATTATAATAATATAAATTACAAGCAGAACCACTGAACCAACAAAGCCGAACTCCTCTGAAAAAAGAGTAAAAATAAAGTCAGTATGCTTCTCTGGCAAAAATTCCAAATAACTTTGAGTTCCTTTTAAGAAACCTTTTCCAAAAATGCCTCCAGATCCAACTGCAATTTTAGATTGTATAATCTGATAACCTGCACCTAGAGGATCTTTGTCTGGGTTTAGAAAAGTTAAAACTCTTAACTTTTGATAAGGTTTTAAAAATGCTATTACAAATGGTAATGAAATTACAAATCCTAACATAGTATAGATAAAATATTTGTGATTAATTCCTGCAAACCACAAGACAGCTATTCCGCTAACAGCTATTAGTACTGAAGTTCCCAAATCAGGCTGAACTATCACGAGACCCATAGGTAATAGAATTATTATGAGTGAGGTTAAAATTGTATAGACGGAATTAACATTCTCTAATTTCATCCTATGAAAGTACTTTGCCAGACACAAAATTATAAAAATTTTCATAAGTTCTGATGGTTGTAAATTTATAAAATATAAGTCCATCCATCTTTTTGATCCTGAAGATGTTATTCCAAAAAAATAGGTCCATACTAATAAGCTCACCACAACTATGTAAGATAGATAGCCAATAGAAAACCAAAATTTGATATTAATAAATGAAATAAAAAGCATCATAATTGTAAAAACCATTAACTTTGTAAAATGACTTTTTGTATGAAATAAAATCTTTCCGCCATCTGTCGAATACATAGTTGTTAAACTAATGAAACCGAGCAATAAAATACAAATTAGTAAAATATAATCAAAATTTCTAAATTTTTGAAAAAAAGTAAAATTGTTATTTGTTAATCTAGTATGTTGATACATCTAAATCTCCAAATATTTTTTTTGATTAATTGATTGTCTTATTTCATGTCGATCAATAATAAGTTTAAATAATCTCTTTGCCATTGGAGCAGCGGTTGTGCTTCCGTTACCACCATGCTCCACAACAATACTTAACGCATATCTTGGATTAACATAGGGACCATAAGCGATATATAAAGCATGATCTCTTTGTTCATAAGGAATTTCAGAAGTTTTTAAATCTAATTCTCTTTCTCTCTCAGTAATTTTTTTAACCTGGGCTGTACCTGTTTTACCAGCAAATTGATATTTTGGATTATCAATTCTTGATCGATAGGAAGTTCCCATTACTTCATTCGTAGAGCCAAACATTGCATCTTGAATAATTTTTATATTTCTAGAATCTTTATAAAGAGGTGTGTAATAATCACTTGGCTTTATTTTATCTTTATCATCTATGAGTATTTTTGGATATATTTTATATCCACCATTAGCAATTTGTGCTGTCATTAGGCATAATTGTATCGGTGTAGTTTGAATATATCCCTGGCCAATTCCAGTAATTATTGTTTCTCCTAATAACCATCCTTTACCTAAAGCATTTTTTTTCCATTGAGTATTTGGTATCAATCCATCTTTTTCAATTTCGAATAAGTTATCAAAAACTTTTTTTCCTAATCCAAATTTTTTTGCTGTTTCACTTAACTTATCTACTCCAAGTTTCCTTGCTATCTCATAAAAATAAGTATCACATGACATCTTCATAGCGTTTCTAAGGCTAACATATCCATGACCCTCTTTTTTCCAACAATGATAAGTTTGATCATACAATTCAGTTTTTCCAGTACATCTGACAGTAAATTTTGTATTTATAATTCCGTTTTCTAAAGCTGATAAGGCTACAATGGGTTTCAATGTTGAACCTGGAGAATATCTACCTTGCAAAGTTTTGTTCAATAGTGGTTTCATTGGATCATTACGGATTATTTGCCAATTATCTTGACTAATACCGAAAACAAACAAATTTGGATCAAATGAGGGAGATGAGTGCATGGCAATAACCTCACCGGTAAATATATCCATTACACATATAGATCCTGCTTTATCTTTCAATAGTTCGTTTGCTAATTTTTGAATTTCTGTATCAACTGTGAGTTTTAGGGTTTGACCTTTTTTACCTTTTTGAAACTCAAGCTGACTTATTCTTCTACCATAAGCGTTTACTTCATATCTCTCGATATCATTAGTTCCAATTAATTTTTCCTCAAAAGATTTTTCTAATCCAATTTTCCCAACTTTAAGACCAGGTACGAAATTTTTTTTTATTAGCTCTGTATTTTCAATGTCCTGTTCATTTGCTTGACTAACATAACCAATAATATGAGTAAAATTTTCATTAAAAGGATAATTTCTTGAAATAGAAATAACAGGTTTTACTCCGTTTAAGTCATACAAATGGTTATTTATTTTTGAAAATTTTTCCCAACTTAAATTATTTGAAACAATTAGGGTTTCCCAAGGTTTACTCTCTTTTTTCTTTTTTAAAACTTTTTTAAACTCTGTGTCAGATAACTCTAATAAATCTTTTAGCCTATAAATAACATATTTGAAATTTTCTACTTGCTCAGGTATCACGTGCAGCTGATAGGCTTCAAAGTTACCGGCTATCACATTACCAAAATAATCATGAAACTCACCTCTAACAGGAGCTAATTTCCATTCTCTAATTCTGTTCTTATCCGAGAGTGTAAGATATTTTTTGTTCTCTTTAACTTGTAGAAAAAACAATCTGCTTATAATTCCAACCATTATAAAAAACTTTAGTGATCCCGTTATGAACATTCTACGATTAATAGAATTTAATTTTTTTACGTTATCACTTGATGAATTAATCATTTAGACCTTTTAGATAATATTTAAATAAATAAGCAAAAAACATGTACAAAATAAAAGTAAAAAAAATATTTACGAGGTAACTTAAAAGTAAAAGATCATATGAAAAAAATAAAGTCAAAATTGAATAAT
The DNA here is from genome assembly GCA_902618485.1 of uncultured Pelagibacteraceae bacterium. GTDB lineage: Bacteria > Pseudomonadota > Alphaproteobacteria > Pelagibacterales > Pelagibacteraceae > Pelagibacter. The sequence continues at coordinate 115,362 of CACNAR010000002.1, forward strand.
TTATTGAATTTATCAAACCTATTACTAATAAAAAATAAAACCAATCTTTTATTGGATTAGGTCTAATTGTAATATTTCTCAAATAAGATGTCGCAATACAGATTAATATGTAAGATAAGCTACTAATTCCTAAGGGCAGTCCAACAACTGTATCATTTACTAAGCCCGCTAAAAAAACTAAAAGGTAATCAAAATTTTTGAAATCTTTTAAAGTAAAGAAAAAAATTAGAATAAAAGGAAAATTGAATGAAAAGTATTTAAGCTTCAAATAATTTAGGTCAAATTCATTTAATACAGAAATGAATAATACCATTATTGGTAAAAAGGAGTAGAATTTAAAGTAAAATCCTCTTGGTTTAAAATTAGTCATTAGCCTGTCCTTTATTCATCACACAACTTTTGTATTCTGAAGTTCCTACTTCAAAACCGTCATTATTTAAAAAAGACTTACGACATGTATGACCAAATTTCAAATTCAATCTTAAAAACTCAATTTCATCCAAGTCAATATTGTACTGTGCAATAATTTGTTTCTGATCATAAACTTCGTTTCTAAAGTCTACAATTTGTTTATTTAAATTATTAATTTTGATTTTTAATAATTCATTTTCATCTTTAAATTTTAAATTTGTTTGTTCAATAATTTTTTTTTCATCTTCTAATATTTGTAATTTTGTATCCGCAGTATTATTTATTTGTGAATTTTCTATTTCAACTTGTTGATCTTCATTCTTAACTTCAGTCTTGGTAACTAATTCAGCGAAAATATACTTTAATTGACTAAAATCGCTGTAAAAGTCTACTTTAAATCTGTTTGAGCTTCCAGTTACAGCTACGACTCTTCCGATAGGAGTTCCACTTTTAAAAATTGCACCAGTACCTGACGTATAAACAATGCTATCCTCTAAATTTAAATTTGAAATACCCTCTCTAGTATATTTTATTTCTCCATAGTTCTCACCAGTTCCTGTTATAATTGCTTGAATATTTTGCGGCGCTATCGTTACCGGTACATTGGAATTAAGATCAGATAGTAATAAAACTCTTGAGGTTTTATAATTTACCTCAACCACTCTACCAACCAAATATGATCTGTCGTAAATGTTAGTGCCAATTTTAATATTATCCTTACTCCCTTTGTTGATAATAATGCTTTTTAAATATGGGCTATCATGATCAACAATTATTTTGGCTAATAATTTATCTGAACTTAAAGTATAATCATTGATAAGCTCTTTTAATTCTTCATTTTCAAATTGAGTTATTTTATCTGAGATACTTTTAGACTTTAATTCGTTAAGTTCTTCTTTATTTATTTTATAATTTTGAAAAAAAGTTGAATATTCTCTTATTTCAAAAAAAGTATTTTTTAAAAAGTTTTCAGGTATTGAAACAATAAAAGATGATCTGTATACTACTTCACTAATTCCTGCCTTTAAATACCTTATAAACTTTAAATCAAAACTAGATAAAACAATAATAAAAATAGATATGAAAACTAACGTTAATAACGAAAACTTTTGTTGAGTGCTTTTTTTTAAAAAAGCAGAACGAATTGCAATTATAAAATCATCTCTGCTAGAGGCCATCTTTTAATATTCAGTCAGCATAGTAGAAAATGTTTGCTCTTGATCCAAAGCTTTTCCAGTTCCAACTGCAACACATGATAATGGGTCATCAGCTATATGAACTGGTAACCCAGTTTCCTTAGAAAACCGCTTATCAATATTTTTTAATAAAGCTCCACCGCCTGTTAAAACTAAACCCATATCTACAAGGTCTGCCGATAATTCTGGTGGAGTACTTTCTAATGCATCCTTAATACCATTGACCATCTGCTTTAAAATATCGTTTAGAGCCTCAGCAGTGTCTTCCTCAGTAATATTTACTTCTTTAGGAGTTCCTGATCTTAAATCTCGACCCTTTACTGCATAAGTATTATTATTTGTTGGAATTGCAGTTCCTATTTCTTTTTTAATTTTTTCTGCAGTACTATCTCCGATCATCAAATTATATTCTTTTCTCATATAGTTTACCATCGCTCCATCCATAGAATCTCCAGCTACTCTCAATGATTTCGAGTAAACTAATCCACCTAATGACATGACTGCAATCTCACTTGTTCCACCACCTATATCCACAACCATTGAACCAGTTGCTTCTGATATTGGAAGATTGGCACCTATCGCAGCCGCAATTGGCTCCTCAATTAATTGAACTCTTCTTGCACCTGCAGCTAACGCACTATCTTGAATAGCTTTTCGCTCAACAGGGGTAGATCCAGTTGGAACACAAATTAAAATTCTTGGATTGGCAAAAGTGCTTCCTTTATGAACTTTCTTTATAAAGTGTTTGATCATTTCCTCAGTTACAATGAAATCTGCAATAACACCATCTCTTAAAGGTCTAATAGCTTGAATATTGCCAGGTGTTCTTCCTAACATAGTCTTAGCCTCATCTCCTACGGCTAAAACCTGTTTTTTGCCTGCTTGTTCCACTATAGCAACTACTGACGGTTCATTTAAAACCACTCCTTGTCCTTTTACTACAACCAAAGTGTTGGCCGTACCCAAATCAATTGCCATATCCTGGCTCCAAACCTTTTTAATCCTCTCAAATATTCCCATTATACTCCTCCTTTAATTTTTTGATGTTCAATATTTTTATAAAGTGATTTTTTTTCTCTTTTGATTAACATTTTATTTAATGCATTTAAGTATGCATTTGCTGATGCTACCAAAGTGTCAGTATCAGCAGACTGACCTACTGTAGTACGATCGTTTTCCTCAATTTTTACACTTACAGTTGCTTGTGCATCCGTTCCTTCTGTAACAGCATGAACTTGGTACAAAGATAATTTTACATCATGTGGATAAAGTTCTTTTATACATTTAAAAATTGCATCAACAGGACCATCCCCCGTTTGAGTGGTTTTCTTAATATCTCCAAAAACATCTAAGGTCATATCAGCTCTTTGTGGCTCTCCTGTACCCGCAAAAACTTTTAAAGATTTAAGATTAATGGCATTAATTTTATTATCAATTATTAAACTATCATCAACTAAAGCAACAATATCTTCATCATAAATATGTTTTTTCTTATCAGCTAAAATCTTAAATTTACCAAAAGCTGCTTGGACAACGTCGTCAGTTACATCAGCATATCCTAGATCACTTAATTTATCTTTAAATGCATGTCTACCTGAGTGCTTACCCATCACTAGTGAAGTTTTTTTAACTCCTACGCTTTCTGGAGTCATTATTTCATATGTTTCTCTATTTTTGAGCATTCCATCTTGATGAATTCCTGACTCATGAGCAAAGGCATTTTTTCCAACAATAGCTTTATTAAACTGAACTGGAAATCCTGTGGCATTTGAAACAATTTTTGATGCTTTGCTGATTAATTCTGTTTTAATACCAGTTTGATAAGGTAATAGATCATCTCTCGTTTTTATTGCCATAACTATTTCCTCAAGTGCTGCATTTCCAGCTCTTTCACCAATACCATTAATCGTGCATTCAATTTGTCTTACACCAGCTGATAGTCCAGATAATGCATTTGCAACAGCTAATCCCAAATCGTTGTGACAATGAGCAGAGATAATTGCTTTATCAATATTAGGAACATTATTTTTAATAAGATTAATAGTTTTAGCAAATTCCTCTGGTATCGAATAACCAACAGTGTCTGGAATATTAATTGTTGTGGCACCACACTTTATTGCTAACTCGATTGTTTTATACATAAAATCTAGATTAGTCCTCGTACCATCTTCACATGACCACTCTACATCATCAGTAAATTTTTTTGCATAAGTGACGCTTTCTTTGATTGCTCCTAATACCTGTTCATCTGTCATGTTAAGTTTATGTTTCATATGAACAGGGCTTGTTGAAATAAAAGTATGAATTCTAAACCTTTTTGCAAATTTTAATGACTCGTGACAAGCATCAATATCTTTTTTGGTTGCTCTAGCAAGTCCACAAGGAATTGAATTTTTTATACTTTTACTAATTGCACTTACTGCCTCGAAATCTCCTGGTGATGAAATTGGAAAACCGGCCTCAATAATATCAATACCCATTTCATCAAAAACTCTTGAGATTTGAATCTTTTCCTCAACGCTCATAGAAGCCCCTGGTGATTGTTCACCATCTCTCATTGTTGTATCAAAAATGTAAACTTTCTCTTTTTCGGACATAAAATTTTCTTTAAGGAAATATACAACCTATCGTTTAGATTGCAAAATAAATCAACTAAATTAGCTCAATTTGAAACAAGAATTTACTTCTTATCACTATCAACTAATTTTTTCTTGCCAATCCATGGCATCATTGCTCTTAAATTAGCTCCAACTTTTTCTACTGGGTGTTCGGCTAATTTTGCCCTTGTGGCTAAGAAGTTTTTTTGCCCATTTTTACATTCGTCCATCCACGCTTTGGTAAATTTTCCTGATTGAATATCAGCTAATACTTCCTTCATTCTTTTTTTCGTTTCTTCTTTATTAATTATTCTTGGTCCAGTTTGATATTCACCATATTCAGCTGTATTAGAAATCGAATAATTCATATTAGCAATTCCACCCTCATAAATAAGATCTACGATTAATTTCACCTCATGCACAGTTTCGAAATATGCCATTTCAGGTTCATAACCAGCTTCTACCAATGTTTCATATCCATTTTTTATTAATTCCACTAATCCACCACACAGAACAGTTTGTTCACCAAATAAGTCTGTTTCAACCTCGTCTTTAAAAGTAGTTTCAATTATACCAGATCTTCCCCCACCGATCGCGGAGGCATAAGACATAGCTAGATCTCTTGCCTTTCCAGATCCATTTTGGTGAACCGCAAATAAACATGGTACACCACCACCTTTTTCATATTCACTTCTTACTAAATGACCAGGTCCTTTGGGAGCGACCATGAAAACATCTAAATCTTTTCTTGCTTTTATTAAATCATAATGAACATTTAAACCATGTGCAAAAGCTATTGAAGATCCCTCTTTAACTCTTTGCTCAATATGATTTTTATAAATTGATGCTTGTAATTCATCAGGAGTTAATATCATTACAATATCTGCCCATTCAGCTGCATCTGATAAGTTCATAACTTTTAATCCTTTTGATTCTGCTTTTGCTATACTTGAAGATCCATCTCTCAAGGCTACTACGACTTCTTTAACACCACTGTCTTTTAAGTTTAAGGCATGAGCATGACCTTGGCTTCCATAACCGAAAATTGCTATTTTTTTATCTTTAACAAGATTGCTATCTGTATCTTTTTCATAAAACATTTTCATTTTTTTTCTCCTTTAATAAATTTATTTAAATATTTCAGAACCTCTAGTCATAGCTATCGCACCCGTTCTTGATGTGCTAATAAGTCCATCTGACTTTAGTTTTTTATTCATTTTATCAATTTCTCTTCGTAGTGCAGTAATTTGAATTACTACAGATTTTTTTGTTTTATCTAATATTACTGGATTGAAAGTTTTGCAAGCTTTAAGACATTTATCAATTTTGCTTTTATTTCCTACAACTTTAAGCAGAGCCATTTCTTTAAAAATGACTTTTTTATCCTCTCGTTTAAAGTCTGCAACTTTGTGAACTGGGACTAATTTCTTCAATTGTAGTTTAATTTGATCAATTACTTGGGGTGTTCCAGTCGTTACAATAGTGATTCTTGATATATTTTTTGTTGCATCAATCTCCGCCACTGCAAGAGACTCTATATTGTAGCCTCTGCCAGAAAACAATCCGACTACTCTTGCAAGCACTCCAGCTTCGTTATCTACCCAAACTACAATAATATGTGTACCAGATTTACTTTTTTTTGTTGGAATATTATAAGCTGATTTCGGGTTTGACATTAAACTAAGGCTTTTCCTTTACCTGTAATTTTATTTTCTTTTTTATCACTTGGCCCTAAAATCATCTGATTGTGAGGTTTTCCTGATGGTATCATCGGAAAGCAGTTCTCATTTGGATCAACTCTACAATCAAAAATTACTGGACCATTATGCTGTAACATTTCATTTATTTTGAGGTCTAATTCATCTGGATTATCAGCTTTAATTCCTTTACACCCATATGCCTCTGCTAATTTCACAAAATCTGGTAATGCCTCTGAATAACTTTCAGAATAGTTTTTTTCGTGAAGTAACTCCTGCCATTGCCTTACCATTCCCATGTATTGATTATTCAAAACAAATATTTTAATCGGCAAATTATACTGAACTGCTGTTGACATCTCTTGCATAGTCATTAGTACTGATGCTTCTCCAGCAATATCAATAACTAGCTTATCAGGGTGCGCAATTTGAACACCTACTGCAGCTGGGAGACCATATCCCATTGTTCCAAGTCCACCAGATGTCATCCATCTATTTGGTTTATTAAATTTATAATGTTGTGCGGCCCACATCTGATGTTGACCGACTTCTGTAGTAATAAAAGTGTCTTGATTTTTTGTTAATTCATATAATCTTTGTACTGCATGCTGGGGTTTTATAAACTCTTTACTATTTATAAAACCAAGTGAATCTTTTTCTCTCCATTTTTCAATTTTTTCCCACCATTTAGAAACAATTTGTTTATTTGAATTTTTAAAACCGTTTTTATTTTGACTAATAGTTTTAACAGCTGCTTTAAGAACCTCGTTTACATCACCTACTATTGCTAAATCAACTTTAATTATTTTATTTATCGAGGATGGATCAATATCAATATGAACTTTTTTAGATTTCGGAGAAAACTCGTCTATCTTTCCGGTTATCCTATCATCAAATCTTGCTCCAATATTTATTAATAAATCACAATCATGCATGGCATTATTTGCCTCATAAGTTCCATGCATACCAAGCATACCTATAAACTGACTATCATCACCAGGAAAAGCTCCTAAACCTTGTAATGTTGATGTAATCGGGAAACCAATCATTCTTACGAACTCTCTTAAGGACTCACTTGCCTCTGGGCCAGAATTAATAACTCCACCACCAGTATAAATAACTGGTTTTTTTGCTTTTGTAATTAAGTCAATTAATTTATTAATTTCCTCTTGAGAAAAATTACTGTGCAATTTTCCATTAGATTTTTTTTCTTTTTTTGGTTTAGTATATTTTGTTTTTGCAAATTGAATATCTTTAGGAATATCTACTAAAACTGGACCTGGTCTTCCTGTCGTTGCAACTCTAAATGCCTCATGAAGAGTTTTTGACAATTCTTTAATATCCTTTACTAACCAATTATGTTTTGTGCATGGTCTAGTGATTCCTGTGGTGTCACATTCTTGAAAAGCATCTGTTCCTATCAAGTGAGTAGGTACTTGTCCTGAGATACATACTAATGGTACTGAGTCCATATAAGCATCAGTTAGAGCTGTAACTACATTTGTAGCTCCTGGTCCAGAAGTTACTAAAACAACACCAGGTTTGCCACACGATCTTGCATAACCCTCAGCTGCATGACCAGCTCCCTGCTCATGTCTAACTAATATATGCTTTATAGAAGAATGATTTTTTAATTCATCATAAATTGGAAGCACAGCACCTCCAGGATAACCAAAAATAAATTCAACACCTTGATCTTCAAGGCATTTAAAAACAATTTCAGCTCCTGAATATAATTTAGACATTTAAGCAATCTAGCTGAAGTTGTGCTAATTGGTCAAGGTAAAGAAAAAAAATATCTAAATATTTTTGAGAAAGTTGTTTAACTTCTTGTGCTTGATTTTGTTCCAATCCATCATATTTCCTCTACCCCAAGTAACCTGTCTCTTAGCGTATTGCCTAGTCTTTATTGATATTCTTTCAATAACTTCGCTAATTTTAATTTTTTTATCAATAAAGTCCTTAATTTCAATTAAGCCTATTGCCTTAGTCGCAGTCCTTTTTTTTGAAACCTTCATTTTCAAAAATCTTTTAACCTCTAAAATGGCACCTTTGTTGATCATATCTTGAGTACGGTTATGAATCTTATTAACTAGAATATCCCTTGGATAATCGATGTAAATTTTATAAAAGTTTTTATCCTCAAATATTGACTTAGTTGACTTAAACCACTCAAGTAATGTTTTTTTGGTAAATAATTTCACTTCATAAGCTCTTATCAACCTTTGAGTATCAGATGGATTAACATAATTTAAAATTTCTGGATCAATTTTTTTTAATCTTTGTAGAAAACTTTTATTACCTATAGAACTATTCAATTTCCTAACTTTTTCTCTTATTCGCATCGGAATTTTGGGAATATTAACTATCCCATCAGTTAACGTTTTAAAATATAAACCAGTGCCCCCAACTATTATTGGAACATTCTTTCTCTTTTTAATTTCTAAAATTTTTTTTTTTGCAGCTTTAAGCCATTCTCCAGATGAGTAATTTTCTTTTACAGACTGAAATCCATATAAATGATGCTTAATCTTTTTATAATCTTTTTTGGATGGTCTAGCAGATAAAATCTTAAGCTCTTTATATACCTGCATACTGTCGGCGTTTATAATTTCACCCTTTAATTTTTTTGCAAGTTTTACTGCAAATTCTGATTTTCCTGATGCAGTGGGTCCATAAATTAAAATAATTTTGGATTTAAAATCCATAAATTAATCCAACTTAATACCTATATATCTTCTTTGATTTTGACTATTATAAATAACAAGTAAAATTGTTTTTTGATCACTATTTAAAACTTTTTTTACAACTTCAGATAAGTCATTTATCGATCTTATCTTTTTCTTTTGCGCCTCTAAAATTATACTATTTAACTCTATAGATCCTTTAAGTGGGCTATCATTTTCAATTTTAGTGATTACCAACCCTGATGTTTGGTTAGGTAAATTTCTACTTTTAATATCTTCTTTATTAATCAATCTTACATTTATTTTTAATTTGTCAATAAAAGTCTCTTTTGGTAAAGTTTTTTTCTCTGCTACTTTGAAATCCTCTGAGGTTTCTAATCTACCAAGTGTGATTGTTTTAATTATTTCTTTTTTATTTCGCCAAATTTTTACTTTAACATTTTTTCCAACTTCTGTTCTAGCTACGATTGTCGGAAGTTCTTTCATCTCTCTTATTTTTTCACCATTGAATTCAATTATGATATCACCTGCCTTTACACCAGCTTTTTGAGAAGGACTATTTTCAGCAACACTTGCAACTAAAGCACCTCTAGGCTCACCTAAATTTTCGACATCTGCAATTTCTTTTGTAACATCTTGAATTCTAACACCTAACCAACCTCTTTTAGTTTCGCCAAATTCTACTAACTGATCTATTACAATTTTTGCACTGTTAGATGGTATTGCGAAACCAATACCAATAGAACCACTTCTTCCAAGAATTGCTGTGTTAATTCCAATTACATCTCCGTTTAAATCAAAAAGAGGTCCACCAGAATTTCCAGAGTTAATCGATGCGTCTGTCTGTATATAATCTTCATATCGAGTTAAGCCTAATGAACGATTTCTTGCTGAGATAATTCCAGATGTAACAGTTCCACCAAACCCAAAAGGATTTCCAATAGCTATTACCCAATCACCAATTCTTGCTTTATCAGAGTTTCCAAATTTAACTGGGATAAAATTATCTTCAGAGTCTAATTTTAAAACAGCTATATCAGAAAGTGGATCAGCTCCGATTACCTTTGCTTTAAACTCTTTGTCGCCGTTAACTCTTACAATAATATCCTCTGCATCTTGAATTACGTGGTTATTTGTAACAACTATGCCTTTTTCATCAATAATAAAACCTGAACCTAGGGCAGCAGACTTTCTTTCTTGGGGAGCTCCAAATTCTTTGAACATATCCTCAAATGGTGAGCCAGGTGGAAACTGAAATGGAAAAGGATTAGATTGAGTGGTAACCGTTGTGGTAGTTGAAATATTTACGACTGATGGCATTAATTTTTCTGCTAAATCGGCAAATGATCCTGGAATTTCCTGTGAAAAAGAGGAAAGTGAATTATTGCATAACAATAAAATAGAGAAAAAAAATACTGTTATTTTTTTTTTAAATCTTTGCATAATAAATAATTATAAAACCTATTATCGCAAAAACTAATCCACCAGCCCTAAGTTGTCCTGAGGGAATTAGCTCCAGTTTTTTCAACATACTTTTCATTTTTGATGGAAATATGGCATACAACACACCCTCAATAAATAAGAATAGACCAAATGCAATGATCAATTCACTCATTAATACTTAATTTGATTGAGGCTGCTTTATATTCCCAAAAAATTTAAAAAACTCACTGTCAGGCGATAAAATCAACGAAGTTTCACCTCCTATCAAAGCTTTTTCGTATGCTTGCATTGCTCGATAAAATGCAAAAAATTCTGGGTCTTGTCCAAAGGCACTGGCAAATATATTATTTCTTTTACCATCACCTTCACCCTTCATAATCTCTGATTTTTTTTGTGCATCAGCTAAAATTACCGTCACTTCTTTATCCGCTGTAGAAGTAATTGTCACTGCCATCTCCGCACCTCTTGCTCTAAATTCTTTTGCTTCTCTTTCCCTTTCAGTTTGCATTCTTCTAAAAATTGCATCACTGTTAGCTTGCGGAAGATCTGCTCTTTTAATTCTTACGTCATTAATTTTTATCCCAAAGTTTTCCGCTTCATTATTAACTCCTTCTTGAATTAGAGCCATTTGCTTTGTTCTATCTTCTGATAATAAAGTTTGAAGTTCTTGCTGACCTAAAACGTTTCTGATTCTTGAATTAATAATTGTTGCCAATCTTGATCTAGCTACCCGTTCATTACCCACAGAAATATAAAATTTTAAGGGATCTACTATCTGAAATCTTGCAAAAGCATCTACAATTAATCTTTTTTGATCTGAAGCAATAACCTCCTCAGGTGGAGTGTCTAAGTTTAAAATTCTTTTATCCAAAAAGACGACGTTTTGTATAAATGGAATTTTAAAATTTAAACCCGGTTTTACAATTATTCTTTTTGGATCACCAAATTGCAAAACGATAGCTTGGTTTACTTCTTTTACAATAAAAATTGAAAAAAATAATGTTGCTGCAATTGCAACACTAATTCCAGCAATAACTTTTCCCATATTCATAATTTAATTAGTCACTTTCTTTTTTAATTCAGGCAATGGCAAATAAGGCACTACACCTGATCCAGCATTCTTTTCTATGATTACTTTATCTATGTCTGCCAATACTTTTTCCATTGTCTCTAAGTACATTCTTTCTTGCGTAACGGATTTTGCATTTTTATACTCATTATAAATCGCTAAAAATCTACTTGCTTCACCTTCTGCTTTTGCAACAACTTCTTTTTTGTATGCCTCAGCAGCTTGTAATATTTTTGCAGCTTCACCACGAGCTCTTGGTATCACATCGTTTGCATATGCTTCTGCTTCGTTTTTCGATCTTTCCATGTCCGCTCTTGCAGCTTGGACATCCCTAAAAGCGTCAATTACTTGATCCGGTGGATCAGCTTTTTGCGTTTGGACTTGAGTGATTTGAATACCACTTGTGTATTCATCTAATATTTTTTGAATAATATCTTGAGTATCAGTTTCTATTAAAGATCTACCTTCTGTAAGAATGGGTTGGATATTTGATCTGGCAATAACTTCTCTCATTGCAGTTTCAGCTGCAGCTTTTACAGTACCTTCTGGGTCTTGAATCTTAAATAAAAAATTTCCAGCATCTTTAATTACCCAAAAAACTGAAAAATCTATATTAACAATATTTTCATCACCAGTTAACATTAAACTTTCTTGTGGAACATCAGCAACACCACCTTGAGAAGAAAATCCACTGTCTCTCTCAGACCTAAAACCTATATCTATTCTGTTTACCTTTGTAACCTTTGGAGTAAGCACAGACTCAACTGGAAAAGGTATATGATAGTTCAAACCTGGTTGAGTGGTTTTCACAAATTTTCCAAATCTCAATACAACACCTTGCTCATCAGGAAGTACACGATAAAGACCACTGGCTAACCATACAAAACCTAATATCAGCAATACTAAAATCGCTTGCTTTCCTCCAGATGAACTTCCACCTGGTAGAAATTTTTTTATTTTTTCTTGAAACTCTCTTATTATCTTATCTATATCCGGGGGTGTTGGTCCTCTTCCTGAACTATTCCCACTTCCTCCTCCTGGAGGCTTGCCCCAAGGACTTCCACCGCTTTGTCTAAAATCATCCGACATTATGGCAATCTATATAATGTCTTTATGCTGAAAAACAAGGTAAGATCACATTATGCCTAAAGAAAAGCCAGAATTAAGTGACGCAATGCGTAAAAAGTTGAGTGGAAAATCAACAGAAAAAAAGCCAATTAATGGAACAAAATTCACTATTGCAATCTCTAGTGCTAAAGGTGGAGTTGGAAAGTCAACTTTTGCTACAAACCTTGCTTTAGCATTAAAACAAATCGGTTGTAAAGTTGGGTTGTTAGATGCTGATATATATGGACCCTCTATTCCTAAAATGTTTGGAATAAATGAGAAGCCAAAAAGTGATGGTCAAAAGTTAAAGCCTATTATCAAATACGATATTCAATGTATGTCCATAGGCTTTCTAACAGATGAAAAAACTCCAATGATATGGAGAGGTCCAATGGTAACAAGTGCAATTAAAACATTCACTCAACAGGTCAACTGGAAAGATTTAGATTTTATAATTGTTGATATGCCACCTGGAACTGGTGATACTCAATTAACTTTTTCTCAAGGCATAGAAATGAACGGAGCAATCATAGTATCTACGCCGCAAGAAGTGGCACTTTTAGATGTCAAAAGAGGAATAAAAATGTTTGATAAGCTTGGGGTAAAAATTTTAGGTCTTATAGATAATATGAGTTATTTTACAGGAGATGACGGAAAAAAATATGCAATTTTTGGAGAAGGTGGAGTTAAAAGGACTGCAGAAGAATTTAATAAAGAATTTTTGGCCGAAATACCAATTGATCCAGATGTTGGTAAATTTGGAGATCAAGGAAAACCAATAGTGGAGAGTAATCCAAACAATAAAATATCTCAAATCTATATTAATCTAGCAAAAAAGATTAAATCAATTTATCTTTAAGCTCTAAAGCAGACATGAGCTCATTCCACTCTCTTTTTGACAAGCCAGACTTTTCAGCATCAACTTTTTCACCACTGATAAGTTTTTGAATTATTTTTTTTCCTTTTGAGGATACTTCTGTGCCTCCCACTCTATAATCTAAAAATGCATCATAAGTAATTGGCACCCATCTTTTAACAGTATCTAGCATAGCATCTGCATAAGCTCTTATTTCATATTGAGCATGATGATCGGCTCTTAATCTTAAAAAGTTCATTAAATTTAAAAGATCTGTTTTCCAGTACCACTGCGTGTAAGTATTTAAAGTTAAATTCATTCTTGCTAGTTCTCTTGCTAAACCAACTTGGTTTTCATTAATTACTGAACCATCATACCTTTCATTAAGCATGGTTTCATAATTATCATAGGTTTGTTCTGCATCCTTCCTTAATAAATCTAAAACTTTTTTTGCTTGATCGCCTGTAAGAACATCTCCTCTACCTTGTCTATTACTTTGAGATTGCGCTGCTAAGTTTTCTACAGCAGGAAGATAAAACTCTTTATCTAAAATAGAGTATCTTGCAGAATATTCATTCACATTTGCAGTTCTATGTCTGATCCATTGTCTTGCAATAAAAATTGGGAGTTTAACGTGATATTTAATTTCACACATTTCGAATGGAGTACTATGCCAGTGCCTCATTAAATATTTTATTAATCCTGCGTCTGTTGAAACTTTTTTAGTACCTTTGCCATAAGAGACTCTTGCTGCCTGTACAATTGAAGTATCATCTCCCATATAATCGATAACCCTGATAAAGCCATGATCTAAAATGGGTATTGCCTCGTATAGTATATTTTCTAATTCAGCTACAGTAACTCTTTTTGTTTTATTTTCCTGTGACTGTTGATCTTTAATTTCTTGTTGCTGTTCTTTAGTTAATTTCATGAATAATTTATTGAAACTTCAAGAATTACTTTTATATTAATCACGTTGGTTTTCCAACTATGACGATAAACGAATTTCGTAATAACCACTACGGACGTGGGGGCGGTACCCACCACCTCCACCATTTACAACTTATGGGGGTGAACTAGATTCGACGGGTGACTAAAAGCTATTCTTTCGTCCGGAATTGTTCCTCCGCAAAGGGCTAATTATAATTGCTAACGAAAGTTACGCACTTGCTGCCTAATTAACTTTGTTAATTTAGCAGACGGGGTTTTGGGGCACCTGGCAACAGAACGCCCCTTTAGAAAAAAGGACTAGTGAAAAATTAAGATCATTGAAATTACAGATTTACGTAAAAACACTTAATTGATAATAACTAGAAATGAATATTTTATCTGGATGTACGCAAATAAGATTTGATTCAATTATTAATCATGCGTCTTATGCTAAAATATTTAATTACAAATATAAATTTGATAATAAAAAACGTAATTTATTATCCGTTTATGACCATAAAATTTTATCTATCCTAGAACTACCACTTGATAACGAATGGTGGTTCTGGGTTGATGATGACGTTTTTTTTACTAATTATAATAAATCATTTGACTCATTAAATTTAGATTTTGACTCAAATATTATGATTTTTCCTAAATCTCCTGTGAATCCAAATGGTGGTTGGACTTTTTTAACTTCAGGCAGTTTTTTTTTTAAGAACAATCTAGAGGTAAAAAATTTTTTTCAAAAAGTTTTGACTCAAAATATTGAGAAAGTAAAGAATTGGTGGAACTTTGATAAATATGGAATTTTCACAAATGGCGATCAAGATAGAATCATTTTTGAATTAGTCAAAGATGAAGATTTAATGTCAAAAATAGCGCTTGTTGATTATGAGATTTTTAATACTAGGCCCTATCATTTTAAAAAAATTAATGATCATTTTTTAGTGCATTTTGCTGGTAATAGCAAAGCCAAAGCTATTCATAAATTCAAAATAGATTTTGGGTTTAGTGATAATTCATTGGTTCCAATAAAATATGAGAAAATAGCTAATAAAATTAAGGAAAGCTTATTTAAGTAATTATTTTTTAAGTTCTGCTTGAGCAGCAGCCAATCTTGCAATAGGAACTCTGTAGGGTGAACATGAAACATAATCTAATCCCGCTTGTGAACAAAAAAGAATACTTTCTGGATCTCCCCCATGTTCTCCACAAATGCCTAATTTAATATTTCTATTTTGTTTCTTTCCTTTATTAACCGCTATTTCTACTAAATCTTTTACTCCGTCATCAATTGATACAAATGGATCAATAGCAAATATTTTATTATCAATATAGTCATTTAAAAATTTGCCACTATCATCTCTACTTATTCCAAAAGTTGTTTGAGTTAAATCATTTGTTCCAAAACTAAAAAATTCAGCGTGTTTTGCAATATCTTTTGCTTTGATTGCAGCTCTGGGTAACTCAATCATTGTTCCTACAATAAATTCAATTTTTGTTTTATTTTCCTTTTGAACTTTTCTTGCAATATTAATTACTAAATTTTTCATTATTTTAATCTCAGCTTCGGTTGAAACTAGTGGTATCATTATCTCAGGAAAAGCAAATTTTTGTTTACTTTTTTTAAGGTCTGCAAGAGCCTCGAATATGGCTCTACATTGCATTTCATAAATTTCAGGAAATGAGATACCAAGCCTACAGCCTCTATGTCCTAACATAGGATTTTGTTCATGCAGTTCCTCTATCCTGCTTTCAATTTCCTTTTTGTCTGATCCAATAGCATTAGCTACTTCAGAAATTTCTTTATCAGATTTAGGTAAAAATTCGTGTAATGGTGGGTCTAATAATCTTACAGTAACTGGAAGCCCGTGCATAATCTTAAATATCTCAATAAAATCTTTTTTTTGATGTGGGAGAATTTTTTGCAAAGCTTTAGATCTATCATCGAGTGTTTTTGATAAAATCATTTCTCGAACAGATAAAATTCTTTCCTCATCAAAAAACATATGTTCAGTCCTACAAAGCCCAATACCCTCTGCCCCAAAATCTCTGGCTGTTTTAGTATCTAGCGGTGTCTCAGAGTTAGTTCGTACTTTTAGTTTTCTAATTTTATCAGCCCAGCTCATCAATTTTGAAAAATCTCCTGATATCTCAGGTTTTATAGTTGGAACTGTGCCTAAAATTATTCTCCCTGTAGAACCATCTATAGTGATTATTTCTCCCTCTTTGACCTCAAATGAAGATGTTTTAAAAATTTTTTTATCGTAATTAATTTCAATTTCACTAGAACCAGAAACACAAGGTCTTCCCATTCCCCTAGCTACAACCGCAGCATGACTAGTCATTCCTCCTCTTGAGGTTAAAATACCCTTTGCAGCATGCATTCCTTGAATATCTTCTGGAGAAGTTTCAACTCTAACTAAAATTGTATCTTGCATCATATCATTTAATCTTTCAGCTTCCTCTGAGGTGAAAACTACCTTCCCGCTTACTGCACCAGGAGATGCTGGGAGACCGTTTGCAATAACCTTGATTGGACTTTTCTCATCTAAAGTGGGATGCAAAAGTGTATCTAAAGAATTTGGATCAACTCTTAAAATAGCATCATTTTTAGAGATTAACTTTTCTTTAACCATATCAACAGCAATTTTTACAGCTGATTTTGATGTTCTTTTACCAGACCGAGTTTGTAATATCCACAGTTTGTTACTTTCAACTGTGAATTCTACATCTTGCATATCTTTATAATGTTTCTCAAGTTTCTTTAAAATATTATATAGTTTGTAATATACTTTTGGCATCGACTCTTCCATAGATGGATCATCAACTTTTGCCTCTTTCCTTGCCCTCTTTGTAATATATCGTGGAGTTCTGGTTCCAGCCACAACATCTTCTCCCTGAGCATTAATTAAATATTCTCCATAAATATCATTAGATCCATCTGAAGGGTTTCTAGTGAACACAACTCCTGTTGCACAATCGTTACCCATATTTCCAAAAACCATAGATTGAACATTAACAGCCGTTCCCCACTCAGAAGGAATTTGATTTAACTTTCTATAAACTTTCGCTCTTTTGCTTTCCCAGGATAAAAATACAGCATTTATTGCTCCAATTAATTGATGATATACATCTTGAGGAAAATCTTTATTTGTTTTTTCTTTAACAACATTTTTAAAGTCTTTTATCAAACCATCCCAGTCTTGCTCATCAAGATCTGTGTCTAACAATACTCCTTTGGTTAACTTAAAATTTTCTATTAACTCCTCGAAATAATAACTTTCAACTCCCATAACTACATTTCCATACATCTGTATGAATCTCCTATAACTATCTTTTGCGAATCTTCCGTTGGAAGTTTTGTTAGCCAGGCCAACTACTGTTTTATCATTTAGTCCTAAGTTTAGAATTGTATCCATCATACCCGGCATCGAAACTCTTGCTCCAGAACGAACTGATAAAAGAAGAGGGTTTTTAAAATCTCCAAATTTTTTGGATACATCTTTTTCAATTACCTTAATTTCTTTCTTAATTTGGCTTATTAATTTTGAATTTAATTTTTTTTTGTCTTTATAAAAAATTTCACAAACTTTTGTCGAGATCGTAAAACCTGGAGGTACTGGTAAACCCATTCTTCCCATCTCAAATAAATTGGCTCCCTTACCACCTAAGAAATTTTTAGGATTTTTTATTTTTTTTGAGTCTTTAGACTTAAAATTTAAAATCAATTTATTCATTATTGGCTTTTAAAAATTGAAAGTTTATATAATTCTGAAAGGTTCTACATAACATATTAATAAGTTCCAAACGATTTTTCCTTAAAGTTTCGTTATTCTCATTAACTTTTACGTTATCAAAAAATTCGAAAACTTCTTTTTTAGTTTCAGCTAAAATTGATAATGATTTCTCAAAATTTTCATCACTATTTATAGTAGAATAATATTTTCTAATTTGATTAATTTTTTTATATAAATTTTTTTCAAAATCACTTTTAAATATAGCAGGATCTGTTACATCATTTATTTCAATTTCATTATTTTTCATTTCATAATCTAAAATGTTAGAGGCTCTTTTATAAGTTAAATTAATATCTATACCAATTTGACTATTAATTACCTTATTAAGACATTTTGCTTTTTCGAAAGATGAAAATAATTTATTTAAGGAAAATGACGATAAAGTTGCTTCGATTATATCGTAACGTATTTCTTTTTCTTTAAGATAGTATCTAAATCTATCTTTTAAAAAATCATGTAATTCATTTTGTAGATCTTTATTATCAAGATTATATCCTTGATCATCGAAAAGGCGTGAAGAATAATTCAAAAGATCATTTATTTTTAAATTTTTTTTATTTTCAATTGTTGTTCTTATTATACCCAGAGCAATTCTCCTTAATGCTAATGGATCTTTTGAACTTGTGGGTTTCTCATTTATACCAAAAAAACCCACTAAGGTATCAATCTTATCTGTAATTGATAATGCAACACTGAATGGTTTTTTGGGTATCATTGAGTTGAGACCAATTGGTAAGTATTGTTCAGAAATAGCTAAAGAAATATCTTTATCAAATCCTTGGTGTTCAGAAAAATATCCTCCCATAAGTCCTTGAAGTTCAGGAAATTCAGCAACGATATCAGAAGTAAGATCGGTCTTACAAATTGATGCCAATAATTCAACTTTTTCCTTACTAATTAATAATTCATCTGAAATCATTCCACCAATTTTTCTCATACGTTGAACTTTGTCAAAATATGATCCAAGACCTTTAAAAAAATTCATTAATTTTAATTCTGATACCTTTTTAACTAAATTTTGAGTTTTATCTTTATTCCAAAAGAATTCTGCATCACTTAATCTTGCATCAACAACTCTTTCATTACCAATTTTAATAAGTCCTTTGTTGTCCTTTTTATTTGATACAATTAAAAATTCATTCGTAATCTCATCTTTATCATTAAAAATTGGGAAATATTTCTGATGAGACTCCATGGTTAGGATCAAAATCTCCTTTGGAACTGATAAAAATTTTTTATTAAATTTGCACAATAAAATATTTGGGTTATCTACTATATTTACTACTTCATCCATTAATTTAGAATTTTCATAAATTTTGAATCCTTTTTTATTTAATATTTTTGAGAAAGATTTATTAATTATCTTTAGTCTTTTGTTTTGATTAACAATAACTCCATTTTTTTCAAAAAATTTTTCATAATTCTTAAAATTTTCAAAAGATTTTTTTTTATCCTCAAAATCTTTATCTAAAAAAGTCAAATTAGAAGAAGCTAGATGATGAAATTTGAAACTTACAATTTTTTTATCAAATATTGATAAAATTGATTTTAATGGTCTTCCCCAATTTAAATCAAATTCACCCCATTTCATTGATTTTTTCCATTGATAATTACTCAAAATTTTTGGAATAAATTCAGTTAGTAAATCATGCGTTTTTAATGAAGTTGCCACGGTTTTGTAAAAATAGAATTCGTCCTTTTCAGTTTTTTTTTTAAATAGATCCTTTTTATTAATTTTGTTTGATCTCAAAAATCCCTCTAAGGCTTGTTCAGGAGCGCTAGTTTTAGGGCCTCTAACCTCTTTAGATTTAATTTTAATTTGCTTATCTAGGCCTTCAAAGACTAAAACTAATCTATTTGGAGTTGAAAAAGAAAAATTTTTTTTCGATTTTATTGATTTTTCCTCGAATAAATTTTTAAAATCTTCAAAAATTTTTTCTCTTAAATTTCTCTGTAGCCCGGCAGGAATTTCTTCACTAAATAGCTCTAAAAAAAATTCTGACATTTTATGTTTGAGACTCTACCCAAATTGTAGCAGCTTGTTTTGTGATTTCTCTTATTCGACTAATATATTCTGCTCTTTGAGCAACACTAATAGCTCCACGAGCATCTAAAACGTTAAATATGTGACTTGCTTTCAAACATTGATCGTATGCAGGTAAAGATATATTTTTTTCAACTAATGATTTTGCCTCACTCTCATGCATATCAAATATTTTAAATAAATTATCTGTATTAGCATGCTCAAAGTTATAAGCTGAGAATTCTTTTTCTGATTGATGAAAAACTTCCCTGTAATCAATGCCCTCATCATTCCAGACTAAATCATAAACATTTTTTTTCTGTTGAGTAAACATACAAATTCTTTCAAGACCGTACGTTATCTCCACTGACACTGGCTTACACTCAAAACCTGCCATTTGTTGAAAATATGTAAATTGAGATATTTCCATTCCATCACACCATACTTCCCATCCGAGGCCTGCAGCTCCTAATGTGGGACTTTCCCAATCATCTTCAACAAATCTAATGTCATGTTCTTTATGATTAATTCCTATAACTGACAAACTATTTAAGTAAAGTTTTTTAATATTTAGTGGAGAGGGTTTTATAATAACTTGAAATTGATAATAATGCTGAAGTCTATTCGGATTATCTCCATATCTTCCATCGGTAGGTCTTCGTGACGGTTGCACATAAGCGGCCTTCCAAGGTTTGGGTCCTAGTGACCTCAAAGTAGTTGCTGGATGAAAAGTTCCTGCTCCAACTTCCATATCATAAGGTTGTAAAACTACACACCCATGTTTACTCCAAAACTTTTGCAGATTAATTATTGTATCTTGAAAAGTTTGAAACTTGAGTTTTTTTTTATTCTTTTTAGAGGCCATATTTTTGCCAAACTGATTTTTCCTCTAATATTTTTGCTAACTGATCAATATTGTCATTTGAAGACGACAATTTTTTAGTTAACCAGCTTTTAGATTTTTCGAATTTTTTAATTATTACGTCTTCACCAAATTTTTTTTTCAATACCTGGTTGGCATTTCCGATATCATCTATCAAACCTAACTCTTTTGCTTTTCTTCCAGACCAAAATTCACCTGAAAATAATTCAACTTCTGATTTTTGTAATTTTGAAGATCTACTTTCCTCAACAACATGTATAAAATCTTTATGCAAATCTAATTGAATATTTTTTAATCTTTCAATATCCTCTTTTTTTTCATCAAGAAAAGGATCTAAAGTACTTTTATTTTTTCCAGCAGTATGAACTCTTCTTTCCACGCCTATTTTTTTTATCAATTCTGTGAACCCGAAAGAGGAATAAATTACACCAATTGAACCTATTATTGAACTTGAGTTTGCATATATTTCATCACCAGCACAAGCAATTAAATAACCGCCTGAAGCAGCCACATCTTCAGCAAAAACGATAACTTTTTTTTTATTTTTTTTTGCATTTTGTTTTATATGACTATAAATTAAATGAGATTGCACTGGAGACCCTCCAGGAGAATTAATAGTAATCGCCACGCAGGGTGCTTTTTTAACTGAAAAAGCCTTTGAAATTATCTCTTCTTGACCAGAAAAATCTATACCTTGTTTAAATTTTCCCACATTACCAATTACGCCACTTAATCTTAAATGTGGGATAATTATTTTCTTTTTAAAAATAGAGAACATTTTTTATACTTACAAAATTTTAAATGAATATAAAGACACCTTATAATTGAAGAATTGGGTGCGTCAATTGATAAGTAATAAAAATAAACTTAATATACTACTTTGTTTTTATTTATGGGAACAGTAATTCAGTTAAAAAAACAAATAAACAATTCTTACTTTCAATTAAAAGATTCGGTTGAGGACAAACTAGTTTTAGTTGAAGAAAAAATTAAGTCAAAATTAGAGAGCGATGTTAGCCTAGTCAGCAAAATGACTGATTATCATCTTAAAACAGGTGGTAAAAGATTAAGAGCTTTGCTTACTTTGGGTTCAGCGAAACTGTGTGGTTATACTAAAGGCGCTAGAGATATTAACCTTGCCGCCTGCGTAGAGCTAATTCATTCAGCAACTTTAATGCATGACGATGTTATCGATAATGGTTCTGTTAGAAGAGGAAAAAAAACATTAAATAGAATATGGGATAATCATTCATCTGTCTTAGTTGGGGACTATTTGTTAAGTAGATGCTTTGAAATGATGGTAGAGGATGGAAGTATTGAAGTTTTAAAATTATTATCATCAACTTCTTCAAAAATTGCTCAAGGTGAAGTTCTTCAGCTTCAACATAAAGGTGAGGTAGATATGTTAGAGGAAACTTATTTAAGAATTATCTCTTCAAAAACTGCTGAATTGTTTGCTGCAGCCACAAAAGTTGGAGCTATTTTATCTAATGTGAAAACAAAAGAAAAAGAGGCTTTAGAGTTTTACGGAAGAAATTTAGGCTTAACATTTCAAATAGCAGACGATACTTTAGATTATAATTCAGAGTTAAAATTATTTGGAAAAAGAATTGGAAAGGATTTTTACGAGGGAAAAATAACGCTTCCAATAATTTTGTTATTTCAAAAAGGAAATGTTCAAGAAAAAGAAAATCTAAAAAAAATTTTTTCAAAAACAAACAGAAGTGAAAATGATTTCAATTATACATTATCCCTTATAAAACAATATGAAATTATTAAAGAATCTTATCATAAAGCACACCACTATATTAATTTAGCATCTAACTCTTTGTCGATATTTAAAGATTGTAAAGAAAAAACTATTCTTGAAGGTTTAACTTCATTTAGCCTATCTAGAGATTTTTAAGGACTTAAAAGATTTTTGGTCCAGCTATTATTTTTATCTAAAGAATATTTTAATCTCTCATGAATTCTATTATCTCCATCAAGCCAAAATTCAATAGTTGAGGGTTTTAAATTCCATCCAGACCAGTGACTAGGTCTGGGTACATTATTTTTGTCTTTATATTTGTTTCTAAAATTTTTCATAGCATTTAGAAGTTCATCTCTGTTTTTTAAGACGGTGCTTTGTTTCGAGGCCCATGCACCTATTCTACTTTCATAAGCTCTTGAATTATAATAATCATCTGCTGTTTTTTCACTTACTGGACTTAATGTTCCTACAATTCTGATTTGTCTAAGTAAACTCTTCCAATGAAAACACATTGTGGCATTTGGATTTACCTTAATCTCATTTCCTTTTTGACTATTCAAATTGGTGTAAAAAATAAATCCGTTTTTGTCGAAACCCTTCAAAAGTACCATTCTAACAGATGGAATGCCATCTTTGGTAGCAGTTCCCAATGCTAAAGCATTAGGATCATTTATTTCTCTCTTTTTAGCCTCATCAAACCATTTTCCAAATAATTCAAAAGGTTCATCAACATCTAAAAAGCACTTATTAAGACCAAGTGAGTTTTTTTGATTCATAATTTTAACAAAATAATCTATACAATATAAATTAATGTCATTTAACACTTTTGGAAAGTTATTTCGTTTCACAACTTGGGGGGAGTCTCATGGACCTGCAATTGGTTGTATAATTGATGGTTGTCCTCCTCTAATAAACCTCAATCAGCATGATATCCAAGTAGAGCTTAACAAGAGAAGACCTGGTCAATCTAAATTTACTACTCAAAGAAAAGAAAGTGATAAAGTAGAAATTCTGTCAGGTGTTTTTGAGGGAAAAACAACTGGAACTCCAATATCTTTAATCATTTACAATGAAGATATGCGCTCAAAAGATTATAATGATATTAAAGATAAATTTAGACCGGGCCACGCGGATTATACTTACTATAAGAAATATGGAATTCGAGATTACCGCGGTGGCGGAAGATCTTCAGCAAGAGAAACTGCATCAAGAGTTGCTGCTGGTGCTGTAGCAAAAAAAGTTTTGGAAAAAAAATTAGGTAAAAAGTTTAAAATATCTGGTGCAGTTACCCAACTTGGAATTCTTGGATGTGACACAAATAATTGGGATGATAAAATAATATATAAAAATCCATTTTTTTGCCCCGATAAATCTATGCTTAAAATATGGGAAAAATATCTTTTAAGTATTAGAAAGGCTGGTTCATCTTGTGGTGCTGTAATTGAAATTAGAGCAAATGGTATCCCAGCAGGGTTAGGAGCTCCAATTTATTCAAAACTTGACTCTGATATTGCCTCAGCGATGATGAGTATAAATGCAGTTAAAGGTGTTAATATTGGTTCCGGAATGAATTCTGCACAGTTATCTGGAGAGGAAAATTCAGACGAAATTTCACAATCAAAAAACAAATTAAAATTCAATTCAAATAACGCAGGTGGAATTCTTGGTGGTATCTCTTCTGGTCAACAAATAATTGTTTCATTCGCTGTTAAGCCTACCTCATCGATTTTAAAGAGCAGAAAAACAATAAATAAATTTGGAAAGAATACCACTATTTCTGTTAAAGGTAGACATGATCCGTGTGTTGGAATTAGAGCAGTACCAGTAGGTGAAGCAATGCTATCATGCGTCTTGCTTGATCATTATTTATTGAATCAAGCTCAATGTGGATAAAAATTTTATTTTTGTTTTTGTAAAATAATATTAGAATTTAATACATCTAAAATTTGTTCTTCGATTGAAATACAATCTAAGTTTGCTTGTTTATACATGTTATCGGGTTTATCTTGATCTATAAAAATATCTGGAAGTTTCATTGACCTAAATTTTAAATTTGAGTCCATCAATCCCTTTTTTGTCAAAAAATCAACCACATGAGAACCAAATCCACCGATAGATCCCTCTTCAATTGTTATAATCGCTTCATGAGTTGTTGCTAATTGCCATATTAAATTTTCATCTAAGGGTTTTGCAAACCTAGCATCCACTATTGTAATATTTACTCCCTTTTTTTTTAAATTTTCTGATGCCTTTAAGCTTTCATTTAATCTAGCTCCAAAATTTATTAAGGCCAATTTTTTTCCCTCTTGAATAATTCTTGACTTACCAATCTCTATTTTTTCATTAATTGAGGGTAATACTGATCCAATACCTGCTCCTCTGGGGTATCTAAATGCACATGGTCTATCATTAATCTCTGTAGAAGTATTTATCATTCTAACTAACTCCGCCTCATCACTAGCAGCCATCACAATAAAATTTGGTAATGTTGCTAAATAAGTCGTATCGAAACTTCCTGCATGTGTAGGTCCATCAGCTCCAACTAGTCCTGCTCTATCTATCGCAAATCTTACGGGTAAACTCTGTATTGCAACATCATGAACAACTTGATCATATGCTCTCTGAAGAAATGTTGAGTAAATTGCTGCATAAGGTTTATAATTCTCAGTTGCTAAACCAGCAGCAAAAGTAACCGCATGTTGTTCAGCAATACCGACATCATAAGTTCTGTCTGGAAATTCTTTTCGAAAATTGCTTAATCCAGTTCCATCCGGCATAGCCGCAGTTATTGCAACTATTTTACTATCTTTTTTTGCGTGTTGTATAAGAGTATCAGCAAAAACTTTAGTATATGATGGTATTTTACTGGAACTTTTTTCCTGTTCTCCTGTCTTTACATTAAATTTCGATACTCCATGATAATGATCCTTTGCTTCTTCAGCAAAAGAATAACCTTTTCCTTTTTTTGTTTTAATATGAATTAAAATAGGACCTTTGTGTTTTGAGTCCCTAGCATTTCTTAAAATTGGAATTAATGAAGAAAGGTCATGACCATCTATAGGACCGATATAATAGAAACCTAATGAACTAAATAAAGTACCACCAGTTACAGCTGATCTTAATAAATCTTCAGCTTTTCCTGCTTTTGCGCTAAATCTTTTTGAGAATGCAGATGTAATCAATTTTATTGTTTCTCTTAAACTAAAATAGATTTTACCAGAAAAAATTTTAGCTAAATATGTTCCCATTGCTCCAACAGGTCTCGCAATTGACATATCGTTATCATTCAGTATAACAATCATTTTAGTCTTTGAAGCACCCGCGTTATTCATAGCTTCATAGGCCATACCTGCACTTATTGCACCATCACCAATCACTGCTACAACGTTTTCCGATTTTTTTGATAATTTATTTGCTTCTGCAATTCCTAAAGCTGATGAAATTGAAGTGGAGCTATGAGCGGCTCCAAAAGGATCATATTCACTTTCTAATCGCTTCGTGAATCCTGAGAGACCCCCTCCTTGTCTGAGTGTTCTTATTTTATCTTTTCTTCCTGTTAAAATTTTGTGTGGATAACATTGGTGTCCCACATCCCAAATTAATTTATCACTTGGTGTATTAAAAATATAATGTAGCGCAACGCTTAATTCTACAACACCTAAGCTAGCACCCAAATGTCCTCCGGTAACTGATACTGCATCGATCATTTCCTCTCTTAATTCATCAGCAACATTTTGCAGTTTTATTTCAGGAATTTTTTTTAAGTCCGATGGAAAATTAATTTGATCTAAAAATTCGTATCTTTTTTTCATTTATTTCTATTCAAAATATAATTTAAGGTTTCAGATAAATTCTTGGACTTTGGTTCATAATCTTTTAATTTAGTATTAATTTTTAAAATTATTTTATTTGCATATTTAATAGTATTTTTATATCCCAGTAAACTAATAAGAGTTGCTTTACCCTTTTTTTTATCTTTTCCTGTTTTTTTTCCTGCAGCTAAGAGGTTTCCATCATAATCAATTAAATCATCAGCAACTTGAAATAATAAACCTATATCAGCTCCAATATTTTCAAAATTTCGAATATCTTTTTTACTTTTATTCTTTAATATTAATGGCGCTGCGCAACAAAAACTAAAAAGCTTTCCAGTTTTTTTTATTTCCATTTCAATTATCTTTTTTTTTGAAATTTTCTTATGTTCGTAGCTTAAATCTAAGTATTGACCACCAGCGATACCAAGGTGTCCGGAACTTTCAGAAATTTTATTGATTAATCTAATTTTTGTTTTTTCACTGGCATTTAAGTCTTTATGACTTAAAATTTCGAAAGCCATAGTTAAAAGTGAATTTCCAGCAAGAACAGCTGTGGACTCTCCAAATTTGATGTGAGTAGAGGGCTTACCTCGTCTTATTAAATCATTATCCATACATGGTAAATCATCATGAATGAGTGAATAGGCATGAATACATTCAACAGCGGCACCGATAATTATTAATGTTTTATAATTCAAATTAAATATTGAACCAACATCAACCAGTATTTTTGATCTTATTTTTTTGCCGCCTGAAAATAATCCATATTGCATTGGAATAATTAATTCAGATTTATTTTGTTTTTTTATAAACTTTTTTAAAAAAATATTTGTATCCTCGGCAATTCTATTTAGTTTTTTTTGCATTACTCTTTAATGTTATTTTAGATATATTTTCTTTAGTTGTTGTGTTTATATCAATGACCCTTTTTTTAAATTTTTTCTCGATAATATTATTAAGTTTTAATAAATTTTGATATTTTTCAATCGAATTTTGTAAATCTTTTTGACTTTCTAAATCCTCAATTAATTTATTAGCTTCAAGAGTTAATTCCTCAAGAGATGAAGACTCATAATCATTTGGTAAATCTTTATCTTTCATATAATACTCTCAGATAATACATGAAAATGAATCTTGCAAATATTAAAAAAGCTAAAAAACTACTCTGTAAAAGAGAATGTGTTGCGATACCTACAGAAACAGTTTATGGTTTAGCAGGTAATGCTTACTCAGACCGCGCTTGTCAGAAAATATATAAGCTTAAAAAAAGACCAAAAAATAACCCTCTTATAGTTCATTATTTGGATATTCCTAGATTGAAAAAAGATTGTTATCTAAACAAAGACTTTATTAAGTTATATAAAAAATTTTGTCCTGGCCCCCTAACATTTATTCTAAATCTAAAAAAAACTTCAAAAATTTCAAAAGTAATTACTAATAAAAAAAATACATTAGCAGTAAGATTTCCACGTCACTTCGTCACGAGAAGATTACTAAAAATTTTAGAATTTCCTTTAGCGGCTCCTAGTGCCAATCCATCATCTAGGGTTAGTGCTGTTACATCCACTGATGTAAAAGAGGATTTTGGGAAAAAAATAAAGTACGTACTTGAAGGTGGAAAATCATCTATTGGAGTAGAATCAACAATTATTGATCTCAGAAAGAGTCCTCAAATCTTAAGATTAGGTGGTTTAAATGTTTCAACTATCCAAAAAATACTAAGAAAGAAAATATCAATAAATAACAAACCTTCAAAAATCATTTCACCAGGCCAATTTAAGGTTCATTATTCACCAGGTTTGCCCATCAGACTGAATGCAAAAAATATTCATAAAGATGAAGCATACTTGTTGATCAGAAAGAAAAAAGTAAGTAAATCAAATTATTATTTTTTGTCACAAAAAGGAAATTTAAAGGAAGCTGCAAAAAATTTATATTCTACTTTGAGAAAAATTAAAAAAAAGAAATATAGCTCGATTGCAGTATGCAAAATTCCCAATAGAGGATATGGTAAAACTATTAATGATAGATTATTAAGAGCATCAAGATTCAATGAAAAAACCACTTGAAGTAATAAGATTATCAAAAACTTATAATACAAAAGAAGCAGTAAAAGACGTTTCTTTTAAAGTCAATCAAAATGAAATTATTGGGATACTTGGTCCTAATGGTTGTGGAAAAACTACTACAATCGGTATGATTTTAGGTTTGTTAAAACCATCAAAAGGAAAGGTTTTAATAAATGGGGTCGAAATTGAAAACCAACGTGTAGATTTATTAAATCAATTAAATTTTATATCTCCTTATATAGAGTTGCCAAAAAAATTGACAGTTAGACAAAATTTAGAAGTTTATGGGAGGCTTTATGATGTGAACAATCATAGGGCAAAAATTGATTATCTGTGTGAAAAATTAAGACTCTACGAATTTATAGATAAATTAACCGGGGAGTTGTCATCTGGTCAAAAAAATAGGGTTAGTCTTGCAAAATCAATAATTAATAATCCAAAAGTTTTACTTCTTGATGAACCTACAGCATCACTTGATCCTGAAACAGGTGATTTTGTTAGAAGTTTTTTAGAGGAATATCAACAGGAAAATAAAACATCAATTTTATTAGCATCACACAATATGGCAGAGGTAGAGAGACTATGTTCCTCAGTTTTAATGATGAATAAAGGGTCGATTATTGATGAGGGTAGACCTGAGGAATTAATTAAAAAACATGGAAGAAAAAATATGGAAGAAGTTTTTTTAAAACTTACAAGGGAAAAAGTATGAATTTTAATAAAATGTATGGTCTTTTCCTTAGACATTTTTATTTAATTAAAAGTTCTTTGCCAAGAATTTTGGATTTAATTTATTGGCCAACAATTCAAATAATTTTGTGGGGTTTTATCTCAAAATTCTTCTCAATACATAGTGACTACTATAGTAATACTTTGGGAATAATTTTAACATGTGCAATACTTTACGATATTCTTTTTAGATCAAGCATTAGTTTTAATATGCTTTTTTTAGAAGAAATCTGGAGTAGAAATTTCACAAATTTGTTTATTGCTCCCCTAAAGCTTAAAGAAATTATTGTTTCATTAATTTTTACTGCTTTGATAAGGACTTTAATAGGATTGGTTCCTGCAATCATGTTAACCTCCCCTCTATTTGGTGTGTCGATTTTAAAATTGGGTTTGCCACTTTTATTCTTATTCATAAGTTTATATCTATTTGGGATAACACTTGGATTATTTGTGAGTTCAGGACTAATTAGATTTGGTCCATCTTTTGAAAATATTGCATGGTCATCATTATTTTTGTTAGCTCCTCTGGGGTGCATTTACTATCCAATAGAAATTCTACCAGATCTATTTCAATTCATAGCAAAATGTTTACCGCTTGTTTATATTTTTGATGAAACTAGAAATATCCTCTTAAATGGATCAATAGATTATGTAAATTTAAAACAAGCATATTTGTTAAACCTAGTCTATTTAGTTATTGGAATAGTCCTATTCTATTTATCTTTTTTAAGAGCTCGAACTAAAGGAACTTTAATAAATATGGGAGAATAGTTGGTGCGCCTGCTAGGAGTTGAACCCAGAACCTCCTGATCCGAAGTCAGGCGCTCTATCCAGTTGAGCTACAGACGCATATAGTATTAATATTATATTTTATGGAAAAAAACATTAGTTTTATAGTTGAAGAGAAAGAGAAAAATTTAAGAGTTGATGTTTTAATTAATAAAAGAGATGAATTTATCAGCAGAACTAGGATTAAAAATTTAATACTTAAAGAAAAATTAAAATTAAATAATAAAATTATTAAAAGTCCTTCAAAAAAAGTCTCTGTTGGTGACTTTATAGATCTTCAAATCCCAGAACCAGAGACAGCATCTCTTAAGCCTTATAAATTTAGATTAAAAATAATTTATGAAGATAAAGATTTATTAGTAATTGATAAACCTGCTGGCATAATAATGCATCCAGGAGCTGGAAACTATGATAAAACAATCGTTAATGCCTTAATGAGTTATAACAAAAACTCTTTATCGAACATAGGTGATGAGTTGAGACCTGGTATTGTTCATAGAATTGATAAGAACACCTCTGGTTTGATTGTAATTGCAAAAAACAATGAAACTCATGAAAATTTATCAAAACAATTTAACGATCACACAATTACAAGAGTCTACCAGCTTTTAATATGGGGTAAACTTAGACCGTCATATGGAAGAATTGAAACTTTTATTACCCGTAGTCCAAAAAATAGACAACTAATGACGGTTAGTAGTTTTAAAGGTAAAAAAGCTATTACTAATTATAAGACTGTTGAAGTTTTTGAAAATGAAATGATACCAACTTTAAGTTTAGTTGAATGTAAATTAGAAACTGGGAGAACACATCAAATCAGAGTACATATGAGTTATAAGGGTAACAATATAGTAGGTGATGATAAATATAAAAAAAAATATAAAAAATTAAAAAATATTGATTTAGATCTGCAAAATTCAATTTACAAATTAAAAAGACAATTTCTTCATGCAAAAACCTTAGGCTTCACACATCCTAGCACTAAAAAACCAATGATATTTTCCTCACTTTTACCAAAAGACCTTAATAATATTTTAAAAAAGCTGAGAAATACTGAAAAATAAATCATTGAAAATTAATTATAATAAATTAAATAAACATTTCAATGAACGCAACAATTAGCAATAATCTACCAACACTTTCTAATGAGGGTGGTCTAAATGCATATTTGGAACAAATCAAAAAATTTCCAATGTTAGCTGCAGAAGAAGAGTATATGCTTGCAAAAAATTGGAAAACAACTGGAAATATCAAAGCTGCAGAAAAACTAGTTACTAGTCACTTAAGATTAGTTGCAAAGATAGCAATGGGGTATAGAGGATACGGATTACCTGTAAACGAAATGATTTCAGAAGGAAATGTAGGCTTGATGCAAGCAGTGAAAAAATTTGAGCCAGAAAAAGGTTTTAGATTAGCAACTTATGCGATGTGGTGGATCAAAGCTTCAATTCAGGAATATATTTTAAGATCATGGAGTCTTGTTAAAATCGGTACTACAACTGCACAAAAAAAATTATTTTTTAATTTAAAAAAAATTAAAAATCAAATTTCTCCAGAAACTGAGGGTGATTTAAGAGATGAGCACGTAAATCATATCGCTAATAAACTTGATGTGAGTAAAGATGAGGTGGTTTCGATGAATAGAAGGCTTTCAGGTAAAGAATTCTCTCTTAATGCTCAAGTTGGTGAAGATGGGGATGAATGGCAGGACTGGTTAGAAGACAAGGAACTTGATCACGATTTAAAATATGCTCATCATGAGGAAATGGAACAAAGAAAAGATTTATTGAAGGACTCGATTAAAGTTCTTAATGAAAGGGAAAGGGAGATTTTATACTCAAGAAGACTAAATGATGATCCGACGACCTTAGAGGATTTAAGTCAGAAATATAAAATTAGCAGAGAAAGAGTCAGACAGATAGAAAATAGAGCATTTGAAAAACTTCAAAAACACATGTTACTATTAGCAAAGTCAAAAAATCTATTGCCTACAAATTAAATATCAAAAGGATTTTCAATTAAAATTGTATCATCCCTTTCTGGGCTCGTTGAAATACTAGATACTTTTGCACCAATAAAGTCCTCCACTGCGAAGATATATTTTTTTGCGTTTTCGGGCAGTAGATCCATATTTTTTACACCGCTTGTAGAAACTTTCCACCCTTGAAACGTTTTATAAATAGGTTTTATTTTTATTTGATCCTCGACAGCAGCAGGTAAATAATCTAATTTTTTACCATTAAGCTCGTAAGCAATACACATCTTAATTTCATCTAATTCGTCTAAAACATCTAATTTTGTTAAAGCAATAGAATTAATACCTGAAATTTTAATTGTTTGTCTAACTAAAACACCATCAAACCATCCACATCTTCTTTTTCTACTTGTGACAGTTCCAAATTCTTTTCCTCGCGTACCTAATAGTTCACCAATGCTATCTGTTAGTTCTGTTGGGAACGGGCCTTCTCCAACTCTTGTTGTATAAGCTTTTGTAATTCCAAGCACATAATTTATCGAGTTAAGTCCACAGCCTGTTCCTGTAGCTGCACTTGATGCAACAGTATTTGAAGAAGTTACAAAAGGATATGTTCCATGGTCAACATCAAGCAAAACACCTTGAGCACCCTCAAATAAAATTTTCTTATTTTGTTTTTTGAATTCATCAATTTTAAGCCATACAGGTTGTGAAAATTCTAATATTCTAGGTGCAATTTTAAGTAAATCAGTCTTTAACTGATCCTTTTCAAAAATTTTTTTTCCTAGACCTTTTCTTATTGCATTGTGGTGAATTAATACTGACTCAAGTCTTTGATCTAAATTTTTTTCAGACCTTAAATCCATAACTCTTATTGATCTTCTGCCAACTTTATCTTCATATGCAGGTCCAATTCCTCGTCTAGTTGTCCCGATCTTACTTTTACCCGCTGCATCCTCTCTAATTTCATCCATTTCCCTGTGAAAAGGCAAAATCAAATTTGCAGACTCAGAAATAATAAAATTATTTGCGTTTACTTCTACACCTTTAGATTTTATTTCTTTAATTTCCTCTAATAGGGCCCAAGGATCTATGACAACACCATTCCCAATTATTGATATTTTACCCTTTCTGACTATCCCAGATGGTAGTAATCTTAGCTTATAAACTACCCCATCAATTACTAGAGTATGTCCAGCATTGTGACCTCCTTGAAATCTTATTACTACATCAGCTTGTTCCGACAACCAATCAACAATTTTTCCTTTACCTTCGTCACCCCATTGAGATCCAACAACAACTATATTTTTCATTATTTAAACTTCGTTTTTATTTTAAGAGAAGTGAGATGGTTAATTGGGCCATGACCTTTTCCATATTTAGGGTTAGATTTAATTGCTGAATTTACATACATAATACCAAGCTCACAAGATTTCTTTATTGCTTTTCCACACGACAGAAAAGTTGTAATGGCACTAGACAAAGTACAACCAGTACCATGAGTATTTTTGGTTTTATATCTGTTATTGTTAAAAAATTTGATATCTCTTTTATTAATAAAAATATCAATAACATTTTTGTTTGCAAGGTGTCCTCCTTTAACAAGCACATTTTTCGCTCCCAATTCTAAAAGTTTATTAGCGGCGTAAACCATATCTTCTTTATTTAAAATTTTCGTTTTAGTCAAAATTTCTAATTCTGGGATATTGGGAGTTACTAGCAATACTTTTTTAATTAACTTTAATTTTAATAATTTAATCGCCTTATCATCTATTAATTTAGCTCCACCTTTTGCAACCATAACTGGGTCCAAAATAATTTTCTTTATTTTAATAATTTCTAAAGCCTTTAGTACCGATCTAATAACTCTTGTAGAGTGTAACATACCTATTTTTATTGCTTCAGGTCTTATATCTTCGCAAGTATAAATAATTTGATTGAAAATATCTTTTGGATCAATTTCAATAATCGATTTTACACCTGTAGTGTTTTGTGCTGTAACTGCAGTTATAGCTGTCATAGCATAAGATCCAAGGGCAGTCACAGTTTTTATATCAGCCTGGATACCTGCTCCACCTGAGGAGTCTGAACCTGCAATAATTAAAATTTTAGATTTTGGATTCAATTTGTTTTAATTGTTTTGATATAATTTTAATACACTCGGATAAAAGTGTTTTATTTTCACTTTCCCCCATAATTCTTATTTTAGACTCCGTGCCTGATTTTCTAACCAAAATTCTTCCTTTACCCTTAATCAGTTTTTCCATTCTCCTTATGGTTCTTTTTATCTCAGGTTTATTAATAATATTTTTGTCTTTTACATCAATATTTACTAAAAGCTGGGGTGTCTTTTGAAATTTATCAAAAAATTCACTTGCTTTTTTTCCCTTCCTTAATGCAAAAAGAGCTTCTAAAGCCACAAGCAAACCATCACCGGTAGTCGCAAATTTACCTAAAATAATATGACCTGATTGTTCACCACCAAGATTGTATCTATATTTTTTCATTTTTTCTTTAACATATCTATCGCCAACATTAGCCCTAATAAATTTTATCCCCTTTGATTTAAAATATTTTTCTAGACCATAGTTTGACATTAAAGTTCCAACTACCCCACCTTTTAACATTTTTTTATTTTTCCACCTTGTTGCTAGAGCGGCAATAATTTGATCTCCATCTATAATGTTACTTTTCTCATCACACATTATAATTCTATCAGCATCTCCATCTAAAGATATACCAATGTGAGCTTTATGATTTTTAACAGCTGATCTAATTTTTTTTGGAAAAGTTGAACCACAGTTTTGGTTTATATTTAAACCGTTTGGATTAACACCTATTGGTATTACTTTAGCTCCTAGTGATTTTAATAATTCGGGCCCTGCTTTATAGCCAGCACCATTAGCACAATCAATAACGATTCTTAATCCTCTTAGATTAAACTCTTTTGTGAAATTTTTTTGTAATATTTTAATGTATTTATTTGTTCCAGTTTCCAATCTTTTAACTCGTCCTAACTTTTTAGGTTGAGATAAGTGTTTTGAAATTTTTTTGTCTATAAGACTTTCAATTTTTTTTTCAATTTTATCTGATAATTTCATTCCATCAGGACCAAACAATTTTAATCCATTGTCATAGTGAGGATTATGTGAAGCTGTAATCATTATACCCATATTAGCCTTCATTTCTTTTGTAAGCATTGCCAGCCCATTAGTCGGCAAAGGCCCAAGGGTATAAACATGCATACCAGCAGATGCTAAGCCAGAAACAAGTGCAGGTTCTAGAGTGTAACCAGATAATCTGGTATCTTTAGCTATTATCGCAATTTGTTTCTTTTTTTTTTGAGATTTGAAATAAGTTCCACTTGCAAGCCCAAATTTAAAAAACATATCTCCATTTATATGTTTGCTATTTATAGCCCCTCTAATTCCGTCAGTTCCAAAGTACTTTTTTGTCATTAATTTTTAATTAGCTTCCTGAAAACTTTAATTCCTTGCATTACTTCATTTACATCATGAATTCTTAATATCTGTATACCTTGCATCATTAAAAATATTGAAGATGCTATCGTTCCACCA
Organism: uncultured Pelagibacteraceae bacterium; assembly: GCA_902618485.1. Classification (GTDB taxonomy): domain Bacteria; phylum Pseudomonadota; class Alphaproteobacteria; order Pelagibacterales; family Pelagibacteraceae; genus Pelagibacter. The sequence continues at coordinate 150,772 of CACNAR010000002.1, forward strand.
ATTCTAGTTTTACTATCATTCTCTTTAGAAATATCCTTGATATATTTTTTTCTAGAATTCCCAACAAGTACAGGAAAACCAAGAGAATGGAAAATAGAAATTCTTTTGAATAGATTCATATTATGTTTCAGATTTTTTCCAAATCCAATACCTGGATCTAAAATTATATTATTATGTTTTATGCCTTTAGATCTAATTAACTCAATTTTTTGCTGAAAATAATCGTAAATATCTAATAATTCATTTTTATAATTAGGATTTTTTTGCATATTCTCTGGTATCCCCTTTGAATGCTGTATTACAAAAGGAATTTTATTTTTTTTAAGAACTGTCAAAGTTTTAGAGTCGTATTTAAGTCCAGAAACATCATTTATTAGCTTAACCCCTAATGTAATGCCTCTTTCCATGATTTTAGATTTTCTTGTGTCTAAAGAAACTGGTAATTTTTTTACAATTGATTTCAAAATTTTGTTAATTCTAACCCACTCAGTTTTTTCAGTAATAGGCTTAGATCCTGGTCTAGTCGACTCACCACCAACATCAATTAGATCAGCTCCTTTCTTATAAAGGTTCATTGCATGATTTATTCCCTTTTTTTTTGTATTAAATTTTCCACCGTCTGAGAAACTATCAGGAGTTAGATTTAACACTCCTAATATATTTGGAATTTTTTTAAAATTTAGGTTGGAAAAGTTTTTTTTTTTTGAATTAATTTTTTTTAAATCTAAGTTTATTTTATTCCTTAAATTTTTAGGTAAATATTTAATTTTATCTATAGAAATTCTTTTTTTTGACTTTCTAGTTATAATTTCTATATTATCAAAAGATATTTCTTTAATCTGATGTAAGGGTATAGTTTTTTTTCTTTTTACTAATTCTTTTGAGAGATTACCATAGTAGAAATTACACGCTCTTGTGTAATATCTTTCCATTATTTTTTAATGAACAATTTTTGGTTTTAAACCCATTGCTCCTAAAGCAGAACTTTTGTCATCCTTGTCTTCTGGTTTTTCAGACAATTTATCTTTTGGATATATATTTTTGTTGATGATATTTTCAATTTCTTCCCCAGTCAAAGTTTCATATGTAATCAAAGCTTTAGCAATCTTATGTAGATCATCTATTTTTTCTGTTAATATTTTTTTTGCTTGATTATAGCCCTCATCGACAAGCTTTCTTATTTCTTTGTCAATTTTTTGTGCAACTTCCTCAGATACAGATTGGGTCTGTGTTACTGATCTACCTAGAAATACCTCTTCTTGATTTTCACCATATTCAACGGGCCCCATTTCCTCACTCATACCATATTTAGTCACCATAGCTCTTGCGAGTTGAGTTGCTTGATTTATATCAGATCCTGTTCCTCCACCAGCACCTGTAGTAATATCATCTTTACCAAAAATAAGTTCTTCTGCAACTCTGCCTCCAAAGCAGACTGCTAACCTAGCTTTAAGATATTTTATGGAATATCCATGCTTGTCTCTCTCAGGTAAATTCATCACCATACCCAAAGCTCTTCCTCTAGGAATTATTGTTGCTTTGTGAATTGGATCGTAACTAGGCATATTAAATGAAACCAGTGCATGTCCACCCTCATGGTATGCTGTAAGTTTTTTCTCATCCTCAGTCATGACCATGGATCTTCTTTCAGCACCCATCATTACTTTATCTTTTGCTTCCTCAAACTCCATTAAAGTAACTATTCTCTTATTTTTTCTCGCAGCCAACAATGCTGCCTCATTAACAAGATTTGCTAAGTCTGCTCCTGAAAAACCTGGAGTTCCTCTTGCAATGGTTCTTAAATTTACATCTGGAGCCATCTTAATTTTTTTCACGTGTACTTTTAATATTTTTTCTCTACCTATTATATCGGGATTTGATACAACAACTTGTCTGTCAAATCTTCCTGGTCTCAGTAAAGCAGGGTCTAAAACATCAGGTCTATTAGTTGCAGCAATTATGATTACGCCTTCGTTTGTATCAAACCCATCCATCTCTACTAAAAGCTGATTAAGCGTTTGCTCTCTTTCATCGTTTCCACCACCTAAACCTGCTCCACGACTTCTACCAACAGCATCGATTTCATCAATAAAGATTATACACGGAGAATTTTTTTTGCCTTGTTCAAACATATCTCTAACTCTTGATGCACCAACTCCTACAAACATTTCCACAAAATCTGAACCAGATATTGTGAAAAATGGTACACCTGCTTCTCCTGCAATAGCTCTTGCAAGTAAAGTTTTTCCTGTCCCAGGAGGACCTACTAACAAAGCTCCTCTAGGAATTTTTCCACCAAGTCTACTGAATTTTTTTGGGTCTTTTAAAAATTCTACAATTTCCTCAACTTCTTCTTTAGCTTCCTCTACTCCAGCAACATCATTAAAGGTTACTTTCCCCTTGAGCTCATTCATCATTTTTGCTTTTGATCTACCAAAGCCCATAGCCCCACCTTTGCCGCCTTGCATTTGTCTCATAAAGAAAATCCATACTGCAATTAATAACAACATCGGAAACCAAGAAAGTAGCACTCCGAACAATGATGGCATTTTTTCTTCAATAGGGGCTGCAGAAATACTGACACCTTTTTCTGAAAGCTTCTCTATTAAATTTGGGTCGTTGGGTGAATATGTTGTGAAGTTATTACCGTTAGAATAAGTTCCTTTTATATTGTTGCCTTGAATTTCTACTTTTACAACCTCTCCATTATCAACAGCTGTCAAAAATTCTGAAAATATTACCTTGTTATTACCTCGAATGTTTGCTTGAGGATTTTTGAACATGTTGTAAAGACCTATGGTCAAAAAAACTATCACAGCCCACATTGCAATATTTTTGAAATTCATACGGTTAAAATAAGAATTATTTAAGATTAAACAAGTGGCAATTTTGGTTAATATGGATGAAAGTTATTGTTCTTTTGAGATAATGACCGTTTGATTGACTTTTTCGATCAAACAACTCCCCAATGTACTCTTAGAAAATGAGCTTTTTTGAATTTCTTTGATAATTTTATCAATTTTTTTTCCTCTGACAGAATAATATTTTTTACTTACAAAATTTAAAGAATCAGACAACGATCTAAATACTACCTCGTATGGTTGTTTAAAAAATTTGTCGTTTAAAATTAGATGTTTTTTTTTGTGTGAAAAAAAGGAATTATTTTCCAAATTTTTTGTAACATAGTAATTAACAACATCATTTGATTTTTTTAAATTTTCAATAGTTTTTATAAATTTTTTTTGATCTAAACCATCATTTTTAAGCCCGTTTAAAAGTTTTCTTATTCTTACCCTTTGAAACTTTTCATCATTATTTGTTGGATCTTTTACATAAAAATCAAAAACCTTTTTGGAAATAAAAACTAAATCCTCTTTTTTTTGATTTATTAATGGTCTTAAAATTGTTAAATTTTGTAACTTAGTTTTTTTACTTAATGAAATCAAACCTTTTAGTCCACTGCCCCTTAGAATTCTTATGAAAAAATTTTCAATTAAGTCCTCTTGATGATGTCCCAGCAACATATAAGTTACCCCTAGCTTTTTACATTCAGAAATCAAAAGTTCAAATCTTTTAGTTCTTGCTGCTGATTGAATATTACTTTTAGGCTTTATTCCTTGCCAGTATAAAATCTGGGCATTTATCTGAAATTTATTAAGTATTTTTTTTACATATTTTGCCTCATTAGTAGACTCTGATCTTAATTTATGGTCAATAATATAAAACTTAGCTTTGAGGTTTTTTTGAATCGAATAAATTTTAGATAGAAAAGCTAACGCAAGACTATCTGGGCCCCCAGATACTGCGACTATAAAATTTTCATTAATGCTTATAGATTTTGCAAACTTTTTATAAATCTGACTAATTTTTTTATTGTTTAATTTATTCTTTAAAACTCTAGGAATTTTTATTTTTACACTCAAATTTTTGAGACTCATATTTAGCTTTTTGTATCACAGACTGATTTGCATCTGGATATTGTTTTTCAACACCATTTATCATTTTACAACCTTGGTCTTTCTCTCCTATCTGGACCATTGATACACCTAACTTTAATAAATTTACAGGAGCTTTTTCTCCTTTTGGGTATTTTTGATATCCTTCTAAATATGCAGATGCTGCATCAGTATAAAGTTGTCTTATTCTAAAGGTTTCTGCATACCAATATTGTGCATTGCCAGCAAGTTTATGCTCTGGGTTTATTTGTACAAATTCTCTAAAAGCTCTTTCTGCTGTAGAGTAATCACCAACCTTCAAAAAGCTTGTGGCAAATTCATATTGATTTTCTGGTGACTCGCTTGGAAGAATTTTTTCTTCAGCCTGAAAAGTCTCTGTAATTATTGTTGCAGTTGTATCTATTGATTGAGTTTGTTGAATAGTTTCATTTGTATTAGAGTCTTTGTAAGATATTGAACCAAGGTCTTGTGGTTGAGAGCTGCCAGGTAAAGTTTTATCTTTGGAGTTTTGAGCCAAAGTCTTTTTATCATCATTGATAACCGTTGCATTCTCTAAATCCTGAAATCTTATTTGATTATCAGCTTGAACTTTTGATAATCTATTTGATAATTTATCTAGTTTGAAATTTATTTCTTCAAATCTGTTAGTTAAATTTTGAAATTGAGTTTCAATTTCTGAGAGTTTTAATAGGTGTCTTGTTAATACATCTTCTGAATTAGGATCTAGGGAAGCATCTGTATTATTTATTTCATTATTTAAATTTGTTGATCCTGAATAAACTGCTCTCTCAAGTGTTTTAATATCTTTTTGTAACTGTTCTATAGTTTCATAAATATTATGATTATCTGCTAATAAATGCGAAGAGAGAGAAAGATAAATTATAAATAAAACTTCAAGTCTAAATTTTTTTATAAACTTCTTCATTTGTAAGGTTATTATTAAAATAATGGCAAAAAAAAGACCCTTAAACATTGCACGTTCAAGGGTCTTTAATTAAAAACTAGTTTGCTTTTACTGTTACAGATCTTCTATTTTTTGACCATGCTAAAGGATTAGAACCTGAATCAACTGGTCTTTCTTTTCCATAACTTAATACTGAAATTCTGTCAGAAGAAATTCCATACGTCATAAGATAATCCTTAGCAGCATTTGCTCTTCTTTCACCTAGAGCCAAGTTATACTCTCTAGTGCCTCTTTCATCCGCATGACCTTCAAGCACAATTGTGATCTTTGAATTTTTTCTTAAGTATGCAGCCTGTTTTCTCAAAGTCTCTCTAGAAGCTGTTGTCAAAACTGACTCATTAGTTGCAAAAAATACTCTATCAGGAACTCCCGATGCTAAATACTCGACTGTATCTGTACCAGTATAAACATCTCCCTGCATTTGACCTGTAGATTTTTTGGAAGTTGCGCAAGCAGATAGCGCAAAACATGCAAAAACTATTAATAAAGTGTTTTTAAGAATTTTGTTTAATTTCATTATTGCTCCTTGATCAATATTTCTTATTCTTGACTTTTTCACAACTAATTAGATGTTTCAAGTTAAAAAATCAAGATAAATCAGATTAATTGCTTAATAATGATGACCATGATGGGTCAGAAGCATCTGTAGGGGTTTTTACCATCCTCTCATTATAGCCTGTCAAATCAATAGACCATAATTTAGCAGAAAATCCCTCCCCTTTATCATCAGTTTTAGTTTCTCTATAAAATATTAAAACTCTACCATTAGGCGACCAAGATGGTGCCTCTTGATAAAAATTTTCAGTCAAAAGTCTCTCTCCACTACCATCTGTTCTCATAACGCCAATATAAAATTTACCTTTATGAAGTTTGGTAAATGCTATCAAGTCACCTCTGGGTGACCAAACAGGTGTACCGTATAAACCTTTACCAAACGAAATTCTTTTAACATTGCTTCCATCACTTTTCATAACATAAATTTGTTGATAACCACTTCTATCAGAATTAAAACAAATAAACTTTCCATCTGGGGAGAAAGATGGAGAAGTGTCAATTGAAGGGTGATTAGTAATTTTTTCTACAATACGGTTTTCTAAATCCATAGTATAGATTTCTGAATTACCATCTTTAGCAAAACTCATAATAATTTTTTTTCCATTTGGTGAAAAACGTGGAGCAAAAGTCATTCCAGGAAAATCACCAACAACTTCTTGCATTCCTGTCTCAATATCCAAAAGATATACCCGAGGTAAGTTCCTAAAGTAAGAAAGATAAGTCACCATTTGACTAGTTGGGTTAAACCTTGGTGTTAAAACAAGCTCATTACCCAATGTTAAAAATTTATTATTTGCCCCATCTTGATCCATTATCGCAAGCTTTTTAATACGTTTAGTTTTTGGACCTTCTTCTGCAACGTAAATTATTCTTGTATCAAAATAACCTTTTTCTCCAGTTAATCTTTGATATACTTTATCTGTTATTATATGTCCTACTCTTCTCCAATTTGTTGGAACGGTTGTAAAAGCCAGCGCAACCATTTCCTTTCCAGCAAGTACATCCCAAAGTCTAAACTCAACTCGTAATTTTTCATCTAAGTAACTTACTTTTCCAGTAATTAATGCTTGAGCCTTAATTAAATTCCAATCTTCAAATCTTGGCTTTAAGTTTGCGATATCGGGAGCTTGTAAAAACGCATCTTTATTTAATGGATTAAAAAGACCGGATGTTTTTAAATTTACCTCAATTATCTTTGAAATTTCTTCACCGATATTTCTTTTTTTTAAAATCTTCTCAAAATTTTGCCTTGAATTTTCATCAATTGATAAAGGTGAGACTGCTATAGGAAGAGGATCCAGATTTCCTCTAGTAATGTCTACTTCAATAAGACTAAAACTTTTTGAGGGGATTATAATTAAAAGAATTATTATCTTTATTAGAATTTTCATAAATTTATATTATCCCTCTAACATTTCTCTTGCATCAAAGTTTAGTTGTAATTCTTTCCATCTTTCATAACCTGTAGTTGGAACCCTTAATGGTTGACATAATTTTACCGCTCTAAGCGCACTTTCTGCTAATACTTTATAAAAACCCTGTCCAGGCTTATTCATTCTTGCATGATCTATTATTTCTGATTTAGCTACGGTGCCATCTCGTTTTAATTGTAATTTAATTCGAACTAACAAATTCTCATTGTATGGTAAACCCAAAGGTATACTCCAACAACCAAATATTTGTGCCTTAAGAGCATCCTCCTCACTTAAAGATAAACCCACGTTTTCTACATTTCTTTTTTGATCTTGAGTAACTTTGTCATTTTTCTTTGTGGTTTCAGCTGTTTCTTCTTTTGATTTGTCAATTAATGCTGCAATATTGTTTGGATCAAAAAGTTCATCCTTTTCAAACTCTGAAACTTGTTTAACTTCATTATCTATAACTTCTGGGTTTTGCTTATCCTCTTTGACTTCTTTTTCATTTTTTACTAGATCATCGGGCATTGGAACAGAGTCAGGTTTTATTTTTTTTATTTTCTTAGGTGGTGCCTGCTCGGATACCAACTTATCCTCTTTTTTTTTCACCTCTTCTATAATTTTTTTTGCTTTTGGAGCAAAAGGAATATTTGTTTTGTCTGTAATTTGTATCAATTCTATTGATACAATTGGAGGAAGATCAATAGGTTTTTTTGATAAAAATGGCAAACTCATAGCGGTTAAAAATATAAATACTGCATGCAAAACTGACGATATAATTACACTTTTGTTCAAGTCTTTACCTTTCCTTATAAGGTTCTGAAATCAAAGCAACCTTTGTAAACCCCGATCCAGATAATAGACCCATTATTTCAAGTACTCTACCATAATTAATTGTTTTGTCCCCTCTAACATAAATTCTTGTATCAGTTCTATTTTTTGAGACTGCTAAAACTTTTGCAATTATTTTTTCGTATTCAACTTTTGATTCTTGTATAAAAATTTCACCTTTTGAATTAATTGATAAAGTCAGCGGTTCGGCTTCCTCTGGGAGTGAATCTGCAGAACTTTCAGGTAAATCAACTTGTACTCCAACCGTAAGTAATGGAGCCGTAACCATAAAAATTATTAAAAGAACAAGCATTACATCTACAAACGGTGTAACATTTATTTCACTCATAGGTTCTTTAGATGATCTATTAAACTTAAAAGCCATTAATTAAATTATTGTTAAAAATCTTTTAGAAAAATTTTCTAGTCTCTGAGAATATTTAATTGAATCATTATTAAATTTATTATATGCGACAACTGCTGGTATAGCAGCCAGTAAACCTAAAGCAGTCGCAAAAAGAGCTTCTGCTATTCCAGGTGCAACAATTGCCAAGCTTGTGTTCCGAGAAATTGCAATAGACTGAAATGAATTCATAATTCCCCAAACAGTTCCAAAAAGACCTATAAACGGAGCCGTTGATCCCACTGTTGCTAAAAAAGTGAAACCTTTACTAATCTTGGTAACTTGTTTTTCAATACCAGTCTCAAGCAGCGTTGTCATTCTGACGTTCAAATCTGTTTTTGATCTTCTTTTAAGTAAATTTTGCATTGCATCCCTAAAAAGTAAAGCCATTGGATCCTCAGTGGTTGCAGGGAGATTGTTATAAAAAGTTTCTGCAGACTTAGAGTTCCAAAACTTATTTTCAAATTCTTCGGTAGATTTATTAATTTTTTTGAAAAGCTTAAATTTTTCTAATATTACAGCCCATGAATAAATTGAGCAGGCGATAAGTATTAAAATAACAGACTTGACTACAATATCTGCTCTTATGAACAAATTCATTAATGAAAAATCAGCACTTGAAGCTAGTCCAACTGCTTGAGATGATATATCAGCTTCCATACCAGCTTCTTTCACTTAAATGTGTCATGATTTTGACTTATTTATTAAGTTTTATTCCTCAATTTTATAAGTTTCATAATAAAAACTAGCGATTAATATAGCATCAGCCTTATTTGAATCTTTCTTTTTCGATAACTGTGATGAGAAATTCGGAAATATTTCAATAGCTCTTGTTCGACTAGCATCTTTTTCAGAGTTAATTAAATTGTAATATTTCTTCCATTTTGTCGGTCTTACAAAAAACATTGGTAGCCTCATTGCAGAACAAATACCTTTTAAAATTCCAAAAGACTGACCAAAATTAAACATGCTTGTTACCCCTTGACCCGGCATAGCTGTAACATGCTCTATCACAACTCTTATGTTAGTTTCTGGATTGCTGTTAATTTTTTTTGTAATTTCATTATAAATTTGAGCACCATTAACTTGTTTTTTATTCTTTTTTCCGTCATTCATGACAGGCATTTCAATTACATCTAAAATTTTTCCATCTCTAAAGAAACAAATTGAACCAGATAGACCCGGATCTATACCAATTATTAACATGACTTATTTTAAAAACTCAGCATTTGAATATACATTTTGAACATCATCATCCTCCTCCAATGATACAAAGAAATTTATTAAAGTTTCATGATCTTTTTTTGGAATTTGTACATTGTTTAGTGGAATCCATTCTATTCCAGTTGATATAAAATTACTAATTTTTTTCTCTAACTCTTTTTTAATGTTATATATATTGACTACTGAACATTGAATTTCGTGTAATTCTGTATTTGATTTACACTCATCAGCGCCTGCCTCAATAGCTATATCTAAAATTTTTTCTTCTGAAATTTCATTTTTATCAACTTTTATAACACCTAGTTGTGTAAAATTATGAGAGGCTGAGCCTTGTGTTCCAAGACTACCTCCAGATTTTTGAAAAATTGTTCTTATGTTCGATGCAGTTCTATTTTTATTGTCTGTTAATGTTTCCACAATGACAGCAACTTTATTTGGACCAAAACCCTCATATCTTAAATTTTCAAAATTTGCACTATTGTTTGATGATGATTTATTTATAGCTCGCACAATATTTTCTTTGGGCATATTCGCAGATCTTGCGGCCTGTATAGCTGATCTTAATCTAGGATTCATATTTGGATCTTTATCTCCCAGTTTTGCAGCAACAGTAATTTCTTTTGATAACTTAGAGAATATTTTAGACCTTTCCTTATCTGCCTTGCCTTTTTTATGTTTAATGCCTGCCCAATGTGAATGTCCCGCCATAAATTAACTATTTTTTAATTGCTCTCCAAAAATATAACTTTCAACTTTATTAGCTAAACCAGTTTCTGTATTACACTCAACAATTACCCCGCATAAAGTAGAATCTCCATTTGCTGGAAAATGTTTTACAGAGTCTTTTTTCATAAATCTGTTTAATGAATTGTTTTTGTTCATTCCAATTACTGAGTCATAGTCGCCACACATCCCTGCATCAGTTTGATATGCTGTACCTTTCTGTAAAATTCTTGCATCATTAGTTGGTATATGGGTATGCGTACCTACTACAAGCGACGCTTTACCATCAAAATAATGTCCGATTGCATTTTTTTCACTTGTAATTTCTCCATGAAAATCAACTACTAAAAAATCAAAATCCTCTTTCAATTTAAACTTACTAATAAATTGATTTGCTGTTTCAAAAACATCGTTACTTTTTTTCATATAAACATTTCCAATTAAATTTAAAACTCCAACTTTAAAATTGTTAATGGTCGTAAAAATTTCAAACCCTTTTCCTGGAGAAGGCTCAAAAAAATTTTTTGGTCTTAATATTCTTTTTTCATTATCAATAACTTTCATTATATCTCTCTGATCCCAAATATGATTTCCACTTGTAATAACATCGACTCCACTTGAAAAAAATTTTTCACAAATTTTTTCTGTTAGACCAACGCCACTTTCATCCGCATTTTCTCCATTTACAATTACAAAATCGATTTTTCTTTGCTTTTTTTGAGAAGGGAGATCTTGGACTAATTTTGAACAACCTGAACTACCTACAACATCACCTAAAAATAATATTCTCATTCTATAATTTTTCTTTCTGTCACAACAAAATCAAGTTTTTTGTCATATCTATTTACAGGAACGCTTTTAACTCTTTGAAAAGAGTACGCTAATCCAACAAGAAGTGGTTTTTTTTTTCTTTTGACTCTATGGATATATCTATCATAGAAACCACCTCCATAACCTACTCTGTTCAATTTTGCATCAAAACTCAACAAAGGTATTAATAATATATCTGGAATTTTTATTTTGCCATCAAATGGCTCTGGGATACCAAATTTATTTATAACCAATGGCTCTTTAGAGCTCCACTGAATAAAATCCATTTGAAAATTTTTTTTTATTTTTGGTAAAGAAATAATGTAATTTTTCTTTTCTAATTTTTCCAAAATCTGAATACAATCTAACTCGTTATTGTAGGGGTAATATCCCCCAACTATTTTTCCCTCTATCCCTTTTTTTTTTAAAAGTTTTATAATATCGTTATGATTTATTGTTTTAACTTTTTGTAGGTTATTTTCTCTTAGCTTTAAAAATTTTTTTCTGATTTGAGATTTTTTCACAAAATTTTAAGACAAATTTTCTAAATTTGCTTTTTCTATAAAATTTGAAATTTCATTTGTAGCATCATCAATCAATTTTTCATAACTTTGTTGATTTAGTTGAATTTCATTTTTTAAATTAATATGTTTCAAATTCAATTCTTTTATTTCATTCTCTTTCTTATCTCTATATTCATATATTAATGATTTAAGTTCCTTAAACTTGTTTGACAACTCTTTTAGTTCCGTTTTTTTTTGCTCCACTTTTTTTTTTGTTTCATAGTATTCATCCATAATTTTTACAGCTGTAATCAGTAAAAGCTTATTTTCACCTAAATTACCTAGATCACTTTTAAGTTTATTAAACTTTGAATTAAATTGAATTAATAGTTCTTCCAATTGTTCTTCTTGTCCATCCTCACAAGAGAGTAAAAATTCTTTGCCATTAAATTTAATGCTTACGTTTGCCATTCATCTATTTCACTTAATAAAATATCTGTTTCTTGATTTAATTCATCAATTTTTTCAGAAAAGTTTAATTGTTTTTGTTTTTCGATTTTCTCCTGATTCTTTAATTCATCTAATTTCTTAGACAATTCATCATGTTCCTTAACTAAAGCTGAGTAATTTTTCTCCAATTCTCTTTTTTCAATTTCTAATTGATTTTTTTGCTCGTTTAAATATTCAATATTTTTATTCATATTTGAATCGTTAAAATTTAAATTTTTTAATTTTGTTAAGAGTTCGTTTAACTTTTTTTCTTTTTCACCTAAAAAATTCATATATATATGTTTATATTATTAAATTGAATCTTCTTAGTCTAGACAGGATAATTTTTGAGTAAGGAACACAGGGAATTAGCTAATTGCATCCGATTTTTATCGATTGATGCTGTACAAAAAGCCAAATCGGGTCACCCAGGAATGCCTATGGGTATGGCCGATGTGGTAACAGTTTTGTTTAAAGATTTTTTAAATTTTAACCCAACTAACCCAAGTTGGATAAATAGAGACAGATTTGTTCTCTCTGCCGGTCACGGATCAATGTTGCTTTATTCACTTCTTTATCTCACTGGTTATAAAAGTGTTTCTTTGAATGATATTAAAAATTTTCGTCAATTAGACTCAATTTGTGCCGGTCATCCTGAATATCACCCTGGCACTGGCATTGAGACTACCACTGGTCCTTTGGGTCAAGGGATATCTAACGCAGTTGGATTTGCTATTTCAGAAGAAATTTTAAAAAAGCAAATTGGAAAAAAAATTATTGATCATAAAACTTATGTGATTGCAGGTGATGGATGTTTAATGGAGGGAATTAGCCATGAGGCTTTAAGTCTAGCTGGACACCTTAAATTGAAAAATCTTATTTTGCTTTTTGATAATAATTCTATTTCAATTGATGGTCCCACAAACTTAACAGTTTCTGACAATCATGAAAAAAGATTTAAAAGTTATGGTTGGGATTATATTAAAATTAATGGACATAATTATAAAGAAATATCAAAAGCCCTTAAAAAAGCTCAAAAATCAAAAAAACCTATTGCAATTTCATGCAAAACTACAATTGGTTATGGATCTCCTAACAAAGGTGGTAAAGCTTCATCTCATGGTAGCCCGCTAGGTGATGATGAAATAAAATTAGTAAGAAAAAAATTAAACTGGAGTTATAATCCCTTTGAAATTCCAAAAAAATTATTGAATGAGTGGAAGTCAATTGGTGACAGAGCATCAAAAAAAGCAAAAAAATACGAAAAAATTTTTAGTAAGAAGCTTAAAAAAAACTTTCCACCAGGTTATAACCTTGCAAGAAATACTATCATTGGATCTATAGAAAAAGCAAAAACAGAATATTTTAAAAATCTAGAGCCAATGGCAACAAGGAAATGCTCTGAAAAATTTTTAGAAATTGTATCAAAACTCCCAAATATAATTGGTGGGTCAGCTGACTTAGCTGGATCAAATAATACGAAAACTAAAAATCATAAAATTGTCAAACCAGGTGATTTTTCAGGAAACTATATTCATTACGGAGTAAGAGAGCATGCAATGTGTGGAATTATGAATGGTATATCGCTTCATAGTGGGCTAATACCGTATGGTGGTACTTTTTTAATATTTAGTGACTATTGTAAACCCTCAATTAGACTTGCGGCTATGATGAAGCAAAAAGTTATATATGTTTTTACCCATGACTCTATTGGGCTTGGTGAAGATGGTCCAACTCATCAGCCTATTGAACAGTTGGCAAGTTTAAGGTCCATTCCAAATTTAAATGTTTTTAGACCATCTGACCTTATTGAAACTTTTGAATGCTGGCAATTAGCTCTTGAGAGTAAAAATACACCAAGCGTTATTGCCTTGACAAGGCAGGCAATCAAACCTGTAAGAATTAAAAGTTCAACAAAAAATATGTCTTCATTGGGTGCTTATGAAATTTTTAGGACTAATGATGATATAAAAGTTACAATTATAGCAACCGGATCAGAAACTAGTTTGGCAAGTGAAGTTGGTCATAAATTAGCCACAGATGGTATCTATTCAAAAATAATATCAATGCCTTGTCACGAATTATTTGATCAACAAAGTGAAGGCTACAAAAATGAAATTTTATCAGAAACAAACCTTATTGTATCAATAGAGGCATCTGAAACAAGTTATTGGAAAAAATATACTAACCACAATGGTTTAAATTTTGGAATTGATGATTTTGGAAAGAGTGCTCCATATAAAAAAATTTATCAACATTTTGGAATAAATACTGAAAATATAATTAAAAAAATTAAAGATAAATTATGAAAATAAAAGTTGGAATAAACGGATTAGGTAGAATAGGAAGAATGATTATTCGATCTATTATCGAACAAGATAATAAGAATATTGAGATCAAACATATAAACAATAGAACAAGTCCAGAAACCAGCTCAACACTTTTGAAATACGACTCCATTCACGGAAAATTTAATGCAGAAATTGATTTTGATGAAAAACACCTAATAATCAATAAGAATAAAATTACTTTTACTCAAGAAACCAATTTAAATAATATAAACTGGAAAAAATATGGTGTGGATTACGTTTTTGAATGTACAGGTAAGTTTAATTCAAAAGATAAATTAGAACCTCATTTATTAAATGGAGCCAAAAAAGTTATCGTTTCAGCTCCATGTAAAAATGCAGATAAAACAATTGTATTTGGAGTAAATGAGCTGGAATTAAAAAAAAATGATCAAATAATTTCTGCTGCATCTTGCACAACCAATTGTCTTGCACCTGTAGCATTTGTTTTAAATGAAAATTTTAAAATCGAAAAAGGTTTTATGACTACTATTCACGCGTTTACAAGTGATCAAAGAATTTTAGATAATTCACATAAAGATCCAAGAAGAGCAAGATCCGCAAGTCAATCTATTGTACCAACTTCAACTGGTGCGTCAAAAACAATTGGTGAAATAATTCCTTCTCTTAAAGGTAAATTAGAAGGTGTAGCAATGAGGGTACCGACTCCCAATGTTTCTCTAATTGAACTTATATTTTGTACTAAAAAAAATTTAAGTGTTAAAAAAATAAATTCAGTGTTCAAAAGTTTTAGTAAAAAAAGTAGAGTTCTTGAATTCACAGAAGAAAAACTTGTTTCAATAGATTTCAATCATAATCCTGCCTCATCAATTGTTGATGGAAGTTTGACGAATGTAATAGGAAAAAATATGGGTAAAATTTCAGCTTGGTATGATAATGAGTGGGGTTTTTCAAACAGAATGTGTGATATTGCAGAACACCTTTATAAAATTTCTTAATGAAATATATAAAAGATCAAGAAAATCTTGAAGGCAAAATTGTTTTATTGAGGCTAGACCTGAATGTGCCTCTCAAAAACCGAGTGATTACGGATGAGACAAGGATTAATAAGATATTACCTGTAATAAATTTCCTTATTAAAAAAAAATCCAAAATTTTAATAATCTCACATGTTGGGCGACCAAAAGGAAAGATAAATTTCGATCTATCTTTAAAACCAATTTGTGAAAATTTAGAGAGAAAAATAAACCAAAAAATAAAATTGATTGGGGAAAATATCTATAAAATAAAAAAAGAAAACTTATTTAAAAACTCAAAAGATCAAATAATTTTTCTAGAGAATATAAGATTTTATGAAGAAGAAGAAAAAAATGATGCTAATTTTTCAAAAAATTTAGCAGAACTGGGAGATATTTTTGTCAATGATGCTTTTTCTTGCTCACATAGAGCTCACGCGTCTGTGAGCAAAATTACTAAATTTCTTCCTTCATTTGCAGGCTTACAACTTGAAACGGAAATAAGCGCGCTTAAAAAAGTTACTACAGAGATAAAAAAACCAGTCACTTGTATTGTTGGTGGAGCTAAAATATCTACTAAAATAGGTCTTATTAAAAACTTAATACCTAAGTTTGATAACATTATAATTGTTGGAGCGATGGCAAATAATATCTTAAATTACAAAGGAAATCCAATTGGAAAATCTTTAATAGAAAAAAACTGTAAATCGGTAATTGACGACATTTTTGAAACAGCAAAAAAAAATTCTTGTTTAATCAATTATCCAGAAGATGTTGTGGTAGGAAAAAGTATGGATGATAAGGCCATAATCAAAGAACTTAGTGAAGTTTCCAATGATGACTTAATTTTAGATATAGGACCAAAAACAATAAAAAGAATTAGAGATATCATTGAGAGAAGTGAAACAATCTTGTGGAATGGGCCAGTAGGATATTTTGAAAATCCAAACTTTGCTAATGGTTGTTATGAAATTACAAAAAAAATCATTGATAAAAATGATAAAAATCAAATTTATTCTATAGCTGGAGGAGGAGATACAATAGCAGTTTTAAATCAAATGAATGCAGTAGATAATTTCAATTTTGTTTCAACTGCTGGTGGAGCCTTTTTAGAATATCTTGAAGGAAAAGACCTTCCTGGTATAAAAGCCTTAAATTAAAATGTCGGAATTAAATAATATTGCTTTAAAAATAATCGGGAAAGGAAAAGGTATCTTGGCTGCGGATGAAAGCACAGGTACTATGACAAAAAGACTAGAAAGCGTGGGCGTGCTATCAACTCCTGAAAACAGGTTAATGTTTAGAGAGGCGCTTTTTAGTTCAACTAGTATGACTGATTGTATTGGAGGTGTTATTTTATACGATGAAACTATAAAGCAAATATCATCAAAAAAAACCAAGATCACTGAATTAATTTCTGATATGGGATCCTTGCCAGGTATTAAAGTAGATACAGGGGCAAAGGTTTTAGCGGGTTCACCAGATGAAAAAATTACTGAGGGACTAGATGGACTGAGAGATAGATTAAAAGAATATTATAAGATTGGTGCAAAATTCACGAAATGGAGAGGGGTTTACAATATCACTAAAGATTTTCCAAGTAAACTTGCGATAAGTTCAAACGCCCATGCTTTAGCAAGATATTCGGCATTAGTTCAAGAATGTTATATGGTGCCAATAGTAGAGCCAGAGGTTTTAATGGATGGTGAACATTCTGCTGAAGATTGTTACGAAAAAACATCGAATGTAATTGAAAAATGTTTTGAGGAATTAATCTCACACAAAGTAGATTTAAAAGGAATTATTCTAAAACCAAATATGATTTTAGCTGGAAATAAGTCAAAAAATAAAATTTCAAATGATGAAGTCGCAAAGTTAACGTTAAAATGCTTAAAAAACTGTGTTCCGTCAGAGGTACCTGGAATAGCTTTTTTATCTGGTGGACAATCAGAGCTCGAGGCAACTGAAAATTTAAATCTAATAAATAAATATAACGACACTAAGTTTATAATGAGCTACTCTTACGGAAGGGCACTTCAACAAAGTGCGCTGAAATTTTGGTCAAAAGATATAAAAGATATCAAGGGTACTCAAAAAATCTTTAACCATCGAGCAAAAATGAATACATTGGCTGCTCAAGGAAATTGGTCTAAAGGTCTTGAGATATAATAAAAAAAAATTTATCTATTTAATTTCACCGTTAAAAATTGATAAAACTTTTTATAGTCATCTTGAATATATTTTAAAACAAAAAAAAGTTAGTTTTTTTCAGCTTAGGATCAAAAATGAAAAAATTGAAAAAAAGTTAACAATTGGAAAAAGAATAAAAAAAATTTGTAAAAAATTTAAGGTTAAATTTTTGATAAATGATGATGTTTTTTTAGCGAAACAGTTAGATGCTGATGGTTGCCATTTAGGTCAAAATGATATGAGTATTCATAAAGCAAGAAAATTGATTGGTGATAAAATAATTGGGATCACATGTCATAACTCGATTAAATTAGCAAAAGTTGCTTTAAAGAACAAAGCTGATTATATAGCTTTTGGAGCTTTTTATTCAACAAGCACTAAAAAAACTAAATATAAATCATCGTTGGGTTTGCTTAAAAAAGCCAGAAAAATAACAAAAAAGCCAATAGTCGCCATTGGTGGTATCAATTATAATAACTATAAAAATCTTTTATTGAATAAAGCCAACTTATTAGCTATTTCAGGCTACGTTTGGAAAAATAAAAAACTCAAACCTTTTGAAGCAATTAAAAAATTAAAATGAAAATAAATGCTAGTGAAATAAGAGTAGGTATGTTGCTTGAGTACAAAGATGATTTGTGGCAAGTCTTAAAAACACAACATGTAAAACCTGGAAAAGGTGGAGCTTTTGCACAAGTAGAAATGAAAAGTGTGAACAAAAGTACAAAATTAAATGAGAGATTTAGGTCAAGTGAAACTGTTGAAAAAGCGTCTTTAGAAGAAATCAGTTTTAATTATTGTTACGAAGATGAAAATAATTTTTTCTTTATGGATCCTAAATCTTTTGAGCAAACTCAAATAAAGAAAAATATAGTTGGACAAAAAGGGAGGTTGTTAACTGAAAATTTAAAAGTAACTATAAGTTTTTATAACAATGAACCAATTTCAATAGATTTACCTAATCAAGTTGAATGTAAGATTGATACAACAGATGCTGCTCTAAAGGGCCAAACAGTCTCTTCCTCTTATAAACCAGCTACTTTAGATAATGGATTAACTATACAGGTTCCACCATTTATTGAAGCAGGTGATCAAATAATCATTGATACCAGAAATTTAGAATATGTTAAAAAAATTTAAAAAATGAATTCAATTTCAGCTAATTTAAATTTAATGATTAAAGCTTGTGAAAAAGCATCGAAAATACTTATTAGAGATTTTGGAGAAATTGAAAAACTTCAAGTATCTAAAAAAGGGCCAACAGATTTCGTAACAAATTCTGATCTTAGAGTAGAAAAAATAATAATAGAGGAATTATCTAAGGGCAAACCAGATTATTCAATTATAAGTGAGGAAAATGGTGTAAAAAAAAATAAGGACATCAAAAATACCTGGGTAATTGACCCAATAGATGGAACAGTAAATTTTTTACATGGAATTCCTCATTTTGCAACTTCAATTGCTTTAAAACATGAAAATGAAATCATATCTGGTCTAATTTTCGATCCAATAAAAGATGAAATGTTTTATGCTGAAAAAAATAATGGAGCTTACTTAAATAATAAAAGAATAAGAGTATCAAAAAAAAATAATATGCAAGAATGCTTATTTGCAACTAGTGGAAAAGTGAATGAAAAAATGGAATTTTCTTATCGTAAATCAGGCTCTGCAGCATTAGATATGGCATACATAGCTTGCGGGAGATATGATGGGTACTTTCAAAAAAATTTACATTTATGGGATATTGCAGCAGGATTAGTCCTTGTCGAAGAGGCAGGAGGTGTGATTAACAAAATAAACATTAATAATAATAAAGGCTTTAAGATAATTGCTTCAAGTCCTGATATTAATGAAAAATTAATGGAAAAAATAAGCAACTTTTAATTGTTTTAAAAGAAACTTTTGCTATAAGACACCGATGAAAAAAAATATACATCCTAAATACCATACAATCAAAGTTGAGATGACAGATGGAACTCAATTTGAAACTAAATCAACTTGGGGAACTGAGGGAGAAGTTTTAAAATTAGAAATTGATCCAAAATCTCATTCTGCCTGGACAGGGGGGAAACAAAAACTTATGGATAAAGGAAGAATCAGTAAATTTAACAAAAAATTTCAAAATTTTAAATCAGAAAAAAAAAACTAAATGTCAAAAGCTCCCTTAATGCCGATGGCTACAGCTTTGTGGCTTGTTGAAAACACTACTCTCACTTTTAAACAGATAGCTGAATTTTGCCATTTACATGAAGTAGAAGTTCAAGGTATTGCCGATGGTGAAGTCGCCAAAGGTATTAAAGCATACAATCCAATAATAACGGGTCAGCTTACAAGAGAGGAAATTGAGTTATCTTCTAAAGATAATAATAGACCTTTAAATATAAAAAATACCGATGTCGAAATATCAAATGACGAAAAAAAAATTAAAAAATATATTCCTTTGTCAAAAAGACAAGACAAACCAGACTCAGCATTATGGTTAATTAAACAACATAACATTTTAAAAGACTCGCAAATTTCAAGATTGATTGGAATAACAAAAAACTCTGTTACATCTATAAGAAATAAGAGTTATTGGAACTATAATAACTTGAGTCCTAAAGATCCTGTAGCACTTAACCTTTTCTCACAAAAAGATTTGATTGAAGCGATAGCAAAGGCAGAAAGAAGAATAAAAAGAGAAAAAAAGGAGAAAGAGAAAGCAAAATTAAAATAAATGATAAAATTATGTATAAAATTCATAGACATAAAATTATAAAAATGTTATTCACACATTTTTTTGGAGGGATTTATTAAAATAGAAGTTAAAGATAACAATGTTGAACAAGCTCTAAGAGTTTTAAAAAGAAAGCTTCAGAGAGATGGTTTTTTTAAAGTGATTAAATTGAAAAATACTTATGAAAAACCGTCTGAAAAAAAAAAGAGGATCCTCCAAGAAAACATTAAAAGAGTAAAAAAATTAAATAAACTAAGAAATAGAATTTAATTATATCGCGGGGTGGAGCAGTCTGGTAGCTCGTCAGGCTCATAACCTGAAGGTCGGCGGTTCAAATCCGTCCCCCGCAACCAGCTACTTTAATTTTCAAGCTTTAACTATCAACAAAAAGATTTACGGTCTTTTCATATGAAGTTTTTTTATTTGAATTCAAATTTTTGGTGTAAAAAGAAATTTTATTCTAATCTAATTTTTTATAAGTTTTTTGTAATATCCTCTGTCATTTTTTTTGCGTCTGCAAATAACATTAAAGTATTTTCTTTATAAAATAAGTCATTATCAATTCCAGCATAACCAGGGGATAGACTTCGTTTAACAAACAATACAGATTTACATTTTTCCACATCGAGAACAGGCATGCCATAAATTGGGCTTTGTGGATCAGTTTTTGCAACTGGATTAGTCACATCATTTGCACCAATAACAAAAGCAACATCTGCATTAGCAAAATCATTATTTATTTCCTCCAGCTCAAATACCTCATCGTATGGTACGTTTGCCTCAGCTAACAAAACATTCATATGTCCAGGCATTCTTCCAGCTACAGGGTGTATAGCGTATGAAACTTTTATATCGTTTTTTTTTAATGTGTCGACCATTTCTCTTAAAGCATGCTGAGCTTGTGCCACTGCCATACCGTATCCAGGAACGATTATAACTGAAGAAGCATTTTTCATCAGGAAAGCTGCATCATCTGCGTTGCCACTTTTAACAGGTCTTTGTTCTTTAGTTGATTTGCTTAATGCATCTTCAGTAGCACCAAAGCCTCCTAAGATTACATTGAAGAAGGAACGGTTCATACCTTTGCACATAATATAAGATAATATTGCTCCAGATGATCCCACTAGAGCACCTGTGATTATCAAAGCTGTGTTTTCCAAGGTAAAACCTATTCCCGCTGCTGCCCATCCAGAATAAGAATTAAGCATAGAAATTACCACTGGCATATCAGCTCCGCCAATTGGAATTATTAATAAAAAGCCAATTACAAATGAAAAAATTAACAATATCCAAAACAAATTTGATGATTGAGTTGAACACAATAGATAAATTAAAACAATTATTGAAACTAAAATAATTGCATTGAGAGGATGTTGGCCTTTAAACGTTATTGGTGATCCAGACATAATTCCTTGTAATTTTAAAAATGCAATCACAGATCCTGAGAATGTTATAGCTCCGACTGCAGCTCCAATTGACATTTCGATTAAGCTGCCAAGTTTAATATCTCCAGGTGAACCAAGATTAAATGCTACTGGATTCAAAAAAGCTGAAATTGCTACAAAAACTGCAGCAAGCCCAACTAAACTATGGAATCCCGCAACTAGTTCTGGCATCGCTGTCATTGGAATTTTGTAAGCTATAAAAGCTCCGATTGATCCTCCAAATAGTATAAAAATTAGTACAAAAACAAATCCACTAGAAAAATTTCCTATAGACAAAAAAGTTACTGTAACAGCAATAATCATTCCAAACATACCAAAAAAATTTCCTTGCCTAGAAGTCTCTGGTGATGACAAACCTCTTAAAGCAAGGATAAATAAGACTCCCGAGACTAAGTAAAAAATTGCTGATAAATTTGCGGATATCATTATTTTTCTTTTTTCTTTTTCTTATACATTGCCAACATTCTTTGTGTTACTAAAAATCCTCCAAAAATATTTATGGCGGCTAGGGCAATTGCCAAAAACCCAAATATACTCGATGTATTAAAAATACTTTGTGAGCCTCCAGATAATCCAGCAATAATTGCTCCAACTATAATTACGGACGAAATAGCGTTGGTAACAGACATTAAGGGAGTGTGTAATGAGGGTGTAACACTCCAAACAACATAGTATCCAACAAAAATTGAAAGAATAAAAATACTTAGTCTAAATATTAAAGGGTCTATTTCCATAATTTTATTTAATTAAAGTTTTACTTATTATCTCATCCTCTAAATTAATGTTAATTTTTTTTTGATCTTTATCGTATAAATTTTCGATAAAATTGAATACATTTTTCGCGTATAAATTAGACGCAGACACTGGCAGTTTATTTAAAATATTGCTCTCACCTAAAATTTTTACGCCATTTTTTTCAACAATTTTATTTACCTCAGTAAATGCTGTATTTCCTCCTTGAACTGCTGCTAAATCATAAACCACAGATCCAGGCTGCATATTATTTATCATATAATCTTTAATAATTAGTGGGGCTTTTTTTCCAGGAATTAATGCTGTGCATACTACTATGTCGATTTTTTTTAATGTTTCTGCCAACAATTCTTCTTGTTTTTTCTTAAAGTCCTCAGATGCTTCTTTTGCATAACCACCTTCAGTTTCAAGATTTTCTGAGCCCTCTACCGTTAAAAATTTACCTCCTAAACTTTCAACCTGCTCTTTGGATGCCATTCTTACATCTGTGCCAAAAACTATAGCACCCATTCTTTTTGCTGTTGCAACCGCTTGAAGTCCTGCAACTCCTGCGCCAACAACTAAAACTTTTGCTGCTGGAATTGTCCCTGCAGCTGTCATCATCATGGGTATTGCTTTTTCAAATTTAGCAAAGGACTCTATCACTGCTTTGTATCCTGCTAGATTTGCTTGTGAAGATAATATATCCATTGATTGTGCTCTAGTTATTCTGGGGAGAAGCTCTAAAGAAAAAACATTAACTTTTCTTTGAGTTAAATTTTTTAACTTTTTTTCATTTTCATAAGGATTTAAAACCCCTATTAAAGTTTGATTATCTTTAATAATTGAAATTTTTTCATCTGATAAAATTCCTAATTGAATTATAATATCCGAACTCTGTAAAATTTCGTCATCATTTTTTTTTAATTTAGCTCCAAGTTCTGAGTATTGTTTATCCTCGATACCTATATGTGAACCATAATTTTCACTTATAAATATTTCAAACCCTAGGGAGGTATATTTTTTAACTATATCTGGAGTTAGAGCTACTCTTTTTTCAAAATTTTGGTTTTCTAATATAGATCCTATAATCATCTAACGAATTTATAATTATAATAAGAATATCGACATTAAAACTAAAACAAATATAACAGCGACAGTTCCCCACAACACAAACTTTGTAAAGTTGTTCCATGTTTTTTTGTGATTATCATTATCCATAATAACTATTTTTGTCTTGCTTTATACTTGGGGTTTAGCTTGTTTATTATGTACACTCTACCCCTTCTTCTTACTAATTTAGAATTTAGGTCTCTTTTTTTGATTGATTTAAGTGAGCTTTTAATTTTCATAAAATTTACGTCTTAATAAACGAAGAAATATAATCTTTCAAATTTATTTTTCCATATCTTCTAAATACCTTATTATTAAGTGAAATTTTAGTTAAAGCTGATGCATATCTCTCACCTGGTCTCTTTTTTAGAAAAATTATTTGACTTTTAAACATGTTTGCAACTTGTAATATAGTATAAGATTTTTTGTGTGAAATAGAATAATGAGCACACCTATTTTTCTTCCAAGCTTCAAAGCAAACTTTTACAGTATCATTGATATGAGTAAATCTTCTGGATTGATTTCCTGGTCTAACTACCGTTAATGCTGTTTTTTTTTTAAATTGATCCTCAAATATTCCAATAACAGTTGCCATAGGTCCAGTTTTAATATGACCTTGACCATAAACATTATAAAAATAAATTATTTCAAACTTAAAATTAAACCACTTTTTTAAATTTTCTAACAATTCTAAATTTTTAGATTTTGTAAAAGCATAAGGTGATAAATTTTTATCATTCCCATTATTCCCCAAAGTAGCGGAAGTAGCCGAATAAATAAGTTTTATATTATTATCTAAACAATACTTGAAAACTGCATTCGTACCCAGTGAATTAGACTTATAGCATTCATCAAATTTTTTAAAACTTTGATATATTCTTGCAAATTCACCAAAATGGAAAACTGAATGAATTTTTTTTGTATATTTTGAAATTTTTTTTTCAATTTCGTATGTATTGCCTACAACATACTTTACTTTATTGCTTAATATGTGATTTCTTTTTGAGCCTGATGAATAATTGTCTAAACTTATAATTTTTTTATTAGTTTTATTTACTAGTAAACGAATTAGATTTGAACCAACAAATCCGGCACCACCAGTAACTAAAATGATATCTTTCATTTGGATTTAGCCTGGCAATGTCCTACTCTTCCATGTCTTAAGACAAAGTACCATCGGCGCTGAAAGACTTAACTTCCGAGTTCGGAATGGAATCGGGTGTTGCCCTTTCGCAATAATCACCAGGCAAAGATTTCTACACTTTTTAAAACTGATTGTAAATATCATTCTATGTTTTTTTTAATCATAAAACTTGCCCTATTTTAATACTTTTGTGTGAGATTAACGCTATTACTAAAATTATTTTTTTAGTTACTTATTTATTTTTTTTATTTTTTTTTCCCATAATAATGCTGTTTTTAATATTACTTTTAAATTGTTAAATTTAGGCTTAAAAGAAAATTTTTTTGTAAACTTTCTTACATTGCTTACAACATAGGGTGTATCACCTGATCTTCTTGGGCCAATTTTTATTTGTATCTTTTTTTTTAAAATTTTTTCTAAGTTTTCAATAACTTCTTTTACAGAATAACCTTTTCCATACCCGCAATTGAAAATATCAGATCTTTTTTCTTTAATTAAATATCGCAAACTTTTCAAATGCATATCGGCTAAATCTGACACATGAATGTAATCTCTTACTGCCGTGCCATCTTTGGTGTTATAATTATTTCCATTAATTATTAATTGTTTTTTTTTACCAACAGCAACTTCACACGCAACTTTAATCAAATGTGTAGAATTTTTTGAAATTAGACCACTCCTTAAATCCAAATCTGCACCTGCAACATTAAAATATCTTAAAATTATATAATTTAATCTTCCTTTTTTTTTTTCTTTAATCAAATAATTTTCAAATCTTAATTTGGATTTAGCATACGGATTGATAGGACTTAATTTATCCTTTTCTCTTACTTCGAGTTTTTTAGTTTTACCATAAACACTAGCTGTAGATGAAAAAATGATTTTATCTAACCCATTAGATAAACATGTTTCAAAAAAAATCTTTGATTTTTCATAATTGTATAAATTGTATTTTTTTGGAAATTTTACAGACTCATCTACTCTTATTAGACCAGCAA
Organism: uncultured Pelagibacteraceae bacterium; assembly: GCA_902618485.1. Taxonomy (GTDB): domain Bacteria; phylum Pseudomonadota; class Alphaproteobacteria; order Pelagibacterales; family Pelagibacteraceae; genus Pelagibacter. Next base: position 176,308 of record CACNAR010000002.1, read on the forward strand.
AATGTAATACTGCCTTGAAATATTTAGAACTTAAAATTTTTGATATTTTTTTTTTATCACCAATATCACATACTTCTAGGATAGCTTTTTTGGGAACTAATTTTTTATTTCCAGTAATCAAATTATCTATAATTGTCACTGAAAAACCAGCATCAATTAATTTGTGAGCCACATGGCTTCCAATATAACCCGCACCACCAGTCAATAATATATTGGATTTCATAAAATTCTTATATCAACTAAGTGCAATATTTATGAGAAAAATTTTCTTTATTTCACCAACATCTAACCAATGATTATTATTAAAATTCTTAAATTTAGTATAATTTTCCTAAATTACTCAAGTTTTGACTTTATCAGATAACTTTTGTTATTAAGAATTGCTAATGCTAAACCTATATGAAGCCAAAAAAAAGATCCGTTCCAAGACGTAAAGAAACTTCCAGATGTTATAAATGGAAATAAAGTAATTAAAATATAAACATAGCATCCTATAAATACAGATTTTATTTCGCCATTAAGTTTATGTTTAATCCTATTATATTTTACTAGTAAATATTTTAGTAAATAGAAATATAAAGCAACAAATATTATTAAGCCAACAGATCCTGTTTCTGACATAATCTGAAGAAGGATATTATGAGAATGTGTTGGAGAACAATACGAAAATGGAGAGTTATGCTCGTTTTTATCTTCAAGCTTAACACACTGATTATTATAATTTTTTAAACCTGAACCAATGAATTTATTTTTTTCCCAAACCTCATAGGACGATTGAAATATTCTTCCATAACTAGAAGATTGAATATTGACGACTATTTGTATGGTTTCTTTAATTCTAGTTTTTAAAAAACGATTTTGTTCATAAAATATTAATCCAACACTAGATAGCAAAACTACTAAAATAATAATTTTTTTGAAGTCTAAAATTAATAAAGATGAAAAAAATATAGCCGACAAAATAATAATTAAGCTTAATCTCTCACCAGTTATAAAGATTGAGACAGAAAATAGAATTATTAAAACTAACGATAATATTTTCAAATATAATTTCTCTGATTGAAATATGTATACCATGTAAAAAATTAATGGATAAGATAACTTTGCTATAAAGCTTCCAACCACCAACTCATCATTAAATACGCCACCTAATCGCGCTATATGAGAAAAATCTGAAACTCCAGGAACATAATGTTCAGCAGGAAAACCAAAAAAGTTTACTCCATTAAAAAACTGATAAATCACATCTAAACAAACAATAGTTAAAATTAATTTCCATAAAATAAATATTTTTTTATAGCTTGTGAAAAAATTAAAATAATAACCAATAAATAATGAGAATAATATAAATCTTATTTGAGAAAAACTTGCTTTAAAGGCTTTGAAAAAGTCAATGGAGAAAAAACTTATGAAAATTAAATAAATCCAAAAAATTAAAAAAATATATTCCCATTTTTCTCTAAAAATTTTTTTTTTATTTTTATTCTTTAAATATAAATAGTAAATTGAACTTATAACAAGTGCAAAGTTGACAAATGGAGCACCTAAAATTGAAGCTATTGGGAAAATCAAAATAATATAAAACGCTGTTTTATTATAATAATACATCAGATTTATTAAAAATTTATTGTATACAAATGAATTAATTTTATTACAAATTAAATAAATGGATTTTTCAAGTATATTTAACTCAAAATTAATAAATTATTTATTCATTTTTAATTTAAGTATAGTTTTTTTTGCTATTTTTTTTTTAGTCAGAACAAAAATCAACCACCCATTTTTTCTTAAAGTTAGCGATCACACCTATCATACAAACAAAGTTTTTAATAATGCTGGTCTATTATTAATTATTATTTTTTTGTTTAACAATATTTTAGTTTATTATTATGCAGAAGAATTTTCAGAATTATTTACGATTTACTCATCAAGATACTATTTATTCTTAATCAGTATTTTTTTTTTATTTTTAATTTCAATTTTAGATGAATTTATCCAAATAAACCCGACCATAAGACTAATATTTCAAATTACTATTTGTTATTTAAGCCTTCCTATATTTAAATTTCCAATTTTTGAATTTCTACCTCAAAAACTTGAGCTTTTAATTATTGTTTATTTTTTTGTCTTAATAATCAATACTAATAATTTTATTGATGGATCTGATGGAGTGATGAGTGTAAGCTCCCTAACAATCTATTTGGGTATTTTAATATTTTCATATTTAGAAAATCAAGTATATCCTGCAACTTTAATCTCAATTATTATGCTATCACTAATTTTACCTTTTTTACTTTTTAATTGGCCAAAGGCGAAAATATTTCTGGGTGATACTGGAAGTATACCTATTGGTTTTATAAATGGTTATTTGATAATCTTTTTAGCTCAAATAGATTATATATTTTTTGGGATTATTTTATTTTTATATCCTCTAGTAGACGTAAACCTAACATTGTTAAGAAAAACACTCAATGGAATAGCGCCATGGGCAAGATTATTTGATTATTTTTTTTTAGCACCAACACTTATAGGAGGCATGAGTCATTTATACGTATTAAAAAGAATAATTTTTATATCACTAATTAATTTAATTTTGGCGTTTTTTTATTACATTTATAATAATAATATTTTTTTTCTAATAGCTTTTATTCCAAATATTTACTTAATATTTTTATTCAACAAATTTCGAAAATAAAAAAGTCGGATTATATTTTTTATTACACCAGGTATTAAATGATATAACGATTTTGATAAAATAAGTATTATCATTTTAAAAAAATTGTTTGCACCGGATCTAAATAAAAGTAATTGAATTAAAATTTCACTTTTAATCAAATTAAATCCTGTTCTCCTTAGAAAAAAATTTTCTTTTATATTCATAATAACAAGTGGTTTTTTTAAATTTTCAAAAACACAACCAGAACTTATCAATTTTATCCATAAATAATAATCCTCCATTCTGTTAACGTCTTCATAACCTCCTCGCGAAATTATTGTTCCTTTTCTAAACATTATTGTTGGATGATTCATAGGATTTCTAAAAGATAAATTTTTTTTAATTTCACTTAAACTTAAAGGACTTTGTTTTAAAGTTTTTTTTCCAGAATTTAGGTTTTTTTCATAAACTGCAGATCCTAAAACAGAAATATGTTTTTTAGAGCAAAGATAATTATATTGATTTTCAAATCTTCTAGGCAATGAAACGTCATCACTGTCTTGAATTGCAACTATATCTAAACTAGCCGCTTTTAAAGCCTTATTGTAAGACTTTGAAATACCAAGGTTCTTATAATTTTTAATTATTTTTAAATTTTTAAATTTTTTTTTAAAATTAATTGTCTCCTTAATTAATTCTTTTTTTTTTACACCATCCAAAACAATTATAATTTCTTTGGGTAAATAGGATTGTTCAATCAAACTTTTGAGGGAATCTTTATATAATTGTATCTCAATTCCATCATACAAGGACATTACAACAGAAAATTTTTTAATTTTTTTTTTCAAAATCTAAATTTTACTTAAGATTTTTTTTCAAATCTTACTTTTAATATTCTTTTAATAGTCCATATGGATGTCTCCAATGGGGCCATTTTACTTTGACCAACTCTTTCTAAATAATCTATGTTAACACATTTTAATTTTAATTTTCTTTTGTGGAATGCAAGCAGTAATTCAACCGGTAAGGAAGGTCCATCAGCAAAATAATTAATTGTTTTCAATGTCTCTTTATTGTATGCTCTCATACCTGAATGAAGATCTGGTATTTTTTTTAAGAACATTATACTTGCAAATATTGAAAAAACTTTATTACCAATATAATTAATTAATTTCATATTTTTTGGTTTTGTATTTAGTCTATTACAATCAATTAATTTGTAATCTTCATCTAAAATCAACTTTGATAAAAAATCAATTTGATCTGTTGGATATGTGCAATCACAGTCCATAGTTATTATCACATCCCTTGTGCAAGATTTTAATGCGAGATCCATTGCTAAACCATAACCTTGAGGAGGATATTGTTTTATTGCTTGAACACCAAGTTGTTTTGCTATTTCAAAGGTCTTATCTTTACTACTATCAACTAAAACAATTTCAATTCTCTTGTCTATATTAAAAATTTCTTGAACAATTTTTTTTATGGAACCCTCTTCGTTCATTGAAATCATTGCTACACTTATTTTGTCTCCATGCTTAATCATGTTCAAAATCCATAGTGTTTTCGATTATTAATCAAAAATTTTATAGTTTTTATAATTGTTTGCTTGCTGGAATTTTTATTTGACCATCCAAGTTTTCGAAATTTTGAATCATTGATTCTGACAATTGGAACATCACCTCTCCACCCTCTAGTTCCACCAGTATATTTTTTTTTAATATTTTTTATTTTAAAAGCCTCTAAGGCTAACTTTAAAATTTCATTTACAGATATAAAATCTTTGGTTGATAAATTATAAACTTGATGATTTTTGAATTTAAAATTCTTAGCTTTAATTAGAGCGCTTACAACATCTGAAACATGTAAATATGATTTACTTTGTTGTCCATTGCCTAGAATATTAATTTCTTTTTTATTCTTAAACAATTTTTTTACAAAATCATAACAAACACCATGAGTACAATTATCGCCAGAAACATTAGCAAATCTAAATGATATTCCAGTAATTCCTACTAGATTAGAATATGATGCAATAAGATTTTCGCAGTATAATTTACTTGCACCATAAGTTGAAATTGGATTGGTTATAGTTTTATCTTCTATCAATGGTTTATCTTTTTTATCACCATAAACTCCACTTCCAGACGCAAAAATAATTTTTTTAATATTATTTTTTCTCATTGCTTCTAATACATTTCTTAAAAGAATAGTGCCTTCTATAAAATCGATATCTGGATTTTTTACAGCTGCTGCTATATCTGGATTTGCAGCAAAATGATAAACTAAGTCTGTTTTTTTTATTGATTTATTAAGTTTATTTTGATTTTTTAAATCAGCATTAATAATTCTAATTTTCTTACTTTTCTTTAAAAACCATTTTTTTCCAGAGGAAAAATTATCATAAATTATTATCTTTTTAATTTTTTTAAGTTTATTTACCTCGTTTACTAAGTTGCTTCCTATAAAACCAGCTCCACCAGATATAAATAAATTCATCTAGAAATTACTTTATTGACTCCCAGGTTGTTTTGTTTTCCATTAAATCAGGATGACTAACTAAAAAATGCCAAATAACGGAGGTTAATCCCTCAGTAATTGGTGTTATAAAATTACTGTCGTCTATATCAAAAACCAAACAAACATCGGAATTCTTGTTGGCATAGCCTGTTTCTTTTCCAATTACAGAGATTATTTTGCATCCTACTTCTTTAGAATAATCAATACAATTTATCAAATTAACAGAGATATTTTTTTCTTTTGATCCTCCACCAACTGAGTAAACCATTATCACGTCATCAGAGTTTAATTTTGATCCTTTTAAATAATTTTTATACGAGTTTTCCCAACCTTCATCATTAATTCTTGCTGTTAACTCTGAAACATTATCTGTTGGAGTAAACGATTGTAGATTGCAAATTTTCCTAAAATCATTAACCGCATGGCTACAATGTCCTGCAGAACCTCCAACTCCAATTAAAAACAATCTACCATTTTTATTTTTACATTCTACCAATATCGAAACCATTTTATCTAAAATTTTATTGTCAACTTTACTCAGTGATGAAATGTTTTTACTGATAAATTCTTTTGAAAAGCTCATACTTAATTTCTTCCTAATATTACAGAACCATCATAATCAAAGTTATATTTAAGCTCCAGTAATTTTAAATTTTTCATTTTTGAACGCAGTTTTAACTTATCTTTTGTGATAAACAAAACAAATCCACCACCGCCTGCTCCAATTAATTTTGCACCCAAAGCCCCATTTTTTAAACCATATTCAATTAAGTTATTAATACTATTAGAACTCATATTTTTTGACCTTTTCATTTTATAATTCCAGTGTTCATTCATTAAATTTGCATAATCCTGCACAGATCCTCTTTGAAAAACATTTATTGACTCGTTTGCTATTTCTTTTACAAAATCTAAAGATTGTATTAGTTCTTTATTTTTCTTTTTTGTTTTTTTTTCTTGTTCACCTAGAATATTTTTTGATTGCCTCGTATAACCAGTAAAATATGTTAAAAAACTATCATCTAACTCATCTATAAAATCTTGAGAAATTTTCAATTCTTCTATTTTTGTTTTTCCATTTTTTGAAATTTTTATTATCTTTAAGCCCCCGTAACTAGAAATAAAAGGATCTTGTTTTCCCGATGGTTCTTTTAAAATATCCATTTCTATTTTGCAGGCATTGTCAGCTAATTCGTATCTACTCAAATTTTTATTATAAAACGAATTTACAACGTTTATTAATCCTACCAAAAATGTACCCGATGAGCCAAGTCCTGTTCCGGCTGGAACATCTGAAATACTTGATATTTCCAAGTAGTCAGGAATTTTAAAAAAACTCAATGTTTCTCTTATTGCATTATGTTTTATTGAATTAATTGTTTTTTTTTTTTCTATTTCTGAGTATTTTAATAAAAAATTTTTCTTCCAGGTCTTATTAACTGTTACATATATATATTTATTTATTGCGGCACTGATTACCAAACCACCCTTTAATTTGTAGTATGATGGCAAATCAGTTCCACCACCAGCAAGTGAAATTCTTAATGGAGATCTACTTAGAAACATAAATTGAATATATTATAATTTTAATTTTTTTAATTTTATATATACGTATATTAGTGAAAAAAAAACCACCTATCATTATACTTGCTGGCGGGAAAGCAACAAGACTTAGGCCAATTACCAAAAATATCCCTAAATCAATGGTTTTGATAAATAATAAACCATTTTTATATTATCAATTGAAACAGCTAAAAAGATTTAATTTTGAAAAAATAATCATTTCTACAGGGTATAAAAGTCAGGTTATTGAAAATTATATTAAGAAAAAATTTAAAGATAAATCAATATCAATAGTAAAGGATAACAAATATCATTCTGGGACGGGTGGTGCTATTAAAAATTGTCTAAAGTATATTAATAATGATTTTTTTGTAATTTATGGTGACAGTTATCTTAGTATTAATTATAATAAAGTTTATAAAAAATTTCTATTTAGTAAAAAAGATCTTTTAATTACAGCCTTCAAAAATAAAAATAAATACGATAATAGTAATTTATTTATAAAAAATAATAAAATTCTTGATTACGATAAAGATTCAAAAAAAGCTGAGCATATTGATTATGGGGTTCTATGTATTAATAAAAAGGCTTTTAAAGGTGTTAAAACTTATAGATTTGATTTAAAAAAAATAATAATAAGACAAATTCAAAATAATAATATTTCTTTTTTTGAAGTAAAAAAAAGATTTTATGAAATTGGTAATAAAGTTTCTTTAAAAGAATTTAAAGAGTATGCAAAAAAAAAATTATAAACTAGATGTTCTTCTTTTGGCTCACAACGAAGAAAAAACAATTGTCAAAGAAATACTTAATATAATTAAAATTTTAAAAAAAATAAAATTCAGAATTATAGTTGTTGAGGATGGTAGCAAGGACAAAACATTAAAAAAGTTAAAATCTTTAAAAAAAAAAATTACTTTAATTTCCTCAAAAAAAAGACTTGGTTATACAACTGCTCTTTTGAAAGGAGTTGATGCTGCTAATTCTAAATTTATAATGCATAGTGATACTGGTAACAAATTTGATTATAGAGAAATAATTAATTTTTATAATATCATCTCAAAAAAGAAGTTTGACTTAATTGCAGGAAATAGAATAAAAAGATTTGACAGTATTTTTAGACAAATTTTAACTAAAGGTTTAGCTTTTTATTGTAATATTTTTTTCAATATAAACTATAAAGATTATGATTGTGGATTTAAAATGTATAAAACAAACGTTTTAAAAGAAATTCTTAAGGATGGCCTTAAGTCAAAAAATTTAGTTTCAAGTGAAATTTTTTTAAGATTCATTTTTAGAAAAAAAAAAATAAAACAGTTTAACGTCAAATATTATGCATCAAAAAATAGAATATCTAGAGGCCTCCCCTTAGTTAAAATTTTTAAAGTGATATTTGAAACTATCTTAAATTATCGAAAAATAAAAAAAGAAATTATATGAAAAAAAAAGTTATAGCTGTTTTGGGAGGGGGAATATCAGGACTAGCGTTCTCGGCAAATTCAAAAGATAAAACAATAATTATTGAAAAAGAATCAAGATGTGGAGGTCATTGCCAAACAAAAATAGAAAAAAATTTTACTTATGATATTGGTGGTCCACATATTTTATTCTCAAAAAATAAAAAGATATTGAGATATATGGTTAAGTTGCTGAAAAATAATATATCAACTAACAAAAGAGATAATAAAATTTTTTATAAAGGAAAATTATTAAAGTACCCTTTTGAGAATGGAATTAATGATTTATTACCAAATGAAAAATTTGATTGTTTAAACGATTTTATTTTTAATAAAAATAAAAAAAAAAAACCTAAAAATTTTAAAGACTGGTTATATTATAATTTCGGAAATTTTTTAACAAATGAATATCTCTTGCCATACAATGAGAAAATTTGGAACACTAAAGCTGATAAAATGGATTTTGATTGGGTTGAAGGTAGAGTGCCTATTTCTTCAAACCAAGAATTAATTAAGACTGCTGTTGGAATACCAACAGAGGGTTATACTCATCAACTATATTTCTATTATCCAAAAAGAGGAGGCTATGAAGAATTTTGCAAAGCTTTAGAAAAAAAATGTAAAAAAATTAAAACAAATTTTAAAATTAAAAAAATTTATAAAACTAAAAAAAAATGGATAATTGAAAACAATAATGAAAAAATTATTTGTGACGAAATAGTATCAACTATTCCAATAAAAGATTCATTAAATTATTTCTCAAAAGTACCTAAAAAAGTTCTGACAGCATCTAAAAATTTAAAATCTAATTCTTTAATTCAAATTAGTTTAGGTTTTAAAACAAATACAAAAATACCTTATACCGCTATTTATTTTCCTAATAAGGACTTTTTATTTCATAGAGCTTCTTTTCCACATAATTTTTCAAAATATTGTGTTCCAAAAAATCATATTTTAATCAACTTTGAAATAACTGTTAATAAAGGAGATGGAATTTACGAAAAAAACGATAATTTTTTAATTAATCATTGTTACAAAAAAATTATAGGAACGAATTTAATTAAAAACGCAAAATTAAAATATAAAAATGTTGAAAGAACTGAATATGCTTATGTAGTAAGGGATTTTAAACATAAAAAAAATTTGAATACATGTTTAAACTTTTTAAATAAAAAAGGAATTCACTCTTTAGGAAGAAATGCTCAATTTTTATATATTAATTCTGATGAGGCGGTAAGGAGAGGAATTGAGTTAGCAAAAAAATTTAATGAATAATAATAAAGCTTTTTTTTTTGATAGAGATGGTGTTCTTAATAAAGCAGTAATAAAAAATAAAAAACCGTATCCACCACAAAATTTAGAGAAACTTATTCTTAATAAAGATGCTTTGGAAATAATTACATTTCTAAAAAAACTAGAATTTAAAATCTTTGTATTTACAAATCAACCTGATGTAGCCAGGAGAAAGATAAAAAAAAAAGAAGTTATTAAGATAAACGATTATATCACAAAAAAACTTTTAATTGATGAGCTATTTGTTTGTTATTGTGCAACTAATGAATGTTTTAGACGTAAACCTAACCCAGGAATGATTTTTGATGCAAAAAAAAAATGGCGTATAAATTTACAAAAAAGTTATGTTGTGGGTGATAGATATAAAGATATAGAAGCTGGTATTAATGCTGGAACTAGAACCATTTATATGAAAAATAATTACAATGAAAAAAAACCAAAAAACTTTAATTACATAATAAAAACTTTAAAAGATATAAAAAAAATTATAAAAAGAGAGCATGAATAAACTAAAAATAAAAATATTTGCTGATGGTGCTGATGAAAAACATATGCTGGCTTTAAATAAGCTTCCATATATAAAAGGTTTAACAACAAATCCTAGTTTAATGAAAAAGGCAGGAATAAAAAACTATAGTATTTTTGCAAAAAAAATTTTAAAGAAAATCAAAATAAAACCTATATCTTTTGAGGTGTTCTCAGACAAACATAAAGAGATGTATAGACAGGCAAAGATAATTTCCTCATGGGGGAAAAACGTCTATGTTAAAATACCAATAACAAATTCCAAAGGTAAAGGTTGTTATAAAATAATTAAGAAACTCTCAGATGAAAAAGTTAACTTAAATATCACAGCTATTTTTACAATGAGTCAGGTAAAAAATTTGAAGAAAAATTTAAATCCAAAATCAAAAAGTATAATTTCTATTTTTGCTGGTAGAATTGCAGACACAGGAAGAAATCCAGCCAATATTATTATACAAAGCGTTAAAATGTTCTCAAAAAATAAAAATATAGAAATATTGTGGGCAAGTACAAGAGAGTTATACAATATATTTGAAGCTAATAATTTAAAATGTCAAATTATCACTGTGACGCCTGACATTCTAAAAAAAACCAAACTTATTAATTACAATTTAAATAAATATTCAATTGATACAATAAAAGATTTTTATAATGATGCGAAAGCAGTTGGATACAAAATTTAATAATCCAAACTTTTAATACATTGTCTTAAGGTTTTGTCTAATGGAGTATTTCTAAATATATTATCTTTTTTTGCATCTAAACAATCAAAATAAGAAAATTTACCAATATTTTTAATCTGATTTAAATTTAAAGGAAAAGATATAAGAAGATTGAGCCCGGTAAATTTAAATAAGTAGTGCAAAAATAAAAAAAAATTTTTTGATAACATTAAACTAAAATCTGATTTGTTAGCGATGCGTCTTACTCTTTTTACTAAATCTTTAATCTTTATATTATGACCACTTAAAATATAAGTTTTATTATTTTTTTTATTTAACATTAAAACTATTGATCTACATACATCTCTGACATTAATAAGATTTATACCTCCTTGAACATAAAAACCAATCGGAGTTCTGATCATATTCTTAATATTTGATGTAGAAGGAGTAATTCTAAAATCATTTAAACCGATCATAGAGCTTGGCAAAACTAAAGATATTGGAAATTTATATTTCTTAATTTCTTTTTTGACTATTTTATAAGAAGTTAATTTAGAATTTACGTAAGGATCATTAGAAGAGTCTATTATCTTTATATTCTTTTTTAAAATTTGATTATAATTAAGACCTAAAACAGAAACTGAACTTATATATATACCTTTATCAATTTTTAATTTTAAAAAAAGTTTACAAAAATTTTCTGCACTTTTTTTTGCAGTCTTCAGTGTAATTTGTCTAAATTTTTCTTCGTGAGAATAAATAGCCGCAGCATGAATTACATAATTTTTTCCAATTGATGCAGAGTAAAAATCATTAAATTTATTAACATCACCATATATTATATTTATACGATTATTTTTTAAATTTTTTGTATTTGAATTTTTTCTACAAAAAGCAAACACATCATAATATTTTTTTAGCTCTAGACATAAATTATATCCCAAGTGCCCAGTGGCACCTGTTACTAAAACTTTTTTCATAAAGCAAATTTATTGTAGTTTCTTTTTTCTACCAAATAACTTTTCAACTAAACTTCCAAACTTTCTATGTCTGAAAAAAGTATTATCATCATACATAAATTTTTCTAGAAACATGACATCAAAGATTTTTAAAGCTTGTCTTTCAACTTCATTAGGACCATCTAATGCACATGTGCTACAATAGTCTACATTTTTTCTTCCACTAATATGAAGTTTTCTATAATTTTTTGCTTTTTCACTATTCCAAATTTGTTTAAGACTTTGCTCAGGAAATTTTCCGTAACTATCTTGATTATCAAAGTATCTAGTACATGGAACGACTTCCCCATTCCAGGTTATAGTCAGTAACCTCCATGGTTTTTCACATAAAATTCTATCAGGATCAGTTGGTTTTTCATTAGTCGAAAGATTATTAATCTCCTCTACCTTTCCTCCCCATTCATTAAAGGGTTTATTTGAAAAAGTGATATCATAATTATTAAATTTTCTTTTTAAGATTTCAATTGCATTTTCATTACCTTTCATAGAAATAGTTTGTGCAACTATATGCAGTTTAGAATTCATTTTTTTTCTCATATCTAAGAAATTGAAAACATTTTTTTCAACATTTTTCCACCCTGCAACTTTAGTATAGACTCCTACACCTGGTCTTATTTTGTCATAACTTTCCTCTGTTGCACCATCCAATGACAAAGTCAAAAAATCTAATTTGGAATTTAATATCCTTTCAGATATTTTTTCGTTTAATAGAGTTCCATTTGTTGACATACCAACTTGCAAACCATTTTCGGACGCATAATCAACCATATCAGTGATTTTTTTATGTAACAAAGACTCTCCAAATTGATGCAAATAAACAAATTCAGCAGGGGTATCTTTTAATTCATCGATTATAGATTTGTATAAATCAAAATTCATCATGCCTTTTACTCTTTGCATTTCTCTAGGTTGTGGACACATTATACAGCCAAGGTTACAATGATTTGTGGGTTCAATGTGGATCATATTTGGAAATGATACCAATTCATCTTTTTTTTTTGAATATTCGTTTATAACTTTAAATCTATTAAACACCTTATCTAGTGAAAACGTGTTTCTGTTTAAATATTTGATAAAGTTTAGCATTATCGTTTCTTATTTTTTTTTGGAATTAATATAACATAAAAAGTTGGCTGTCTATTGATTAGATAGTAAAAGAACTTTAGGAAAAATGAGAGTAATCTGTAAAATTTTTTGCTCATTTTTAGGGAATAAGTCCAAAATAGTTGTTTCGGAAACTTTATAAATTTAATACAGTAAAACGAGCTATCTAACTTCTTATTTATTAGATCAAAGTTGACATTTATTCCTTTTAGATGAGAATAATTCTCAAAAACTATTAAACCTTTGCGGGTAAGAAGTTTGGATATTTTATTTATATTTAATATAATTTTTTTAATATCGTTATTCCTTGTAAAAGGGTAGCACTCTCTTAAATAGATAATATCAAACTCGCCCTCATGCTTTTTTTTAAGCTCACTTAAAAATTTACACTTAAAATTTATTTTTTTAAAATTTTTTAAAGCAAATTTTATTGCATATTTTGAAGGATCAATTCCCAAAGTTTTTTTTAATTTAAAAATTTTTTTTAATGAGTAAGTTATATGACCTGTACCACAACCAATATCCATAAGAGTATTTGGCTGAAAATTAAACATAACCAATAAAATTTCTTTCAAATTTTTTGCTATAAATATTGCTTTTTCTCTATTAATTTCAGCATGACTTTTGACCCATTCAAAATTTTTTTTTTTATATAAAGCGTAATAAGCTCCATAAGATGTGTTATTTTTAAATATTCCAAAATCCACTAATTTTTTTTGATTTATCTGCAGCTTTTTAATTTGAATATCACTAAAATCTTCTTTTAGTTTTGTATAATAATTATCTTTTTTTAGAAGTTTATTTTTGTTTAATTTTATCATACAGTCTTTCATAATTTTGGCTAAGGTGAAACCAAGTATTTTTTTTTGAAAACGAAATACAATTATTTTTCATTTGACTGAATTTTTTTTTATTAATTGATAATATATCCTTTTCAAATTTGTAATCACGGTACAACACTCCAACTTTATTTTTTTTTAAGAAATCTTTAAATATTCCAATATTTGAACAAATTATTGGCAAACCATAAGATAAGGAAATATGCATTGGGCCAGCAGATCCTGCATAACTTTTTTTATAAGGTAAAAGTAAATAGTCATGACTTAAAAATAAATTTTCCAATTCTTCTTTATTAAAATATTTGTTTTTGATTTTTATTTTTAGATTTTTATTTTTAATTAATTCATCCATATTCATAGAATTTACTTTTCCTGCAATGGTTAAAATTAATTTTTCTAGCTTGTTTTTTTTAACAAAATCAATTATCCCCTTATCATCTCTCACTATACCAAAAAACAAAATTTTTCTTTTAAAGATTTTGTTTAAATTATTTTTTTTTACAATCTCACAAGGATAATTAAATACTTTGATTGTCTTCTTAAAAATTTTAGATATTTTTTGTTTATGGTTGTGTGAATGAACGACAATTTTTACTGGAAAAAAATTTAACAACAAAATTACTAATATAAATAATAATCTTTGAAAATATATTATAATATTTTTAAAAAATGAATTACTTAAAGTTGGTTTTATTGAATGAATTGTAATTATGAGATCCGGTAATCTAAATATATTAAGAATAATAAATAATAGAATTGAAATTGGTTCGAACTCTAAAAAATGTATAATTCTCACTTTTTTTTTATGCTCATAGCGAAAAGTTAGAAAGAAAATTACTTTGAAATAATTAAATAATCTTGAGAGTATAAAGGTTGTAAAATTATATCTATAATTTTTGATTAAAGTTTTGATAAATATCGAATTTTTTATTTTTTTTTTTTTATTATCACAATAAACTTTAATGGAATTTTTAATTTTAAGATTATTTATATAATCATAATAATGACCATCCCAATCACAATAAGGCTGAATTATTAATTTCAATTTTTTAGCTCTCTATTGTTTATAATATTTTCTATAAAAAAATAACACTTATGGTACAATTTAATTTTGTCTTTTTGTAAATCTGAAGAACTTATTGTCTTGTTTTCATCTTGATAAATTTCTACTAGATTACTATCCATATTATACACTGTAGGATTTTGAAAATTAATATAAATTATATTTATAAAAATGACTAAATAAAAAAGTATTTTTATTTTTTTATTTTTTAAAAAATCGTCAATTAATAAAATTATTTGTAAAAAACAAATTGTTAAAAAAAACATCATCATAAAATTATGTGGAATTACTTGTTTTGCAAAAACAAGATAAAATAAAATAGATGAAATATTTAGATAAAATAAATTTTTTCTTTTCACGTAAAAATAAAAAAAAGAAATTGAATATAAAATCAAAGATATAAAACCTAAATTATCACGAATTTCTGCATAGAATAAATAAATCATTCTAATTAAACTATCCTCTGATATTTTACCTGTAATAAAATTCAAATCAAAAAACCATAATTTTTTATTTATATTTAAAATAAAATTCTCAAAATTTAGATAATTATAGAAAGAAAATAATATTAAAGTTGAAAATATTAATAGAACACTTAGGAAAAATATTTTTTTCTTCTTACTGATATTTTCATCAAATATGAAAAAAAATATAAAAAATATAATAATATAATGTAATGATAAAATTGAAAAAATTACAAAAGAAGTAAGTAAATAATAATTTGAATTTATTTTTTTTAGGTAAAGAAATGATCCAATCAAAAAAAGTATTAGAGAGTCGTGAAAATTAAAAGCAAAACTATCTTTAAAAGTGGAGCAAAAGAGTAATATCAAAGAGGATAAAATCAGTAATCTATTATTAGTATTTGCTTTAAAAATTAAAAATAACCCAACTGTATTTAGGAAAATTGGAAATAACCTTCCTATAATGTAATCTGTGCCAAAAATTTTAACGAATGGAGTAAATAGCAAATAATACGTGTTAAACCAAAATGCATCTGATGCTATTATATCAAGATTGCAATTCAAATATCTTGGTATTAAAAAATTCAAATCATCTCTATAAATATTACCATAAGCAAATAAATAAGAAGCCATCGAGGGATTGCTCTCCTGAATATTTTTTATAAATGGAATTAGATAAAATTCTTTATTTATTAAAATAATTAATGAAGAAATAAAAAAGAAAATAAAGAGAAAGTAAGATTTTTTTAAAAATTTCATTTAAAAAAATATTTGAAACTAGAGTATAAGCATTTTAACGCATCAATAAATCGTATTTTTTTCCCCTCTTCGATTGTTCTACCGTAATAGGATATTCCTACCTCATAGAATATAGATTTTAATTTTGATAATTTCATTGTAATTTCAATTTCAATTGCAAATCCATTTTCTTCCAAATTTAATTTTTTAAGCAAATCAGTTCTTATTAATTTATATCCACACATTACATCTGAAAAATTTTTATCAATTAAAAAATTGACTAAAAATGAAAGAACTTTATTTGCCAAAAAATTTTTAAAATAAACGATTCTCCTTGGTTTTGAGGAAATAAACCTAGATCCATACACAACATCAACTTTTGAATTAATAAATGGTTGATATAAATCTTTTATATCTGTCGGGTCATATTCTAGGTCCGCATCCTGAATTAAAACTAAAGGAGATTTACATTTATTTAATCCTATTTTAATTGCACTCCCTTTCCCCTTATTTTTTTCGCTATATATAATTTTTACTTTTGGATGACTAAAAGATTTCAGTATTTCTGTACTTCCATCATTTGATGCATCATCAACAATAATTATTTCATCAATTAGATTTTCTTTTAATACAGTGTTAATTGTTTTTAAAATGTAATTTTTTTCGTTATAAACAGGTATAATGGCTGATATCATTTTTAAAAAGTATGAATTTATATCAAAAAATATAAATTTATATTTTTTTTTTACATTATTAATTTTAGAATTCTACATTTTTTACTCTTTTAAGCCAGATCTAGGCGGGGATACTAAACAGTATCTTTTTCTATCAGAAAATTTTTCAAGTTTCCTTTATGAATTATTGAGTGGAAATGTTGATTTAAAAAGATTTCCTGGATACCCATTATTTATTAAATCTATAATTTATTTTAATCAAAATCCAAATTTAGTATTTTTCACTCAATTGCTTATATTTAATTTAAGTATTTATTTTTTGATTAATTCCATAGATACAAAAAATCATTTATTTTTATATGTAATCTTACTTTCACCAATAACTATTTATTCACAAAAACTTATTTATCCAGATGGTTTAATATTTTCTCTACTAATAATAATTTATGTTAATTTTCTTAAAAATAACAAAAAGCTGTATATATTATTTTCATTTATATTATTTTTGATCAAAGCAGTTTTTTGGTTTTTAATACCATTAATTTTGTTCAAATTTGAAAAAAAAATTTATAAATTTTTTTTTACACTAACTTTATGTTTGATTAGTTTTTTATTAATATATTTTTTAAGCCCAGGAAAGCTTGTTGATATCACGGTTGAACGTCCAGGTTATGTTAATGAAATTTACAATAACAAATATAATAGAGAATTATACCTGGATATCACAGTGGATATGGAAAATTTTTGTAATCTACAGAATAGTTATGATTTCATAGATAAAAAAAATAAGAAGCTTAATTTTTTTGAGTCAGATCACAAAAATAAAAACGGCTATTCTTTGAGCTCAGAGCAAATCGATTTTGTAAACCCAATAATTAAACAATGTTTGATTAATAATAAAAAGAAATTTCAAAGAAAAATTTTTCTTCTCGTACTTAAGGAAAATTTATATTTTCAGAGTAAAATATTAATAAAAACTTTTTTTCATACGTTTTCTGGTTGGAATTTAAATGATCATTTATCATATCAGATGCAAAATAATATTAATGAGTTTGAAAAATTTAACGAATTTTTTAGTAAAGAAATTACAAACAAATATAGTAAAATTTTACCATTATTTTTATTATTTTTTTTATTTTATTTAATATTTCAAAAAAAAATAAATTATCAAAATTTATTTTCTTATGAGTTTTTGTTTCTATTTAATTACTCTTTTATAGTTACATTGTCAGCTCAACACCCACAAGATAGATATATGTTGTTTAATATAATAATGTTTTATTTTTTTATAAAAAAAATTCAAATTAATACAAATTAAGATCAATATACTGTATTTTATCTTTTTGGTTATAATTTTCTATGATAGTTGGAAGTAAGTAAAATCCGCAGATTCTCTTGTCTGATGAATAATTTTGTAAAACAAATTTATTTGCTTTTTTATCTAAAGATGTAGATAGAAAATTTCTAAAACTATTAGAGTCCTCTATAACAGGATCCCATTTTTGATAAATTAAATCTTTATTTATAATTGTGATATTGGATAAAAGAATTAGTGTGAAAACTAATAAATTATATTTTTGTAGCTCAAAATATTTTAAAAAAACATTTAACCCAATGAGACTGAGAATAATAGATAAAAAAACAAATATAAGATTAGAGTAGTAATGAACTATGAAATATTGCAAAAAAATATAATTTATTATTACTGTAGAAATATAAAAAAAACTCAATAAAGTTCTATTTTGAAGTTCATTTTTTAAACCTAAAAACAAAAATGGGAATATAAAAATACTTAAATTATCTTTAATTAGTGAGTAGAACATATAAGTTCGATGATAAAAGTTAACATTTTCTCCCACTTCATGTTGGCTAGATTCAAATTCAACTAAATTTGGATAAAAACTTCTTACTAAAAATTTATCAATTAACTTTTTAAATTCAAAACCGTTTTCATTAACTGACAAAACATAGATTAAATAAAATAATGTAAAAATTAAAAATATACTTGAATATATAAACTGGTTTATAGAGATTAATTTTCTAAAATGAAGATATATCAAATGAGTGAAATTATAAAAAAAAACAATATGATAAAATAAAGGTGTTAAAAAAATACATAAAGAATAGAAGATAAAGTTACTAATAGAAATATTTAATAAAGATATCAATAAGATCAGCATAGAGTCCGGATAAACAACATTTATTGATGAAAGACCTATAGGTGAAGCAAGAACTATTGGTATTGAAAATAACAGAAAATATTCCTCGTTTTGCTTACATGAGTACTTAACAAATAAATACATGCCTGATAAATTCAAAAAAATAGCAAAAGATCTACCAACGATCTCAAGGTTTCCAAAGAACTTTATTATAAAAGAAAATAAATAAAAAAAACCGTTTGGCCAATTAGAAACTTCATTAAAAAAAACTAAACTTCCATCACACTCCAATATTTTTGTAACAAAAATATTATGATCTAACCTTACCCAATTTGACATAGCTGCCTGATGAGCAAAGAATGAAATTAAGCTTTCTTGTCCAGGTGTATTGTAAGGTCTAAATAAAAATTCTTTAAAATATAAGATTTCAAAAATAACAAGAATTAAAATAAAAAAATTTTTTTTCTTTAATGTCATTAATATTAAGATAAAGTTATTTAATATTTAATCCATAAAATAATAAATGAAAAAGAGAATTGCTATAATACTTGATGTCAAAAAGTATGATTGGAATGGAGGAATAAACTATTTTAATAACTTAATTAATTTCTTTGATAAAAAAAAATATCAACTTTTCATAATTACAGGAAAAAAAACAAAAATAGATAAAAAACAATTTAATCAAAATTTTAAATTTTTTGAATTACGAATTTGCGATCCACTTTCAATTAATTGGTTAATAAGGAAAATAATTCATAAATTGTTTAATAAGGATTTTTTATTAATTAATTTTTGTAAAAAAAAGAAAATAAATTACTTAACACACTCAGTTTCTCTTGGAGATCAAAAAGAAATTAAAGTAGTAAATTGGATACCTGATCTCCAACCTTTCATGCTCAAAAAAAATTTTTTAAAAAAGAAAATTTTAAAACATTATAGACAATTTTATGATTATTATAAGTTTTCATATAAGTTAATTTTCTCAAGTAAAACCGAGACAAAAAAATTTTTTAAAATATTTAAAGTAAACAATAAATCAAAAATTTATATATTTAATAATTTACCAAGTATTATAGAAAAAAGAAACATAGTTACTTTAGATAATATCGCAGATAAATTCAAAATAAAAAAAAATTATTTCTTTATACCAAATCAATTTTGGAGGCATAAAAACCATATTTGCTTGTTAAAGGCTATAAAAATTCTTAAAAGAAAAAATATTGATTTTGTTTTTTCTGGCAATTTATCCGACTATAGAAACATGGATTATTTAAATTTTCTCAAAAAATTTATTGACAAAAATGATATCAAAAAAAACATAAAAATACTTGGGAATATAGCTTATAATGATGTAGTAAATTTAATTATTCATAGCAAAGGTCTTATTAATCCCTCAAACTATGAAGGTTGGAGCACTAGCGTAGAAGAGGCTAAATTGTATGATGTACCTATAATTTTGAGTGATATAGATACGCATAAAGAACAAATAAAAAAATCAAAATTATTTTTTAAAAAGAATAATCATATTGATTTAAAAAATAAAATTTTAAAATGTATGAATATTAGAAAAAAAAAACTTAATTACTTAAAAATAAGTAAATATTACAATATTAAGTCAAAAATTATGAAATATAAAATTAATGAAATATATAATTAATTTTCCTTCAACTACAAGTTTAACTGGAATAGTTTATTTTTTTTCTCTTGCCTTCATTTATGTATCAAATATAAATATTTTAAACCCATTAAATGTTTTTTGCCTAATTTTAGTTTTTATTGCTTTTTTAATTTTGTTTATAAAATTAATTGGTAAAAGAAAAAATTTGTTCAAAATAATAAAAGAAATTAAGTTTGAACTATTAATTTTTTTTTTATTTTTTTTGCTTTATTTTATTTATGCAAATATTAATATTTTTGAACTAAACAAACAGAGTTGTCAAAATTTACCTGTTTTCGTTTGTAAAAATTGGTCAACAATTTATTTTATATATTTTTTTTCATTTTTTTTAATATTTAAAGAATTCAAGGACATTAATTTTTCAAAGATTATAATAAATACTGGTGTAATTTTTAGTATCATAGGTTTAATTTATTTTTTTTATCTAATTTTATATTCTCAGTTTGATATACAAAAATATTACTATTTTACTGATAAACTTGGAGTTGGTCCTGAAATGATAAGAATATTTCCTCATTTTTCAGTTACATATACAGAAAGTTCAAGAAATTATGAAATTTTTCCAATCTTAATTGCCAAGTTATTCATTATTTATGAAATGATTAAATCTGAAAATAAAAAAATTAGTTTTAAAGATTTATTAATTTTTTCCTTGTTAAGTGTATTTATTTTTTATTCATATTCCAGACTAATTTGGATCATGGACGGTGCAATATTTTTATCATTAATAATTTTGTACAACAATAAATTTAAAATTTTAAAACTCTATACGCTAAATGTTTTTATTATTTTGATACTTATGTCTTCATTTACATATATCTATAATTTTTCTAAAATTTTAAATTGGGAAACCAACCAAAATATTAGAACAAATATTACATATTATACTTTAGGAAGAGTTTCTACATTATTTTCTGATAATCTTACAAACTATTTTAATAAAAAAAACCAACGGGCTTGGTTTTATTATGCACCTGAAAAATATAAATTAGACATTGCAAATAACAATTTTAACTCTGAAAAAGAAAAAATAGAAATTTTTGAAAATAAAGTCAAAAAATTTATGAATTCTAATTTTAATAGTAATGAACAAAGAAAATTAATTTATACTGAGGGTATTAATAAATTTATTGAAAAACCCTTTGGATATGGGGTAATGTCTGCTCCAGTTAGAGGTTCTAATGCAGAAAGTGGAATTTTACAAGTTGCATTAGAAGTGGGTATTTTTGGTTTAATTTTATTTTTGATAATTCTTTTTTATCCAATGATATTAATTTTAAAATCAAAAAATACAATGAATTTAACTTTATTTACTTTTTGTATAGTTATATTTATATCACAAATTTTTACAGTTTACTTGTGGTACAATTTTTTATGGTTTTATTTAGGCCTGATTTTTGGTCTTATAAAAAGATAGGAAACGAAAAAAGAAATAATCATATAAATTGTTAAAATAAAACTAACGTTAACCCCAATATCAAAAAGGGTTTTTGAAGAAATGAGAAAAACTCCAGTGAAATTAATGAATAGAATTTCCCTAATTCCA
>CACNAR010000003.1 GCA_902618485.1 uncultured Pelagibacteraceae bacterium
TACCTAGACATTTGAATTATAATGTTTTAAATTTTAACACTCATTTCTCTAATTTTTATGAGGTATTGATGATTAATTTTTGTGAAAAATATTTATAAAATTCATTACATTGTATTTTTTTTAGCTTTATTTTTTTCTAAAGCTATAGCAGAGCCAACCTTTGTGCAAAGCAAATCAATCGAGGCATCCACTTATTTTGGATTAACGTTCAATAATGATGGAACAAAAATGTATACTTTAAGAAGTGAATTAAAAGTCGATGCAGTTATCGAACATACATTAACTACCGCATATGATATTTCAACGGCAACCGTAAATAATACTAAAGTAGTACATGTAAGTGGAGGTAACGACTCTCATGTACCAACACAAGTAGTGTTCAATAACGATGGAACAAAAATGTTTATTGTTAACCATGCTGGTAGAAAGACAGTAGATTACTGGTCACTAACCACTGCATTTGATGTTTCAACTGCTACATTTGATGGCGAATATAGTCTCATTGGTAAAGAACAAAGAGCTAATTCAATTGCATTTAATAATGATGGTACCAGAATGTTTATTGCTGGTGTAGGAAATAATTCACAAGTGCGTGTTCATGAATTTTCACTAGATACAGCATTTGATCTTAGCTCCACAGTTACTCATCTTAATACTGAAGACCTAATTTCTTTTCAAAGTCACATAGATGGAGTTACTTTTAATTACGATGGTACTAAAATGTATACCATTACAACAATGAGTGAAGCACAAGATTTGATGAATCAGTTTAAATTAACTACACCTTATGATGTTTCTACTTTATCACTTGAAGGCACTTATACTGTAAGTTCTGTTAGTGGAGATTCAAGAGAAGTTGTGTTTAGCAATGATGGAAGTAAAATGTTTATCATTGATGATGATAATGATAAAGTTCATGAATTTAACCTAAGTTGTGATTGGAGCGTAATTGATGGTGCTTGTGATGATCCAATAACTACCTCTAATGAAGGTAAAGATATTTTAAGCTCAATCGAGTCTCAAACTGCAACAGCAAAACAAATTGCTATTCAAGCAAGTACACCAGTTCTTAACCGAATGTATTGGTTAAGAAGACATAGAACCAATGATCAATTAAGTAACCAAAATATTAGATTAAACTTTTCTAATTCAATGGTTGCATCGCTTTCTAACATTATTTCCATATCAAATAAAACAAATGAAGTTCTAGACAAATTATCAGATGATTGGTCATTTTGGAGTGAGGGTAGTGTAAGTATTGGTAGAACTGGAGATACATCAACTTCATCATCTAAAAAAATTAATACCAAAGGTATTACACTTGGCATGGATAAAAAGATAAGCAAAAATAGATTATATGGTTATGCTCTTAGATTTGGTAATGATGATGTTGATGTCGGTACATCTGGGACTAATTTAGATACAGAGTCTTTTAGTTTATCTGTTTATGGAACTTTTCCTCATGATGATGAAAAATTTACTGAAGGTATCGTTGGAGTGAGCACATTGAAAACTGATCATATTAGAAAAGGGGGAGGTAGTACTAGAACAGGAGAAAGGGATGGTGCACAAATATTTGGTTCACTTAACTACTTAACAACATATAAAAAAGAAGATTTTAATATTACTCCTAATTTAAGAATTGATTTAAGCTATACAGAATTATCAGAATATAGAGAAAATGGTCCTGCAGCCTTAGTTTACAAAGCTCAAACAATTGAAACTGGAATGATATCTGCTGGTTTTACCATAAGTGATATTTTAGATTATAATTCTTTCACGTTTAAACCAAATGGTGGATTAGAACTTGGAGTAGATTTTAGTCCTTCTTCAGATGCTACTTATCGTTATCTATCGGAAACTACAGAATATACAAAATCAATTGATCAAGATTCTAAAAATTTAAGAGCAAATATTGGATTTGATTTAGTAACTGATAATGGTTTTTCCATAATGACTATTTATGAGAGAAATCAAAGTGACAATGCTCATAGCGATACTTTATATTTAGGATTTAGTTTTATACCAACAGACGATATTGAATATGCTATGACTTTAGATAATGACAAAGCATCTTTAAGTTATAAGAGAGATTTAAATGGTTTTGATATCAGAATGAGTTCGAATTATAGCTTGATGAATCAAATACCTGAATATGGTGCAACCCTAGAAATTGTAAATACATTTTAGTAAATTTAAACAAAACTCTGTAGAATAATATAAGATAACTAGAACTAGACTAGAACCTGGGGAGATAAAATAAAAAAAATTTACTTATTCATCTTGTTCAATTATAAATATTGGCATAAACACTCATGAAATTCATTAATGCCCTCGTGGTGAAATTGGTAGACACAAAGGACTTAAAATCCTTGCCGCTTGCGGAGTGCCAGTTCGAGTCTGGCCGAGGGCACCACAATGAATAAAATCAAGATTATTTCAGATAAAAATCGTAACTCTACAAGAATTAAAAAGTTTCTTTCAAAAATTGCACAAAATAGCAAATTAAGAGAATTTAATATCTCAATAGTTATAGGTGGAGATGGATTTATGCTACAAACTTTAAAAAAAAACCAAAATTCCAAAAAAATTTTTTACGGCATTAATTCAGGAAATTATGGTTTCTTAATGAATAAGTTTTCATCAAAAAATATCATAAATAATTTGTCAAAAGCAAAAATGATTTCTATTTCACCTTTAGAAATGACAGTCACTAATAGTAATAATTCGAAAAAAAAACATATTGCTATAAATGAAGTTTCAATTTTAAGACAAAGTAGACAGGCAGCATCCTTATCAATATCTCAGGGTTCTAAATCAATAATCAAAAAATTAGTTTCCGATGGAGTGTTAGTATCAACGCCAGCGGGTAGTACAGCTTATAATCTTTCAGTTCATGGACCAATTTTAAATTTGAACTCAAAAAAGCTATCTATTTCTCCTATTAGTCCTTTTAGACCCAGAAGATGGAAAGGGAAAATTGTAAATGATAACTCAAAAATTATCATAAAAAATCTTAATTCAAAAAAAAGACCCATAAGTGCAGTCGCTGATAATATAGAAGTTAGAAATGCTAAGAGCATAACAATAAAAACTAATAAAAAAATCAAATTTAATCTTTTATATGATCAAAATAATAGCCTTCAAAAAAAAATTAAAATTGAACAATTAAGAAGAGAAACAAATTAGATTCTATAAAAGAAAGATGTCTTTACAAAAATTTATGGCTTAATCATGAAATGTTTAATTGTTGGAGGTTCTGGTCAATTTGGTATTTGTTTAAGTCAAATCTTATTAAAAAAAAATTACGATATTCAAATAACCACTAGATCAGTATCTAAGACTAAGAAAAAACTAAGAGATTTAAAAATAAATAAAATCAAAGTAATAAATCTTAATATTCTCAATAAAAAAAAAATTTTAAAAATTTTAAAAAAAGAATATGACTATATTTTTTACTTTGCTGGCCAAAGTTCACCTAGTGTGTCTTTTAAAAGAAAAAAAAAAACCTTTGAAAGTAATTATTTAGGATGTAAAAATTTTCTAGAAGGGTTGAAAAAACTAAATTTGAAATCAAAGTTTTTTAACGCAAGTTCATCTGAAATATTTTCTGATACCAAAAAAAAGATAACAATTAATAGCAAAAAAAAACCAATCAGTCCCTATGGAATGGCTAAATTACTATCTTTTAATATTACAAAAAAATTTAGAAATATTGATAATTTAAACGCTTATAATTTTGTATTTTTTAATTCAGAATCTATTTTTAGAGAAAAAAATTATTTGATTACAAAAATATGCTTAGCAGCAATTAAGGCAAAAAATCTTGATAAAAAAACTGATTTTGGAAAATTGGACATAATAAGGGAGTGGAATTGGTGTAAGGAACAATGTCACCTTATCACAAAATGTTTAACCAAAAAACCAAATGATTTTATCTTGTCCAATGGCAAAGAATATTCTGGTTATCAAATGTTAAATTATGCTTTTAAATATTTTAAGTTGGATTTTAGAAATTTTGTTAAAATTAAAGAAAAATATTATAGAAAAAAGGATTTTAAGTTTAAAAAAACTAATTTTAAAAAGAATATTAAAAATATAGATCCTAATTGGAAGCCAAAAATTTTTGGGAAAAAAATTATTTACAAATTAATAAATTATTACGTAAAAAATAATATTTACTAATTTATTATTTTTATGGTGCCCCCGCACGGATTCGAACCGCGGACCTATTGATTACAAATCAATTGCTAAAGTTTAATTAAACATTTGTTTATAACATTAATTCTAAAATATTTTAAACTTGGCAACAATCTGACAACAGTGGTAATGTTTTAATATGAAAAAGTACGTTGGTTTAATATTTTTACTTTTAATTTTAAATTCTTGTGGAACCCCTGGAGCATATTTTCAATCAAACATTCCAAGAGAAAAAGCATCTGCGGAAAGTACCGATGGCGGTTTTGGGGCCTCTTGGGGAAGACCAACGATCGAGATTGCAGTCTTTGAGGCATTAATGAGATGTCAAAACTATAATCCAACTGGAAATTGTCAAATCAAATATATAAATGACAGAACCATTTCTCCGAATGAAGCATATGAATGGAAAAATAAGTTTCAAAAAGATTTAGGCAAATACAAACAAGTTAGCAAACCTGTTTTCGATCCTTCAATAAATCAAACCATGGATGCTATTGTTCTTGAGGAGAGAAAAGTAGTTGCAAAAAAGAAAAAACCCAAAAAACAAAAACCTAAAGCAAAAAATTCTCAAACAGCTGATAAGAATACTTTAGTTCCAGCTTCATCAGGTACAGGTTTTTTTGTTAGTAATAATGGCCATATAATAACCAACGATCATGTGATTGTTGGTTGTAGAAATGTTACAATAACTCAACAAGGAAAGTATGTTGAAGTTGATGTAATTGCTTATGATGAAAGAAATGATTTAGCTATTTTAAAATCAGATATAAGACCTAAAAAATTTTATAGAATTTCAAAAGAGGATCCAAAATTAATGGATGATGTTGTTATAGCCGGTTATCCTTTAGGTAATAAAGTTAGCACTGGTATTAAAACTACCAAAGGGAGTGTGACATCACTTTCTGGTATGGGAAATAATTTTTCAGAATTTCAAACTGATGCAGCTCTCAACAAAGGTAATAGCGGAGGACCAATTATCGATAAAGGTGGAAATGTAATTGGCGTTGCAGTTGCAAAAATTGAAAAAGAGGGAATTGAAGGTTTTAATTTTGGAATAAAATCGTCAGTGTTAAAATCATTTACAAATTCAAATAATTTGAAATTAATAACAGCATCAAGATCAAGAATATCACAAAATCAATTAACTAGTTTAGTGACAGATGGAACTGTATATATAGATTGTTGGTTAACTATTTCAGATATTGAGAAAATTATGAAACAATCTTCAGAGAAAGCTTTTTACTCAGAATATCAAAATTAAAAGACCACTTGATTTGACAACAATCTGACGACAATCTGACAACAATTATTGTTGTAAGAATAGTTTTTGCATAAATAATTTAAATGAAAAAGTAAGTGAAGTGGTGCCCCCGCACGGATTCGAACCGCGGACCTATTGATTACAAATCAATTGCTCTACCAGCTGAGCTACAAGGGCATGCGCAATAGTTATTAATAATTCTTAAATTAATCAACTCTTTTTTTTTAGATAACTTAAATGATGAAATACAATAGCGCCACTATTGGAGATATTCAGGCTTTCTACTTTGTTATCAATATTTATTTTTACTAAAAAATCAGCATATTTAGATGTGTGTTTATGCATACCAAAGCCCTCAGAGCCAAATAAAAGTATATTATTTCCTTTCCAATCTATATTTGTAAAATCTTTACTACCTTTACTATCAAAGCCGTAAACCCAAAAATTTTTATTTTTAAGATTTTTTAAAGTAGAATTAATATTTGATACTTCAAAAATATTCACATACTCAATTGCACCACTTGAGGCCTTGTACATTAGTTTACTTTCTCTTGGAAAATGTCTTTCTTTAATAATAATTCCATCAATTTTGAAAGCAGAAGCACTTCTAATTAAAGCTCCAATATTTCTAGGATCTGTAACCCCATCTAAACAGACTAAAGTGATATTATTCTTTCTTTTAATAAATTCCTTAAGAATTGGTTTGTTCAAGTGTTCTATCTCAGCAACACATCCCTGATGTAACAAATTTTCTTTAGTGCTATATTTGTCTAATTCTTTCTTGGTTTTAAAATAAACTTTTACCTCTCGTAAAAGGTTTTTATTTGGGCTTTTTCTATGTATATTTTTTTTACTTTCTTCAGTTAAAAATACTTTTAAGACTTTTCTCTTTGGGTTTTTAAGAGCTTCTAAAACTGCGTGTTGACCAACTATAAAAAAGGATGATTTATTCATAAATTATTCATATTTTACACGTTTTTTTTCATATTTTCTCATTAAATCACGTGTTGCATTTACACAAATAAAATATATAAAACGCATGTTGTTTGAAGCTTTATTGAACAAGGGGACACTTCCCCGAAGGGAGGGGTTCCAGAGCGGTCAAATGGGGCGGGCTGTAAACCCGTTGACTTCGGTCTTCGAAAGTTCGAATCTTTCCCCCTCCACCATTCAATAAATTTTAAATAATACTGGAGTGTTACTCTTGGGGTTGTGCGGGTGTAGTTCAATGGTAGAACGCTAGCCTTCCAAGCTGGATGTAAGGGTTCGATTCCCTTTACCCGCTCCAAGAAATAAAATTAAATTTTTAAAAGTGAGGAAAAAAAGTAATGTCTAAAGAAAAATTTGTAAGAAATAAACCACATTGTAATATTGGTACAATAGGTCATGTCGATCATGGTAAAACAACTTTAACTGCAGCTATCACTAAAGTTTTATCTGAAACTGGTGGTGCTCAAGCGATTGCGTATGATCAAATTGATAAAGCTCCAGAGGAAAAAGAGAGAGGTATAACAATTTCAACTGCACACGTTGAATATGAAACAGAAAAAAGACATTATGCACACGTTGACTGCCCAGGTCACGCTGACTACGTAAAAAACATGATTACTGGTGCAGCTCAGATGGATGGAGCAATTTTAGTTGTTAATGCTGCTGATGGACCTATGCCTCAAACTAGGGAACATATTCTTTTAGCTAGACAAGTTGGAGTTCCTGCAATAGTTGTTTATTTAAATAAAGTTGATCAAGTAGATGACAAAGAAATGATCGATCTTGTTGAGGAAGAAATAAGAGAATTATTAACTTCATATAAGTTTCCAGGAGATAAAACTCCAATAGCTAAAGGTTCTGCTTTAGCTGCTGTCGAGGGAAGAGACGAAGAAATAGGAAAAAAATCAATTATGGAGTTAATGAAGAATGTTGATGAGTTTATTCCACAACCTGATAGACCAAAAGATAAAGATTTTCTGATGCCTGTTGAGGATGTTTTTTCAATTTCAGGAAGAGGTACAGTAGCAACTGGAAGAGTAGAGTCAGGCGTACTTAAAACAGGTGATGAGATTGAGATAGTGGGTATTAGAGAAACTAAGAAGTCAGTTTGTACTGGAGTTGAGATGTTCAGAAAACTTCTAGATTCTGGTGAGGCTGGTGATAATGTTGGTGTACTTTTAAGAGGTGTTGAAAGAACTGATATCGAAAGAGGTCAAGTTCTTTGTAAACCAGGGTCTGTAACACCACATACTAAATTTGAAGCACAAGCCTATGTTCTTAAAAAAGAGGAAGGTGGAAGACATACTCCATTTTTTACAAAATATAGACCACAGTTTTATTTTAGAACAACAGATGTAACTGGTGAAGTGGAGTTACCTGCAGGAACGGAAATGGTCATGCCAGGTGATGATGCTAAGTTTACAGTAAAATTAATTACTCCGATCGCAATGTCAGAGAAGCTAAACTTTGCAATTCGAGAAGGAGGAAGAACTGTAGGAGCTGGAGTAGTAACTAAAATTATAGAGTAAGCTCTATATAGGAGTGTAGCTCAACTGGTAGAGCGCCGGTCTCCAAAACCGGAGGCTGAGGGTTCGAGTCCCTCCGCTCCTGCCAAAAATGAAAAAAAATGAAGAACCCTATTAAATTTATACAAGAAGTAAAACAGGAAGCGTTTAAGGTTTCATGGCCTACAGGTAAAGAAACTTTACAAGGTGCTATAATGGTTTTTTTAATGGCACTAGCTATGTCAATATTTTTTCTTTTATTAGATCAAGTTCTTAAATTTTTTTTAGATTTATTACTTAAAGTGAGTATTTAATGAAAAATTGGTATATTGTACAATCTCATTCAAGCTTTGAAAATAAAGTAGCTGGCTTAATAAAAGAAGAAGCTGATAAAGCAAAGATTTCAGAAAAATTTGAGGAAATTATAGTTCCAACTCACGATGTCACTGAGGTTAAAAGAGGCAAAAGAATTCAAAGAAAAAAAAAGTATTTTCCAGGATATGTTTTGATTAAAAGTGAAATGGACAATAATATTTATCATATGATTAAGAACATTAAGAGAGTGAGTGGATTTTTAGGAACCAAGGGAATGCCAGTTCCTGTGTCAGATAAAGAAATAGAAAAGATACTTGGTCAAATTAAAGATGGTGTGGCTCAGCCAAAATCTGGTATAGAGTACAGTGTTGGAGAAAAAGTTCAGGTAGTTGATGGTCCTTTCGCTTCGTTCAATGGTATGGTTGAGGAGATAGATGAAGAAAAGTCCAGACTAAAAGTTTCAGTTTCAATTTTTGGTAGACCAACACCTGTAGATTTAGAATACAATCAAGTTGAGAAGGTAAGTTAATGGCAAAAAAAGAAATTAGTGGATTTATAAAATTACAAATAAAAGGTGGTCAAGCTAACCCAGCTCCCCCGGTAGGCCCTGCATTAGGTCAACGTGGAGTAAACATAATGGAATTTTGTAAAGCATTTAATGATAAAACAAAATCATTAGCTGGCAAGCCGGTTCCAGTTGAAATCACTGTTTATAAAGATAAAAAATTTGATTTTAAGATAAAATCTCCACCAGCATCCTTCTTTATAAGGGAGGCAGCAAAATTAAAAAGTGGATCACAGGAACCTGGAAGAAATATTGTGGCATCAATAACAATGAAACAAGCTGAAGAAATAGCAAAACAAAAAATGAACGACTTAAATGCATTGGATCTTGAGCAAGCTGTAAAAATTATTGCTGGATCTGCTAGATCAATGGGAATAGAGGTTAAAGATTAAATGTCTTCAAAAAGATTTAAAAAATTACCAAATAAAACAAGTGAACTTCCAGCAGAGACTATAGACAAGTTATTATCTATCGTAAAAAAAAATTGTACAACTAAGTTCGATGAATCTGTTGATTTAAGTTTTCAAATAAACAACAAACAAAAGAAAAGCGAAATTAATATTAGAACTATTGTGAATTTACCAGGTGGTACTGGTAAAAAGATAAAAGTTGCTGTTGTTTGTGAAGAATCAAAATCTTCAGACGCAAAGTCAGCAGGTGCAGATATTGTGGGTGGTGATGATTTTATTGAAAAAATTAAAGGTGGAGAATTGAATTTTGAAAAACTAATTTGTACACCTTCGATGATGATTAAACTCTCAAAACTTGGTAAAGTCTTAGGCCCCAAAGGACTGATGCCTAACCCAAAACTTGGAACTGTTACCGATGATTTAAAAAAAGCTATTACTGATGCAAAATCAGGTCAAGCAGAAATTAGAAATGATAAAGATGGAAATATAGGTGTTAGTATAGGAAAAAAATCATTTGCTGATGATAAATTAATAAATAATTTTAATGTAATTTTAGAAACACTTGAAAAAGAAAAATCAAACAACACCATTAAAGGTGATTTAATCCGTTCTGCTTTTATAACATCTACTATGGGTGTTTCGTACAGACTTAAATTAGGAAAGAGTATTTAATCATTATGATGAATAAAGAGCAAAAGAAAAATTATATATCTGAGATGACTACTCAGTTTGAAAATAGTAAAGCAATTTTAGTCACTCATTATCAAGGCTTAACAATGACTCAGTTAGATGAATTAAGATCGAAAATGAGAGAGCATGGTATTATTTTCAAAATAACAAAAAACAGAATTACAAAATTAGCTTTGGAAAAAACTAAGTGTAAAGATTTATCAAACTTATTCACTGGTCCAACTGCAGTAGCATTTGGTGAAGACGCTATTATGTCTGCAAGAATTTTATCAAAATTTGCAAAAGATAATGAGAATCTTAAATTAATTGGTGGAATGATGGATAATGAGGTTTTAGATCAAGCTGGAGTATTAAATGTAGCAAATTTACCTACATTAGATGAAGCAAGAGCCAATATTGTAGGTATTTTGAATGCTTCTGCTTCAAAATTGGTTAGTATTTTACTTGCACGATCAGAAAAAATGAGTAGTTTACCCTCAGAAAATTCTGAAACAAAACCCAAAGAGTAATAAATATGCCAGACCTAAATAAAATTATAGAAGATTTATCAAGCTTAACAGTTGCAGAAGCAGCTGAGCTTTCAAAACAACTTGAGGAAAAATGGGGTGTAACCCCAATGGCCGCAGCAGCACCAGCAGCAGCTGGAGGTGCAGCGCCAGCAGAAGATAAAGATGATTTTAACATTATGCTTATTTCTGCAGGTGACAAGAAAATAAATGTCATTAAAGAAGTAAGAGCAGCTACATCGCTTGGATTAAAAGAAGCAAAAGATCTTGTTGAGGGTGCACCAAAAGAGGTTAAAGCTGGTGTTCCAAAAAAAGAGGCAGAAGAGATTAAAGCGAAGTTAGAAGCTGCGGGCGCAAAAGTAGAACTTAAGTAATTTAAAAGGAATTTTTTAAATACTGGTTAATATTTTAGTCAGTATTGAAGTATAGATGCAAATATCTTTTACAGAAAAAAAAAATATTAGAAAAAGTTTTGGTAAATTAAAAGAAAGTTTATCAATACCTAATTTAATAGAGGTCCAAAAAAACTCTTATGATGAACTAACTCATTTTAAATCAGAAGCTGGAGATTTGGCTAAAGGGTTTGATAGAGTTTTTAAAAGTATTTTTCCTATTGAAGATTTAAATGATAAAGCAACTCTAGAATATGTATCTTACAGATTAGAAAAACCAAAATTTGATGTTGAAGAATGTATCGCTAGAGGTTTAACATATTCATCTGCATTAAAGTGTACTTTAAGATTGGTTGTCTACGATATAAATCAAGAAAACAACACTAAAGATATATTGTCAGCAAAAGAGCAAGAAGTGTATATGGGTGAAGTTCCAATGATGACCAACAGTGGAACATTTATAACAAATGGAGTTCAAAGAGTTGTTGTAAATCAAATGCACAGAAGTCCTGGTGTTTTCTTTGATCATGATAAGGGAAAAACTCATGCCAGTGGAAAACTATTGTTTAATTGCAGAGTTATACCAAACAGAGGCTCATGGCTCGATTTTGAATATGATGTTAAAGATTTTTTATATTTTAAAATAGATAGAAAAAAGAAAATACTTGCCTCTACATTATTACTTGCACTTGGCTTTACAAAATCAGAAATTGCAAATGAGTTTTACCAAAAAGAGAAATTTTCTTATGATATCAAAACTCTTAAGTGGAAAACAAAATTTGATCCCGAAAATTATAAATCAAAAAATTTCTCTGAGGAAGTTATAGATGCAAAAACAGGAAAAGTAGTTATAGGATTAGGAGAAAATATTAATTTTCTCAATGCAAAAAAATTATTTAATGAGGGTTTAAAAGATATACTTGTTTCAAAAGAGTCATTATATGGAAAATTTTTACATACAGAAATTAAATTTGGAAGTGATGAGAATGATATCTTTAAGATAGGCACAGAAATAAATGAGACTGTTGTGGATAAAATACTAGAAGCAAAAATATATTCTATTGACATATCAAAAACCAATTCAATAAACAAAGGGCCCTACTTACTAAATACAATACTCAATGATAAAAATAATACTAAGGATGAAGCCATAACGGAAATATATAAAATGTTGAGACCAGGTGAACCCCCAACAATTGAAATTGCTGCTCAAATTTTTAACAACTTATTTTTTAGCTCAGATCGATATGATCTTTCTGATGTTGGAAGAGTAAAGATGAATTCAAGATTAAATTTAGAATGTTCAGACAAAATAACAATTTTAAGAAATGATGATATCATCGCAATAATTCATAAAATGTTAGATTTAAGAGATGGTAAAGATGAAGTTGATGATATTGACCATCTAGGTAATAGAAGAGTTAGATCTGTTGGAGAATTGGTTGAAAACCAGGCAAGAATTGGTGTCTACAGAATGGAAAGAGCTATTAAAGAAAAAATGACAACGTTAGATGTGGAGTCGGCAATGCCTCAAGATTTAATTAATGCAAAACCGCTAACAGTATCTTTAAAAGACTTTTTTGCTAGTTCTCAACTTTCACAATTTATGGATCAAACAAATCCTCTTTCTGAAATAACTCATAAAAGACGAGTTTCTGCTCTTGGACCTGGAGGGTTGACAAGAGAACGAGCAGGTTTTGAAGTAAGAGATGTCCATCCAACTCATTACGGAAGAATTTGCCCAATCGAAACACCAGAGGGACCAAATATTGGGTTGATAAACAGTTTATCAACTTACGCTAAAATAAATAAATATGGTTTTATTGAGAGCCCCTACAAAAGAGTTAAAGATGGTGTAGTTCAGGATAATGTTGAGTATCTCTCAGCAATGGAGGAAACAAAATATACAATTGCTCAAGCAAATACGAAAATAGATAAAAACGGCAAGATTATCGAGGAACTTGTATCTTGTAGACAAAATTTAAATTTCCTTTTGGCTAAACCAGATACAATAGATTATATCGATGTATCCCCTAAACAATTAGTGTCTGTAGCCGCATCTTTAATACCTTTTTTAGAGAATGATGATGCTAATAGAGCATTAATGGGTTCAAATATGATGAGACAGGCGGTGCCTCTATTAAAACCAGAAGCACCTTTGGTCGGCACAGGCATAGAAAGTGATGTTGCGCTAGATTCTGGTGTTACTATAGTTGCAAAAAGAAATGGAGTAGTAGACAAAATAGATGGTAAAAGAATTGTAATTAAAGTTACAGAGGAAACTGACTTTTCAAAATCTGGTGTAGACATTTATAATCTACAGAAGTTTAAAAGATCAAACCAAAATACGTGTATTAATCAAAGGCCACTAGTAAGAGTGGGTGATAAAGTTAAATCTGGAGATATTATTGCTGATGGACCTTCTACAAAATTAGGTGAGTTAGCTTTAGGAAAAAACGTTACGGTAGCATTTATGCCCTGGCAAGGCTACAATTTTGAGGACTCCATATTAATTTCTGAAAGATGTGTCACAGACGATGTTTTCACATCTGTTCACATAGTTGAATATGAAATAATGGCCAGAGACACAAAACTTGGTGAGGAAGAAATAACTAGGGATATACCAAATGTTAATGAGGAAGCATTAAAAAATTTAGATGAGTCTGGTATAGTTTACATTGGAGCAGAGGTAAATGCAGGCGATATATTAGTTGGTAAAGTTACACCAAAGGGAGATTCCGCATCCGGTCCAGAGGAAAAGTTATTAAGATCTATTTTTGGTGAAAAAGCAATAGATGTAACTGATACATCTTTGAGGATGTCAAGAGGAAGTAGCGGTACTGTAGTTGATGTGCGAGTATTTAATAGACATGGTATTGAAAAAGATGAAAGATCTATAACTATTGAACGAGCTGAAATTGATCAAGTTCAGCAAGACAAAATAGTAGAGGAGGAAATTTTAGAAAGAAGTATTAAACAAAGAGCTTCTCAAATTTTATCTGGCTCTTCATTAGCAAAAAAAATTAGAGATATTGAAGCTGGAACAAAATTAGATTTTGAAACTATTGATAAATTTTCTATTAATGATGTCTTTAAAATTTCATCAAGTGACTCAAAAGGTGAGGCAGCTCTTATTCAACTAAAAGATCAGTACACTTCCGCAAAACAGGATATAATCGAAAGATTTGAAGATAAAGTTTTAAAAATTAGAAGTGGTGATGACTTGCTACCAAGCGTGATGAAAATGGTTAAAGTTTTCGTTGCTATAAAAAGAAGATTAAGACCTGGAGATAAAATGTCTGGAAGACATGGAAACAAAGGAGTTGTAAGTAAAATTGTTCCAGTTGAGGATATGCCATACAGAGAGGATGGTAGACCAGTAGACATAGTATTAAACCCTCTCGGTGTTCCAAGTAGAATGAATGTTGGTCAAATTTTAGAGACACATTTAGGTTGGGCATGTAAGGAATTTGGTGAAGAGGTTAAAAGATTAGTTAATGAGAATAACAAAAGAATTGAAAAAACAGAAAAAATTTCAAATTTTTTAAAATCTGTATATGGTGAGGAAATATTTCAGAACAAAGTCGATAAATTAAGCAAAACTGAATTCAAAGATTTATGTGAAAATTTACAAAACGGTGTTGCAATTTCTACGCCTGTTTTTGATGGGGCTAAAGAAAAAAATGTAACTGAGATGCTTGAATTAGCTAAATTGCCCGGCTCAGGACAAACATACTTGTGGGATGGAAGAACAGGAGAAATGTTCGATAGACCTGTAACAGTAGGTATTATATATATGTTAAAACTTCATCATTTGGTTGAAGATAAAATTCATGCTAGGTCAACCGGACCATACAGTTTAGTCACACAGCAACCATTGGGTGGTAAAGCTCAATTAGGTGGTCAAAGATTTGGAGAGATGGAAGTATGGGCTTTAGAAGCTTATGGGGCATCTTATACTCTACAAGAAATTTTAACAGTGAAATCTGATGATGTAGCTGGAAGAGTAAAAGTATATGAAACTATTGTTAAAGGAGAAGAAAACTTCGAGTCTGGAATACCAGAATCATTTAATGTTCTAGTTAAAGAGATAAAATCTTTGGCCCTTAACGTGGAACTAAATTAATAATTTATGAAAAAAGAATTAACAGATCTATTTAAAAATTCTGAGATTTTAGAGACTCAAAACTTTAATAGCATCAAAATCTCTCTCGCAAGTCCAGAAAAAATTAAGTCTTGGACATATGGAGAAATAAAAAAACCTGAAACTATAAATTACAGAACTTTCAGACCAGAAAAAGATGGTCTCTTCTGTGCTAGAATATTTGGACCAATAAAAGATTACGAGTGTTTATGTGGAAAATATAAACGAATGAAATTTAGAGGGATTATTTGTGAAAAATGCGGTGTTGAAGTAACAAAATCAAACGTAAGAAGAGAAAGAATGGGTCATATTAATCTCGCTACACCTGTTGCACACATCTGGTTTCTAAAATCTCTTCCTAGCAGAATTGCTTTAGCAGTCGATATGAAACTTAAAGAAATTGAAAGAGTTTTGTATTTTGAGAATTTCATAGTTATAGAGCCTGGATTGACAGGTTTGAAAAAAAATCAATTACTAAATGAGGAAGAACTGGCTAAATACCAAGATGAATACGGAGAGGAAGCATTTACGGCAGGTATAGGAGCAGAAGCGGTCCTTGAAATGTTAAAAAATTTAGACTTAGAAAATGAGAGAAAAAATTTAGCATCATACATAAAAGAGACTAAATCAAAGGTTAATGAAGAAAGAGCAATAAAAAGATTGAAATTAATAGAGTCTTTTATCGAAACAGGTCAGAAACCTGAATGGATGATCATGACAGTTGTACCAGTAATACCACCTGAGTTAAGACCTTTGGTTCCTTTAGATGGTGGAAGGTTTGCAACTTCAGATTTGAATGATTTGTATAGAAGAGTTATTAACAGAAATAATCGTTTAAAGAGATTAATGGATCTCAAAGCACCCGATATTATCGTAAGAAATGAGAAAAGGATGCTTCAAGAGTCAGTTGATGCGTTATTTGATAACGGTAGAAGAGGAAGAGTTATAACAGGAACAGGAAAAAGACCATTAAAATCTCTTGCTGAAATGCTTAAAGGTAAACAAGGAAGATTTAGACAAAACTTACTTGGTAAAAGAGTCGATTACTCTGGTCGATCTGTAATTGTTGTTGGTCCTGATTTAAAACTTCATGAATGTGGTTTACCAAAAAAAATGGCATTAGAACTTTTTAAACCATTTTTATATGCAAGATTAAATAAATTAGGTTTAGCCTCAACTATTAAACAAGCTAAAAAATTAGTTGAGAAAGAAACAAATGCTGTTTGGGATGCTCTTGAATTAATTGTGAGGGAACATCCAGTATTACTAAACAGAGCACCCACTTTACATAGACTGGGAGTTCAAGCTTTTGAACCAAAATTAATTGAGGGAGATGCGATTGAGCTTCATCCTTTAACTTGTGCAGCTTTCAATGCCGATTTTGATGGAGATCAAATGGCAGTGCACGTTCCATTAAGTTTAGAAGCTCAGTTAGAAGCTAGAATATTAATGTTATCAACAAATAATATATTATCACCATCAAACGGCAAACCTATTATTGTTCCGAGCCAGGATATGATTTTAGGTATTTATTACTTATCTCAAGAACCATTAACAGATAAACCAGCAGGATATTTTTTAAACGCAGATCAAATTGAATTCGCATTATCATCTGGTCAAATTAAAGTTCATAGCACTATAATTTCTAGATTTGAAACGGTAGATGAGAAAGGTAATAAAAAATTTGAAAAATATACATCAACAGCAGGAAGATTTTTATTAGCTAATTTATTACCGAAGAATAGGGATATTAAATTCTCTTTAGTAGATAGATTGTTACCTAAAAAAGTTGTTTCAGAAGTTATTGATATTGTTTTTAGATTTTGCGGTCAGAAAACGACTGTTATATTTTGTGATAAGTTAAAAGATTTAGGATTTAAACATGCTTTTAAAGCGGGAATTTCTTTCGGTAAAGATGATCTTGTTATACCTGCGAACAAAACCCAATTAATAGAAGATACGAAAAAACTTATATCAGATTATGAGACTCAATATGCTGAAGGTCTAATTACTAGAGGAGAAAAATATAATAAGGTGGTAGACGCATGGTCAAAATGTACTGATAAAGTAGCTGGAGAAATGATGAAGGGTATTTCCGCGACAGAAAAAACTTCAGATGGATTGAAAATAAACTCTGTATTTATGATGGCAGATAGTGGCGCAAGAGGCTCAGCGGCACAGATGAAGCAGTTAGCTGGTATGAGAGGTTTGATTGCTAAACCATCAGGTGAAATTATTGAAAGTCCAATTACATCAAATTTTAAAGAGGGATTAACAGCTCTTGAATATTTTAATTCTACTCATGGAGCTAGAAAAGGATTGGCAGATACTGCACTTAAAACAGCAAGTTCTGGTTATTTAACAAGAAGATTGTGTGATGTAGCACAAGATTTAACAATAACTAAAAAAAATTGTGATAAACCTGGTTTCATAGAGCTCTCAGAGATATTAGAGGGTGGAAATGTTGTAGTTAGTTTATCCGAAAGAGCACTAGGTAGAGTAGCAGCTTCTGATGTTAAACATCCTTTAACAGGGGAAGTAATAATAAAAAAGTTAAATATGATTGACGAGACAGGTTGTGATAAAATTGATGCAGCAGGTATAAAATCATTAAAAGTTTATTCTGTAATGACATGTAGTTCAAAGGAAGGCGTGTGTGCAACCTGTTATGGAAGGGATTTGTCTAGAGGAAAAATGGTTCATGTAGGTGAGGCAATCGGAATGATTTCTGCTCAGTCAATTGGTGAACCAGGCACACAGCTAACAATGAGAACATTCCATGTTGGTGGAACTGCGTCTGTGAAACAGGACTCTCAGATAGTGACAAAGACAGATGGAGTTTTAAAAATAATTAACTCAAATATTTTAGAGGACTCTAAAAAGAATTTGATTGTTATGGGAAGAAATACCCAATTATCAATAGAGGATGATAATGGTGTTCAAACTGCAATATACAAAGTTGCATATGGTTCAAAATTATTTTTTAAAAATGGAGATAAGATAAAAGCAAATACAAAAATTTGTGAGTGGGATCCATATACAACGCCAGTAATTGCTGAAAAATCAGGTATAGCTAGTTATGTAGATTTAATTGATGGTGTATCAATTCAAGAGACTACTGACGATGCCACTGGGATTTCATCAAAATCAGTTGTTGATTGGAGAGCGCAATCTAAAAGTTCAGATTTGAAGCCTAGAATTACTTTGAGAGACGAAAAAGGAAATGTAATAAAAAAAGCTGACGATAATGAAGCAAGATATTACCTTGTTCCAGACTCAATTTTATCAGTTAAAGATGGTCAAAAAGTATCTGCAGGAGATGTAATAGCCAGATTACCAAAAGAGACAACAAAAACTAAAGACATCACAGGTGGTCTACCTAGAGTTGCTGAATTATTTGAGGCAAGAAAAGCAAAAGACAGCGCTATAATTGCCGAAAATGATGGTCAGGTTATTTTTGGTAAAGAGGTAAGAGGTAAACAAAGAGTTTCAATAGTTCCAGAAGATGGATCTGAGCCATCGAATTATTTAATACCTAAAGGTAAACATATAAACTTTAATCAGGGTGAAAAAATTAAAAAAGGAGAATATTTGTTAGATGGTCAACCACTTCCACATGACATATTAAGAATATTAGGTATCAAAGATTTAACAGAATATTTTGTAAATCAAGTTCAGGAAGTCTATAGATTGCAAGGTGTTGTGATAAATGACAAACATATTGAAACTATTTTAAGACAAATGTTAAAAAAAGTTGAGGTTAAATCATCAGGTGACTCATCTTACTTACCTGGAGAAATTGTAGATAGAATTAAATTTGAAAATATTAATGACAAGTTAAAGTTAGATGGCAAGAAACCTGCTTTAGGTGAAAGAGTATTAATGGGCATTACAAAAGCTTCTTTACAAACTGAGTCTTTCATTTCGGCTGCATCCTTTCAGGAAACAACAAGAGTTCTTACAGATGCTGCAATTAAAGGAAAAATTGACCCCTTAAATGGGCTTAAAGAAAATGTGATTGTTGGTAGATTGGTTCCTGCTGGCACTGGTAATATAAAGAATAAATGGAATAAAAAAGCTCTTGAAGATGATAATAAGTTCTTATCTGAACAGGAAAAAATTGAAGCTTCCGAAACTCAAGCAAATCAATAAAAATAACACTCTTTAGAACTAGTTTTAGTTTGACAAAGTCTTATTAATAAGTAATTTGGCGATAATTTTTTGGTTGGAATGTAGTGCTTTTATTGTACTAAACGCTGCCATGGATGACCTGTCAGTTATTTCATCAAAAAATAAAAAATTATAAAAATTTATATGCCGACAATAAACCAATTGTTAAGAAAAAAAAGAATTAAGCCTTTGGCTAGGAACAAAGTTCCAGCTTTGCAAAAACAACCTTTAAAAAGAGGGGTTTGTGTTAAAGTATATACAACTACACCAAAAAAACCTAACTCAGCCCTAAGAAAAGTTGCTAGAGTAAGATTATCTAATGGATTTGAAGTTACTGCATACATTCCTGGTGAAGGTCACAATCTTCAAGAACACTCAGTAGTTTTAATAAGAGGTGGTAGGGTAAAAGATTTACCAGGTGTTAGGTACCATATTTTAAGAGGTAATTTAGATACACAAGGGGTAGCCAATAGAAAGCAAAGACGATCCTTATATGGAACGAAAAAAGGTAAATAATAATGTCTAGAAAAAAAACTCAGCCAAAAAAAAACATTACACCAGATCCAAAATTTAATTCTACGATAATTCCAAAATTAATTAATAATATTATGTTCGATGGAAAAAGAGGTATTGCAGCAAAAATAGTTTATGATGCAATCGAAAAGATCAAAACTAAATCAAAAGACGAACCAATAAATATATTTAATGAGGCGATTAATAATATTAAACCAACTGTTGAAGTTAGGTCAAGAAGAGTAGGTGGGGCCACTTATCAAGTACCGGTAGAAGTAAAAAGTAAAAGAGCACAAGCTTTAGCTATAAGATGGTTAGTAGAGTCTGCAAGAAAAAGAAAAGACAAACATATGTCCGATAAGATTTTTAATGAACTTTATGATGCGTATGAAAAAAAAGGTGCAGCAGTCAAAAAAAGAGAGGATGTTCATAAAATGGCTGAGTCAAATAAAGCTTTTGCACATTTTAGGTGGTAAATAATATGGCAAGAACTCATACACTAAATAAATATAGAAATATTGGTATCATGGCACATATTGATGCTGGTAAAACAACCACGACTGAAAGGATTTTATATTACACGGGAAAAAGTCATAAAATTGGTGAAGTACATGATGGTGCTGCAACAATGGATTGGATGGAGCAAGAGCAAGAAAGAGGTATCACAATTACTTCAGCAGCTACAACCTGTTTTTGGCAAGATCATAGAATAAATATTATCGATACTCCGGGTCATGTCGATTTTACAATTGAAGTTGAAAGGTCATTAAAAGTTTTAGATGGTGCGGTAGCTGTTTTTGATGGTGTTGCTGGTGTAGAACCACAATCTGAGACTGTCTGGAGACAAGCCGATAAATATAGGGTTCCAAGAATTTGCTTTGTAAATAAATTAGATAGAACAGGAGCAGATTTTTTTAGATGTGTGGAGATGATAAAAGACAGATTGGGTGCAAAACCATTAGTTTTACAAGTTCCAGTTGGAATTGAGTCTTCACTAAGTGGTGTTATCGATTTAGTTAAAATGAAAGCACAGATTTGGAAAAATGAGGCTTTAGGAGCTGAATGGGAGTACAAAGATATACCTGATGATTTAAAAGAAATCTCAAATAAGTATAGAACAGAATTAGTTGAGTTAGCTGTAGAACAAGATGAAAAGTTAATGGAAAGTTATTTA
The DNA here is from genome assembly GCA_902618485.1 of uncultured Pelagibacteraceae bacterium. Taxonomy (GTDB): domain Bacteria; phylum Pseudomonadota; class Alphaproteobacteria; order Pelagibacterales; family Pelagibacteraceae; genus Pelagibacter. The sequence continues at coordinate 20,836 of CACNAR010000003.1, forward strand.
AATGGTGATGAAATTAAAGAGGAAGATTTAATAAAATGTATTAGAAAAGGAACATTAAGTTTTGATTTTGTGCCTGTTTTAACTGGTTCAGCTTTTAAAAATAAAGGTGTTCAACCATTATTAGATGCTGTTGTAAATTACCTCCCAAGTCCTGAGGATATTAGCTCAATAAAAGGAACAAAAGTAGGATCTGATGAAGAGGTTGAAATGAAATTTGAAGATAATTCCCCATTTTCTGCTCTAGCTTTTAAAGTAGCGAATGATCCTTTTGTTGGTTCATTAACGTTTATTAGAATTTATTCAGGGACAATAAAATCTGGAACATCGATCTATAACTCTTCAACAGATAAAGAAGAAAGGGTCGGTAGAATGCTATTAATGCACGCTAATTCAAGAGAGGATATAAAGGAGGCTAATGCAGGAGATATTGTATCTCTAGCTGGATTGAAGAATACTATGACTGGTCATACTTTATGTAATAAAGATAAACCGGTTTTATTGGAACCAATGGAATTTCCTGATCCTGTCATTGAAATAGCTGTTGAGCCAAAAACAAAAGGTGACCAAGAGAAAATGGGTGAGGCCTTGGCTCGTTTAGCTAAAGAAGATCCATCATTTAGAGTTTCATCAGATGAAGAGTCTGGTCAAACTATTATTAAAGGGATGGGTGAACTTCATTTAGATATTATTGTTGATAGAATGAAAAGAGAATTTAAGGTTGAGGCAAATGTTGGTGCACCTCAAGTCGCTTATAGAGAAACAATAGAGAAATCTGCAGAATTTGAGTACATACACAAAAAACAAAGTGGTGGAGCTGGCCAGTTCGCAAAAGTTAAGCTTTTCATAGAACCCCAAGAACCAGGTAAAGGAAGATTGGTTGAAAGTGCAATTAAAGGAGGTGCAATACCAAAAGAATTTATCCCTGGTGTTGAAAAAGGTATTGAAACAGTCTCAGATAGTGGAATTTTAGCAGGTTTTCCTATGATTGATTATAAAGTTACAATTGTTGATGGCTTACATCATGACGTGGACTCAAGCGTTTTAGCTTTTGAATTAGCTAGCAGGGCTTGCTTTAAAGAAGCGTGTACTCAAGGTGGACTAAAACTTTTAGAACCAATTATGAGAGTTGAAGTTGTAACTCCAGAAGATTATATGGGTGATGTTATTGGTGATCTTAACAGTAGAAGAGGGCAAATTAATACTCAAGAGCAAAGAGGAAACGCAACTGTTATAACAGCAATGGTTCCTCTTGCAAATATGTTTGGTTATATTAACAGTTTAAGATCAATGTCTCAAGGAAGAGCTCAATATTCCATGTTTTTTGATCATTATTCAAAAGTTCCACAGAACGTTCAAGATGAAGTAACAAAAAAGGTTGCAGGTTAAAATGGAAAAGCAAAATATAAGGATAAAACTAAGGGCTTACGATAATAAAATTCTCGACGCTTCTACTGAGGAAATTGTAAACACAGTTAAAAGAACAGGAGCAACTATTAAAGGTCCAATCCCGTTACCAACAAGAATAGAGAGATATACAGTATTAAGATCCCCACATATTGACAAGAAAAGTAGAGAACAATTTGAGTCAAGAACTCACAAAAGATTGATTGATATTATTGAACCAACACCTCAAACTGTTGAAGCTTTAATGAAACTTGATTTGGCTTCGGGTGTAGACGTGGAAATAAAGATTTAGATATGAGTGAAATCGCATTAATTGGAAAAAAAATAGGAATGACTAGAGAGTTTTATAAAACAGGTCAGTTAGTGCCAGTAACCGTTTTAAAAATGGAAAAGGCTCGTGTTATTCAAATAATTGGTCAAGAAAAAAGAGGCTATAGCGCTGTTCAACTTGGTTATGGAAAGATTAAAAATTCGAAACTTAGTAAGGCTATGAAAGGATATTTTGCAAAAAAAAATACTGAAGCTAAAAAAAAACTCAAAGAATTTAAAGTTCTAGATGTAAACAAATATAAAGAGGGAAATGAATTTGGTTTAGAAATCTTTAAAGATGTAAAGTATGTAGACACTAGATCAAAAACAATTGGTAAGGGTTTCGCGGGAGCAATGAAAAGACATAATTTTGGGGGTTTAAGAGCAACTCATGGAGTCTCAATATCACATAGATCTCATGGTTCAACAGGTCAAAGACAAGATCCTGGTAAGGTTTTTAAAGGAAAAAAGATGGCAGGACACATGGGAGATAAACTTAGAACAATGCAAAATATAGAGATTATTAAAACAGATATTGAAAATGAGTTATTATATCTAAAAGGATCTATACCTGGTTCAAAAAACTCTGAAGTTTTAGTTAAAAAATCAGTCAAAAATATTTACAAAAAGACTATAGAAGAAAAAATACTAGCATCAGAAAAAGCTAAAAAAACTCCTGAGAAAAAGAAAAAATAATGAAAATTGAAAAAATTAATATAAATGGAAAAAATGAGTCTATTGAAGTTTTAGATAAAATTTTTTCAGTAAAAATAAATAAGCGACTAGTCAATAATGTTTTATATAAAACTAACGCAAATTATAAAGGCCGTCATGCTAAGACAAAACAACAAAATGAAATCTCTGGCCCCACTTCAAAAATATATGCTCAGAAAGGAACGGGAAATGCTAGACATGCTAGCCGAAAAGCCCCAATATTTGTAGGTGGTGGTGTTGCTCACGGACCGAAAGGGGAACTTGCATATAAAAAACGAAAATTAAATAAAAATGAAAAAAAACAAAGTATTGCTTCTTTGATGAGTGAAAAAATTAAACACAAAAATTTAATTGTATTAAATGATTTTAGTTCAGAGATTAAAAAAACAAAAGAGATGTATAATATTATAAAAAAACTTGAAATTTCAAACTCGTTAATAATTTTAGATAAATCTTCAAAGAAAAAGATAGAGAAATCGATTAGAAATATTCCAAACATCAAAGTAACCGATGTTAATCATTTTAGTGCTTTTGATGTTGTTAAATATAAGAAAACTGTTTTTACAGAGAGTTCTGTCAAAGAACTAGAAAAGAGATATGTATAATGAATAAAATTCACCTATTTGATAAAATTATATCACCAATCGTAACAGAAAAATCTACGAAATTATCTGAACATAATAAAATAGTTTTTAAAGTTCCGACTGGCGCTAATAAAAAAAATTTAAAAAAAAATATTGAGAAAATTTTCAAAGTAAATGTTGTGAAAGTAAATATTATAAACAAACAAAACAGAGCTAAAATGACAAGGGGAAGAAAAATTAAGATTTCTGGATTTAAAAAAGCAATAATAACACTTAAAAAAGGTCAAAGCATAGATCTTACAGCAGGTATTTAAACATGGGACTAAAAACTTTTAAACCATATACAAAATCTACGAGAGGAACAATTTTGGTCGATAGAACTGGGCTATGGAAAGGCAAACCCTTCAAGGCTCTTGTTTCTCCTAAAAATTCAATGAAAGGAAGAAATAATAACGGTCATATAACGTCATCCAATAGAGCTGGGGGTCATAAAAAAATGTATAGACATATCGACTTTTATAGAAAGAAATTTGATATGCCTGGAACTGTAGAAAGAATAGAATATGATCCAAACAGATCCTGTTACATCATGCTAATAAAATTTGTTGATGGTAATCATTCATATTATTTAGCGCCCCAAAAGATTAAAGTTGGAGATAAAATAGAAAATGGCTCAAAAAAAGAGATTAAAATAGGAAATTGTATGCCTCTTCAAGATATTCCCGTTGGAGTAAATATTCATAATGTTGAAATTCAGCCTGGGGCAGGTGGTAAATTGGCTAGATCAGCTGGCACATCAGTAGTAATCAGTGGTGTAGATGGAAATTACAGTTTAGTAAAGTTAACTTCAGGTGAAGTTAGAAAAATTGACTCTAGATCGTTAGCTACAATTGGTGTTTTGAGCAATCCTGATCAAAAAAATATCAAGATTGGAAAAGCAGGAAGATCGAGATGGTTAGGTAGAAGACCTCATACCAGAGGAGTGGTAAAAAATCCGGTAGACCACCCTCATGGAGGTGGAGAAGGTAAATCAGCAGGAGGAAGACATCCAGTTTCACCTACGGGTCAATCAGCTAAAGGTTTAAAAACTAGAGATAACAAAAGGACGGATAAATTTATTGTGAAGAGAAGAAACAAAAGAAAGGACACTAAGTAATGGCTAGAGCAGTATGGAAAGGACCTTTCGTAGAGGAAAGTTTAATGAAAAAAGTTGAGAAGTATAAGGTTGATCCAAAGAAAATTCCTATCAAAACTTGGTCAAGAAAATCTACTATAATTCCTGATTTTGTTGGTGTTAGTTTTTTGATTTATAATGGCAAAAAATTTATACCAATTACAATTTCTGAGGATATGGTCGGTCACAAATTAGGTGAATTTGCACCAACGAGAACCTTTTTTGGTCACACACCAGCTGATAAAAAAGCGAAGCCAGCGGAAGCGGAGGCAAAAAAATAGAAAATTTATGAGTAAAAAAAAGAAAATAAATAAAGATAAGAATAAAATCGTTAAATCTATTAATAACAATATTAGATCTAGTGTGAGAAAACTTAACCCGATTTTAAGGGGTATAGTTGGAAAAAAAGTCGATGTAGCTATTCGAGATCTGCAATTTTCTGAAAAAAGAATTACAAAAGACATAAGAAAAACAATTAATTCAGCTGTGGCAAATGCAGAAAATAATTTTCAATACGATATAGATAAACTAGTAGTTAAAGAAGCTTACTGTGGAAAAAAAATTATAATGAAACGATTTAGACCTAGAGCAAAGGGGAGAGCTGCACCAATCTTAAAACCTTATTCGAGTGTAACTATAATTTTACAAGAAACTAAAAAAATGGAGAGTCATGGGTCAAAAAGTTAATCCTGTTGGTTTTAGATTAGGTGTTAACAGAGGATGGGATTCTGTTTGGTACGCTAAGAAAAAAGATTTTGGGAATTATTTAATTGAAGATTACAAAATAAGAGAATACATAAAAAAAAATGTAATTAACTCGGGTGTTTCTAAAGTGATGATAGAAAGAACTGCCAATAAATGTTACGTGACTATTTATACATCTAGACCGGGCTTTGTAATTGGTAAAAAAGGAAGTGATATAGATAAAATTAAGAATAATTTGTCAAAACTAACTACTAATGAAGTCAATTTAAATATTAAAGAAGTTAAAAAACCTGAGACTAATTCTTATCTAGTAGCAGAAAATATCGCTCAACAATTAGTTAAAAGGATTTCTTATAGAAGAGCAATGAAGAGAGCAATGCAGTCTTGCCTAAGATTGGGTGCTAAAGGTATCAAAGTTTCAGTGAGTGGTAGATTAGGTGGAAATGAGATTGCAAGAACAGAATGGTTAAGAGACGGTAGTATTCCGTCACATACTTTGAGAGCAGACATTGATTATGCTGAGGCTGAGGCACTTACAACATATGGAATTATTGGAATTAAAGTATGGATCTATAAGGGTGAAGTGTTTGCAAAAGAATTTAGCCAGGAAACAAATAAAGTTAAAGAAAAAGAAGGAAAATAAATGTTACAACCAGTAAGAACAAAATGGAGAAAAGCGCACAAAGGAAGAATACACGGGAGTGCGTCTAGAGCCAATTTTATAAATTATGGGGCGTACGCATTAAAAGCTTTATCACCTGATAGGGTGACAGGAAAACAAATTGAGGCGGCTAGAGTAGCGCTAACAAGGCATATGAAAAGACAGGGTCGAGTATGGACAAGAATTTTTCCTAATATTCCAGTATCAAAAAAACCTATTGAGGTCAGGATGGGTAAGGGAAAAGGATCTCCCGAGTTTTATGCATGTAGAGTGAAGCCAGGAAGAATTTTATTCGAGGTAGATGGCGTCTCTGAACAGATAGCAAAAGAAGCGCTATATAAAGCCTCAGCAAAGTTGCCTATAAAAACAAAAACAATAAAAAGATTTGCATAATATGAAGAAACAAGAAATTAAAAAACTTACAAAAGATCAAATATTTAAGAATATTGATAAATTAAAAAAAGATTTATTTAACTTGAGATTTCAAAAGATGAATTCTCAAGTAACAAATCCTGCTAAAATTAATGAAACAAAAAAGACAATTGCAAGATTAAAAACAGTATTAAAAGGAAAATTAAATGCCTAAAAAAATTTTAAAAGGAATTGTTGTAAGTGACAAACCAAATAAGACTATAACTGTTTTGGTAGAAAGAAAATATTCGCATCCAGTGCTTAAAAAAGTTATTAAAGTGCAAAAGAAATACAATGCTCATGACGAAAATAATAAATATAAAAATGGGGATAAAGTATCAATAATTGAGAGTAAACCATTCTCTAAAAACAAAAAATTTCAAGTAATGGAGAATTTAAAATAATGATACAAGTTCAAACTGAATTACTCGTAGCAGATAACACTGGAGCTAAAAAAATTGAGTGTATAAAAGTTTTAGGTGGGTCAAAAAGAAGATATGCTAGCATCGGTGACACAATTGTAATAGCGGTAAAAGAGGCGATACCAAAAGGTAAAGTAAAAAAAGGGTCAGTTCATAAAGCTGTCGTAGTAAGGGTTAAAAAAGGAATACACAGAGATGATGGCTCAAAAGTTAAATTTGATAATAATGCTGCAGTATTGGTTGATGATAAGGGTGAACCAGTCGGGACAAGAATTTTTGGACCGGTAACTAGAGAGTTAAGAAATAGAGGGCAAATGAAAATAATTTCATTAGCTCCAGAGGTTTTATAATGATTAAAAAAGGTCTTAAAGTTAAAGTTTTGTCAGGTAGAGATAGAAATAAAGAGGGTGAAGTAATTGAAATAGATAGATCAAACAATAGAGCAAAGATTAAAGATATCAACATGGTTAAAAAACACGTCAAAACAACAAAAGAAAAAAAAGGTGGAATTTTTTCAAAAGAGAGTTTTATCCATATTTCAAATCTAAGTTTGATTGATGAAAAAATTAAAAATAAAAAGAAAGAATCTAAAAAATAATGACACCCAGATTAAAAGAACTCTACTTTAATGAAATCCAACCATCACTCAAATCTCAATTTGGTTTTAAGAGTTTATATATGGGTCCTAAGATTAAAAAAATAGTTTTAAATATGGGGCTTGGTCTTGATGGTAATGATAATAAGATTTTAAAATCTTGTGAAGAGGATTTAGCGAAAATAACTGGACAAAAACCAGTTATAACTAAATTTAAAAAATCAGTTGCGAATTTTAAAACAAGAAAAGGCTCAAACGCTGGCTTAAAGGTAACCCTTAGAAAGAATAAAATGTATGAGTTTTTAGACAGATTAGTTAATATTGCTTTACCAAGAATAAAGGATTTCAGAGGTCTGTCATCTACTGGTTTTGATAAATTTGGAAATTATACTTTTGGTATAAAAGAACATATAATTTTCCCAGAGGTTAGTTTTGACAGAGCGGATAAGGTCAGAGGATTAGATATCGTAATTGTAATCTCATCTAAAGACATAAAGCATAGTTTTGCTTTATTAGAGAAGTTTAATTTCCCATTTATTAAGAAAGGAGATAATTAAGATGGCTAAACTTAGTTCAGTTAATAAAAATAATCGGAGGATAAAATTATCAGATAAATATTTTAAGAAAAGACAACAATTGAAAAAAATTATTATGAATAAAAAACTTTCATTAGAAGAAAGATTTAAAGCACAACAAAAATTGTCAAAATTACCACGAAATTCGGCAAAAATAAGAGTAATGAATAGATGTCAAATTACAGGAAGACCACATGGGGTTTATAGAAAATTAAAGATATCTAGAATCGCATTAAGACAATTAGGATTACAAGGAAAAATACCAGGATTAGTTAAATCAAGTTGGTAGAAAGGAATATATGAGCTTAAGTGACCCAATAGGAGATATGATAGCAAGAATTAAAAATGCTCAATCAAGAAACCATAAAAAAGTTGAGCTACCTTCATCAAATTTTAAAACAAAGATTGCCGGGATCTTAAAAAATGAGGGATTTATTAATGAGTTCAAGGTGAACTCTGAGAATAATAAACCTACACTTACCCTAGAATTAAAATATCACTCAGGAAATCCTGTTATAAGTGCTTTCGAAAGAGTATCCAAACCAGGTAGAAGAATTTTTTCAAGTGCAGAAAGTTTGCCAAAAATTAATAATGGCCTAGGAATTGCAATAGTTTCAACACCAAAAGGTGTAATGACAGATATTGATGCGAGAAAACAACGTGTTGGTGGCGAAATAATTTGTAAGGTATTTTAATGTCTAAGATAGGTAAAATAAATATTTCGATACCAGATAAAGTAAAGGTGGCTTTAGCTGGAAGTATATTGAATATTGAGGGCCCACTAGGTAAGTCTGCTCTTAATATAGATTTAGATATTTTTTCTTTAGATATTAAGGATGGTAAAGAAATATCAATCAAACCAAAAAAAATAGATCAAAATACAAAAAGATTATGGGGCATGAATAGGAGCTTAATAAATAACGCTGTGATTGGATCAAGCAAAGGTTATGAAAAAGTTTTAGAATTAGTAGGAGTTGGTTATAGGGCAGCACTCAAAGGTAATCAATTAAACTTACAACTTGGGTACAGCCATGATATTAATTTCAACATACCTGAAGGAATAAAAATAGCTGTTGAGAAACAAACAACTTTGAAAATAACAGGTGCGAATAAACAGCAAGTAGGTTCAGTGGCTTCAAAACTCAAAACATTAAGAAAAATTGAGCCTTACAAAGGAAAAGGTGTCAGAGAAAAAGGTCAATATATTTTAAAAAAAGAGGGTAAAAAGAAATAATGAAACTTACAACAAATAAGAGAAGAAAATTTAGAGTTGGTAAAAAATTGAAATCAGTAGCAAATAAAGATAGATTTAGGTTGAGTATATCAAGATCATCAAAAAATATCTCTGCGCAAATAATCGATGATGATAAAAATATAACGCTTTTATCAGCCTCATCTATTGAAAAAGATTTTAGGTCCGAAAAAAAAATTACTAAAACCGAACTATCTAAAATAGTTGCAGAAAAATTGGCTAAAAAAGCTCTAGAAAAAAAAATTTCTAAGATCTATTTTGATAGGAGTCTTTACAAATATCATGGAAGAGTAAAAATTTTTGCAGAGACTTTACGTAAAAATGGAATGGAGTTTTAATAATGGATAACATTAAAGAAAAAAAATCAGATGATATCTTAGAAAAATTGGTTCATATTAACAGAATAACCAAAGTTGTTAAAGGAGGAAGAAGATTTGGCTTTTCAGCTTTGGTGGTCGTTGGAAATCAGTCTGGCAAAATCGGTATAGCCCATGCAAAAGCTAAGCAAGTTCCAGACGCAATTAAAAAAGCAAACGAAATGGCCAGAAGAAAATTGATTCATATACCTCTGAGAGAAGGAAGAACCATTCACCATGATGTTAAAGCTAAAGATGGGTCCGGTAGAATAGTTTTAAGAGCGGCCTCTAAGGGAACAGGTATTATTGCGGGTGGACCAGTAAGAGCTGTTTGTGAAGTTTTAGGTGTCAAAGATATAGTGGCAAAATCAATGGGGACCTCTAATGCCCATAACGTAATCAGGGCAACAATGAAAGCTTTGTTAAAACAAAATTCTCCAAAGCAAATTTCTAACATAAGAAACAAAAAAATTTCTGAAATCATTGAGAAAAGAGGGTAATGATTAGCCTAAATAACAGAATTAAAATTAATAAGAAGAAAATTAGGGTCGGAAGAGGAATAGGCTCTGGCAAAGGAAAAACTTCAGGCAGAGGAGTTAAGGGACAAAAATCAAGATCGGGTGTATCAATAAAAAGTTTTGAAGGTGGTCAGATGCCTTTGTACAGAAGATTGCCAAAAAGAGGATTCAATCCTATCGAAAAAAAGAATGTAGCCATTTTAAATTTAGATAAGATTCAATCTTTTATTGATAAAAAAAGTGTTAAAACTTCTGAAATTTTAAATTCAAATTTATTAAAAAAATTAAAACTAATTAATAAAAGATCATCTAAATTAAAAATATTAGGATCAGGAGTAATAAAAGATAAGATAAACATTGAAGCAGATTTAGCATCTAAATCAGCAGTTAATAAGCTTGAAAAGATTGGTGGATCTATTCAAATTAAGAAATAATTGTATCCATGAGCGCGGCATCTTCAAGTATTGATTTAAGAAACAGAATTTTTTTCACTCTAGCTTTGCTTGCCGTTTATAGATTTGGAACATTTGTTCCTTTACCAGGTATAGACCCTGAGCAATTAAAAAATTTAATGGAGGGAAATCAAAAAGGTTTGTTGGGGATGTTTAATGTTTTTGCAGGTGGAGCAGTAAGTAGGATGGCAATATTTGCATTAGGAATTATGCCTTATATTTCATCATCAATCATCGTTCAATTGTTAACAGGTGTCTCAGAATATTTTAAGAATTTAAAAGCCCAAGGAGAAACAGGAAGATCAAAAATTACGCAAATCACTCGATATGGAACTGTATTTCTTGCGACAATTCAAGGTTATGGTCTATCCGTTGGTCTAGAGTCGTCTGCAAATTTAGTTATAAATCCTGGAGTATTTTTTAAGATATCAACAGTTACAACAATAGTTGCTGGTACAATCTTCTTAATGTGGTTAGGGGAACAAATTACTCAGAGAGGTATTGGAAATGGAATTTCTCTGATAATTTTCGCTGGTATCGTTGCAGAAATTCCAAGAGCATTAGTATCAACATTTGAACTCGGAAGAACAGGTGCTATTTCAACCACTATGATTTTAGCAATTTTTATACTACTTATTCTAACAATACTCTTTATTGTTTTTATGGAAAGAGCTTTGAGAAAAATATTAATTAATTATCCAAAAAGACAAATGGGTAATAAGATGTATGGTGGAGAGTCTTCACATTTACCTTTAAAAATAAATCAAGCAGGTGTTATACCAGCAATTTTTGCTTCAGCTTTATTATTATTGCCTGTAACTTTTTCAAATTTTAATCTTTCTGAAAACGATACATTTTTAAACTTAAGTTCATATTTTACGCAAGGTCAACCTCTTTATATGTTGTTATACGCTTCAGGTATAATATTTTTTACTTTTTTCTATACCTCTATTACATTTAATCCTAATGAAACAGCAGACAATTTGAGAAAATATGGTGGTTTTATTCCAGGTATTAGACCAGGTGAAAGTACAGCAATATACATTGACAACATACTTACGAAACTGACAACTATTGGCGCTTTATATTTGACTTTAGTTTGTTTAATGCCAGAATTTTTAATTGCGAAATATCCGATACCATTTTATTTGGGTGGCACCTCAATCTTGATCGTAGTTGTAGTAGCAATAGATACTGTAACTCAAATTCAAACAAGATTAATGAGTTCGCAGTATGAACAATTAATAAAAAAGACTAAATTTGGTAGATAGGTGAATATTATTTTATTTGGTCCCCCGGGAGCTGGAAAAGGCACTCAAGCAAAATATTTGGTAAAAAAAATAAATGGTTTTCAAATATCCACAGGTGATATTTTGAGAGATGAAATTAAAAAAGACACTGAAATTGGTAAAAAAATAATAAATGATATGAATGATGGTAAATTTGTAAGTGATGAAATTGTTAATAATCTTATTAGTAATATTATTTTTGACTCTCAAAAGAAAAATCGACTTATTTTTGATGGATATCCTAGATCATTAAGTCAAGCTAAAAACTTAAATTTGTTATTAGAAAAATCAGATCAAAAAATTGATTTAGTTTTTTTTTTAAATGTAAATAAGGAAACTATAATTGAAAGAATTAAAAGAAGAAGGATAGAGGAACAAAGATCTGACGACGACTTGGACACTATCGTAAAAAGGTATGACACATACATGAAGACTACTAGACCTGTCCTAGATTTTTATTCAAAAAATATTAATTTTCATGAGATTGATGGCTCTTTAGAAATCAAACAAATAACCAATAAAATCAGCAATTTTATCAATTTTTAAGTCGTTGACTTTGAAAGAACTTCTTATATAAAGGCTACAATTTATCACAAAATTATGGCACGTATTGCAGGTATCAATATTCCTCAGAACAAGTTAGTTCAAATTGGACTTACTTATATCTATGGCATTGGTGATAAATTTTCAAAACAAATCTGTGATGCATTAAATTTCCCAAAGGAAAAAAGAGTTAATCAACTTACCGACGACGAAATTTTAAAAATAAGAGAATATATTGATCAAAATTTTAAAGTTGAGGGTGATCTTAGGAGAGATTATTCTTTGAGCATAAAGAGGTTAATTGATTTGGCTTGTTATAGAGGTTCAAGACACAGAAAAAAATTACCTGTTAGGGGTCAAAGAACAAGATGTAATGCAAGAACCAGAAAAGGAAAAGCAATTGCGATTGCTGGAAAAAAATTAACCCCACTTAAAAAATAAATATGGCTAATACAGACAAAATTGAAAATAAGAAAAAAGATAATGATAAACCAGAAAAAAAAGTTGCAAAAAGTTCTTACTCAAAAAAGAAAAAAACAAAAAAAAACATTCTTAATGGAATAGCTTATGTACAATCAACCTTTAATAACACAATAATTTCTATCGCAGATACAAATGGTAACGTAATTTCATGGGCTTCAGCTGGTCAAAAGGGTTTTAAGGGTTCAAGAAAATCAACACCATATGCAGCACAAGTAGCAGCTGATGCCGCAGCGTCTAAAGCGCTAGAATATGGAATGAAAACATTAAATGTGGAAATAAAAGGACCAGGTTCAGGTCGAGAGACTGCATTAAGAGCTTTACAAGCTAAAGGTTTTAAAATTTTATCAATTAAAGACACAACACCTATGCCTCATAACGGAACTAGGCCACCAAAAAAAAGGAGAGTTTAATGGAGACAGAGAATGTAAACATAAAAAATTGGAAATCATTAATTAAACCATCAAAACTAGATGTAAAATTAAGCGAAGACCTTACACATGCTAAGATAATTGCTGAGCCATTAGAAAAAGGTTACGGTTTAACTCTAGGAAATTCTTTAAGAAGAATACTATTATCTTCAATAAGAGGTGCAGCAGTTACTTCTATTCAAATAGATGGTGTCCTACATGAATTTACATCTATAAAGGGTGTGAGAGAGGATGTTACAGATATAGTCTTAAACGTAAAATCATTAGCTTTAAAATGTAACTCTGAAGGTACCAAAAAATTAATACTTGATGCAAAAGGACCAGGAGAAATTAAAGCTTCAGATATATCACCTATTGCAGATGTAGAAATTTTAAACCCTGATTTAGTAATATGTAATTTAGATGAAAATACTAATTTTCATATGGAAATGAATGTTAATACTGGAAAGGGATATGTACCTGCTGAACTTAATAAGCCAGAGGAACCACCATTGGGACTAATTGCGATTGACTCATTGTATAGCCCTGTTAAAAAAGTTTCGTATTCTGTTAGTACAGCAAGGGAAGGAAAAGCTTTGGACTACGATAAACTGACAATGGAAGTTGAAACGAATGGTTCAATCTCTGCTGAAGATGCAGTTGCTTATTCAGCTAGAATTTTTCAGGACCAACTTAAAATGTTTGTAAATTTTGACGAACCTGTTGAAGTTCCTGTTAAAGAAGTTTCTACTGAACCAGAATTTAATAAAAATTTGTTAAGAAAAGTAGACGAGCTAGAGCTATCAGTAAGATCAATGAATTGTTTAAAAAATGATAATATAATTTATATTGGTGATCTAGTTCAAAAATCAGAGGGAGAAATGTTAAGAACTCCTAATTTTGGAAGAAAATCTCTAAATGAAATTAAAGAAGTTTTAACTGGAATGTCTTTATATTTAGGTATGGAAATTCCAAATTGGCCCCCAGATAATATAGCAGAAATGTCTAAAAAGTTAGAGGAAGCTATTTAATGAGACATGGTTTTGCGAACAAAAAACTAAATAGAAATTCAGAACATAGAAAAGCATTACTTAAGAATATGCTCAATTCTTTGATAAAGTATGAGCAGATTAAAACTACTTTACCTAAGGCTAAATTTTTAAAACCCCAAGCAGACAAAATTATAACTTTAGGTAAGAAAAATAGCTTATCTTCTACTAAAAACTTAATTTCACAACTTCAAGATAAAAAGTCAGCTAACAAAGTTACAAAAACACTATCAAAAAGATATGAAAAAAGAAGTGGTGGTTACACAAGAATAATTAAAGCTGGTTTTAGATATGGTGATAATGCTCCGATGGCTATAATTGAGTTTGTTGATAGAGATATTGAAGCTAGAAGAGTTGACAAAAAGAAAAATGATCAATCTAAAAATACAGAGAATAAAGACAGTAAAAAAGAACCTGTAAGTAAATAAGTTTTAAAAATGATAAAAAGTTTTGTTGTAGACGCAACATTTAAAAATATGCGTCTAGATAGATTTTTAAGGAATAAAATAGGAAAAATACCTCAAGGATTAATTGAAAAAAAATTACGAACTGGAAAAATTAGATTAAATAAAAAAAAAGTTAAAAGTTCTACTAAACTTAATTTGAACGACAAAGTAGAATTATTTAATTTAGACTTTGAGGAGAGATCTAATAACAAAAAAATAAATTTCAAACCTTCTAATACAATCATTAAATCTAATGAAAAGTCTATAATTGAAAATAATGAGAATTTTATAGTAATAAACAAGGACTCTGGAATTTCAGTACAAGGTGGAACTAAATCGAAAAAAAATTTAATAGATATTTTTAAAAAAAGTAAAATATTCGAAAATACGAAACCTTATTCTGTTCACAGACTGGACAAGGACACATCGGGTGTTTTTATAATTGCCAAAAAAAGAGAAATGGCACAACTTTTAACTTCACTTTTTAGGTTAAGAAAGATACATAAAACGTATTTAGCAATTTGTCATGGCGAATTAGAAAAAAATTTTGGAGAATTAAATGATAATTTAATTAGATATGATAATGGAAAGAAAATAGTTGAAAAAGCTAAAACAATTTTTAAGGTAATAGACAAAAATTCAGAAGCTAGTTTACTTGAGCTTAAACCAATCACTGGTAGAAAACATCAATTAAGAAAGCAATTGTATAATATTGGTCATTCAATTTATGGTGACGAAAAATATAAACACGTTAATCTCAAAGGTATAAACAAGAAGTTAATGCTTCATTCTTATCAAATTAAATTTTTAATAAATGATAAAAAACATACCTATAAGGCTTTATTACCAGATTACTTTAAAAATTTGCTTAAATCAAAAAGACTTAACTTTTTAAATTAATTAAAAAATTTTCTATTAGTTTATTTTCTAATTCATCATAATTTTGATCAACGATCGTTTTTAAGTTAGTTACACCTCTATTACTTATACCACATGGTATTATAGCATCGTATTTATCAAGTTTATTGTTAATATTTATTGAAAAACCATGATAAGCAATCCATTTACGAACTCTTACACCGATAGCTGCAACTTTTTTAATCTCTTTATTATCATCGTACCAAATCCCAATATTTTTTTTGTCTGCAAAAGTTTCAATTTTAAAAAATTTAATTGTATCAATAATTGTTTTTTCAATTATGGATATAAACTTTCTTATATCTTTGCCCCTTTTTTTTAGATCAATAATAAAATAACAAATTAGTTGTCCTGGCCCATGATAGGTAATTTTACCCCCTCTATTTGTCCGGATAATTTTTATTGATTTGTCTAAAATTTCATTTTCTTTAAAACTTGTACCGGCTGTAAAAATTTCGTTGTGTTCTAAAGTCCAAATTAGCTCATTAGCTGTATTTTCATTTACCTTGTGAATCTTTGACTCCATAAAATTGATAGCTTCTTCGTATTTTATTGGTTTTTTTGATTTTTTAACCTCAATATTCATTTAAAAATTGTAATCTTTTCATTTTGTATTAAAAGAGCCGACATAATAATAGGTTAATTTATGACTTTAGTTAAAAAAATTAAAGATAAAAAAGTAAATTTTGAATTTAATAAAGAATTTATAAAAGTTGTCACAGATAAAATAGCTAATAATGATGCATTATTTATTATCAATTCATTCAAAGAAATGCATCCTGCAGATGCAGCCGATATTATTGAACATTTAAGTGAAAATGATAGAGAAAGTTTAATTAAATTAAACAGTTTTAGAATTGATCCAGAAGTATTTGTGGAGCTAAATGAGTCTGTTCAAACAGAGATTATTAAATTTTTATCTTCAGAGTCAATCGTTAGAATATTGAAAAATCTTGAATCTGACGATGCAATAGCGATTTTAGAAAATATTGAAGAAAAGAATAAAAATTCCATCCTGAGCGCTTTACCCCCTAAAGATCGTTTTGCTTTACTAGAAGGACTTAGCTATCCAGAGGATAGTGCTGCTAGAATAATGCAAAGGGAGTTTACAGCAATTCCAAGTAATTGGTCAGTTGGTCAGACAATTGATTATTTAAGAGAAAACAAAGATTTACCAGAACAATTTTTGGAAATCTTTATTGTTGATGAAAATTTTAAACCAATTGGCACTGTACCTTCATCTAAAGTTTTACGAACACCAAGGGAAACAAAAATGTCTAATATTATGGAGGAGACAATTTTTTTAGTACCCGTAGATATGGACAAAGAAGAAGTAGGTAACTTATTTGAAAATTATGGGTTAAATTCAGCATGTGTGGTTGATAAGAACAATAAACTTGTTGGAATGATAACTTCTGATGATATTTTGACAGTTTTAAAAGAGGAAGCTGAAGAAGATACGTTACGACTTGCCGGTGTTGGTGATGAGGAAATTACAGATGGTGTATTTACTAAAACAAAAAGAAGATTTAATTGGTTATTATTAAATTTATTTACTGCTTTCCTAGCGACTTGGTGCATAAGTTTATTTGGAGCAACTATTGAACAAATGGTAGTTCTTGCTTTTTTAATGCCGATCGTAGCTTCGATGGGTGGCAATGCTGGAATGCAAACATTAGCCGTAACAGTGAGATCTTTGGCAACAAATGATTTAACAAAAAATAATTTTAGTCAAAATATATTAAAAGAATTTAATATTGGAGTTTTAAATGGAATAATCTTTGCTATTATTAGTTCATTAATAGTTCAATTATGGTTTCAAGATAGTCAACTTTCTTTAATAATTTCTATTTCAATGATTTTGACAATGATCATAGCTGGTCTTTTTGGAATTCTAGTTCCTGTTTCATTAAAAAAAATGAATATTGATCCAGCCATAGCATCTAGTGTATTTGTAACAACAATTACTGATGTGATTGGGTTTGTGTCCTTTTTAGGTGTTGGTGCATATTACTTTTAGAAATTATCTATTAATCTTACATTATTAATATAATAAGCAATAAAAATTTTTGAATTTTTTATATTTAAAGAAGGTTTAAGACTATTTTTATTTCTAATATCTAAGTAATCGATCTTAATATCAAATTTTTTTTTTAATAATTCTATTTTCTTATGTAATAGATTTTTTGTTATTTTGCTATTTTTAAGAAATATTTTAAAATAGAATAATTCTTTAGCTATTTTACCTGCTTTAATTAGATCTCTTTTATTAAGTAATTGATTTCTTGAAGATAAAGCAAGTCTATTTTTATTTCTAACTGTTTTGCACGAGATAATTTTTGTTTTGTTTTTTTTTTCAATAAACTTTTTAACTAACAGTAGCTGTTGATAATCTTTTTCACCCATGAATATTTTGTTTGGTTTAATAATATTTGTCAATCTATCCATTACGTCAATTACACCCTCAAAATGACCTTTTCTAAATTTTGCACAAAGTATTTTATTTTCTTTTTTTAGAACTATTGCCTTTTTTCTTTTAAATGAATAGATGTCTTTTTTATTTGGGATATAAACAAAATTGACCTTTAATTTTTTTAAGATATTAAGATCTTTCTTCAAATTCTTTGGGTATGACAAATAATCTTTTTTATTATTAAATTGAGTTGGATTTATGAAAATACTTACTAGTGTTCGATTACATTTCTTTTTTGACTGTTTTATTAAATATTCATGCCCTTTATGAAGACACCCCATTGTTGGAACGAAACCTAAATTTGAAACATTTTTGAGTGCCTCATTTATATCTTTATTCTTAATTAAAATTTTCATTTGTATAAAATAATTTTTATAAGTAAAACATTCAAATGATTAAACAAGCAATTATTCCTCTAGCTGGTTTAGGAACTCGATTACTACCATTAACTAGTGTTTTCGCCAAAGAGCTTTTACCTATAAATGGTAAACCTGGGATTGAATATATTTTGGATGAGTGTATTGAGGCTGGAATAAAAGAAGTTGTTTTTATTATTTCTAAAAAAAAAATGATGATTAAGAAATATTTTTATAATGATAATTTTTATAAAAAGATAATAAAAAAAAAGAAAGATCCAAGAACTTTAAAAGAATACAAAAAAATTCAAAAATATAAAAAAATTATAAAATTTGTTTATCAAAATAAACCTTTAGGTACAGGTGATGCAGTTTTAAAAACTAAAAATATTATTAAGGATAAATTTTTTTTAATGTTACTACCAGATGACCTTATAGTAAAAAAAAACTGCTCTAAATCTATGATCCAAATCCATAAAAAATATAAAGCATCAGTTATGGCGAGTATGAATGTTAATAAAAAAACAGTGTCTAGGTGGGGTGTCTATAAATTGAAAAAAAAAATAGATAAAAATAATTTTTTAATTGAGGATGTAATTGAAAAGCCATCGATAAAAGAGGCACCATCCAATAAAGCTGTAATCGGAAGATATATTTTACCAAGAAAAATATTTGCAAAATTATTATTACAAAAACCAGGTAAAGGTGGTGAAATACATATTACCGATTCTATTCAAACTTTAATTAAAGAGAATCAAAAATTTATAGCACATAACTTTTCTGGTAAATACTTGGACTGTGGAAGTATGAATGGATACATTAAATCTGGAATAGAGATTTCAAAATTATGAAATTATGTATGATAGGAACTGGTTATGTTGGACTTGTTAGTGGTGTTTGTTTTTCTGATGTAGGAAATATTGTCTATTGTGTTGATAAAGATAAAAAAAAAATTGAAACACTAAATAAAGGTAAAGTGCCCATTTATGAACCAGGATTAGAAGAAATACTAAAAAGAAACTATAAAGCTAAAAGATTATTCTTTACCTCAGATTTAAATGAAGCAGTAAAGAAATCTGATATTATATTTATTTGTGTTGGGACTCCTACCAAAAAAAAAAGTAATTCAGCTGATTTAAAACACGTATTTGCAGTAGCAAAACAATTAAAGAAAAGTATTTCTAAATATAAAATCATCATAACAAAATCCACAGTTCCCGTGACAACTGGAGATAAAATTGAAAAAATTTTAAAAAATTTAAAGAAAAAAAAACTAATAGATGTAGTTTCTAATCCTGAATTTTTAAGAGAGGGAGAAGCTATAAGAGATTTTATTTATCCTGATAGAGTTGTTGTTGGGACTGAAAGTAACAAAGCTAATAGAATTTTAAAATCTTTGTATTTACCTATAATAAAAAAATCTAGCAGATATTTTAAAACTTCAAGAAGAGGTGCTGAAATGATAAAATATGCGTCCAATGCTTTTTTAGCTACAAAGATTTCCTACATAAACGAATTAGCTAATTTATGTGAAAAAATTGGTGTTAATATTCAAGATATTTCCGTTGGCATGGGCTTGGATCAAAGAATTGGTGATAGATTTTTAAGGGCAGGGCCTGCCTATGGAGGTTCATGCTTTCCTAAAGATACAAGAGCCTTAATTGACGTTGCCGATAAACATAAAACTGATCTCTCAATTATAAAAAGTGTTGTCAAATCAAATAATCAAAGAAAAATAAATCTTACAAAAAGAATTGATAAAATTTTAAGAAATAGGCTTAAGAATAAGAATATTACTTTTTTAGGTGTAACTTTTAAACCTAATACTGATGATATGAGGGAAGCATCAAGTATACCAATGATTAATTATTTAAATAAAAAAGGTTGCAAAATTAAATATTATGATCCTTCTGGAAGAAAGAAGGAATTTGATCAATTGAAGAATGTTAAATTCTACAATAGTATTTCTTCAGCTTGTATTAAGAGTGATCTTATAATTATTCACACTGAGTGGAATGCTTTTAAATTACTAGACTTTAAAAGACTTGTAAAAAAAAAGAATTTTAAAGTTTTTGATATGAGAAATATTTATTCTCAAGATAAAATGAGAAATTTAAAGATAGATTACACCAGTATCGGAAGGTAATTCAATTTAATTCAAATATTGCATCTACTTCAACTGAAACACCTAATGGTAAACTATTTGCACTAATTGCTGCTCTTGTATGCATTCCAGCTTTATCAAATATTGATGCAATTATATCTGAAGCTCCATTAATTACTTTGGGTTGATCTGTAAAATCATCTGTTGAATTAACAAATCCAGTGAGTTTGATACATGATTTGATTTTGGATAAATCCCCATTACAGGCCTCTTTTGCTTGTGAGACAATACTTAAACCACATCTTTTTGCAGCGTTATAACCATCATTCACTGATAAATCTTTGCCTACTTTGCCTTTGATCAATTCACCATTTTCATTAATAGATATTTGACCTGAAATGAATAAAAATTTACCACTAATTTTAGTAGCGACATAGGAACCAACTGGTGGTTTAGCTATTGGTAATTTAATATTTAATTTTTCAATTCGATCATTAATTGTCATTTTTTAATTTTTCCATAAATTCTTTACCATTTTTACTATTTTTGAATTTAGTCCATGTATCTTTAAATGATGACTTATCAAATTTCTTTTTACCTGCATTTAATTTTTCACCTGTGCTTGTCTTTAGTTTCTTTGCAGTACACTCAATATATTTTGCACTTAGTTTATCAAATTGATTACAGTCATTTTCATTTGCAAACACAGCGGTTGAAATTAATAAAACAAAAACAGATTTAATTATTATTTTTTTTGTCATAGTTTTTCCTATTTTTTTTTCTTTTTTTTATTTTTATCGTATTCTTTTCTTTTCTCAATTAGAATTAATGCATCTTCCATAGTTAGTTCATTTGGATCTTTTTCTTCTGGTATTGTGGCATTTAGAGATTTGTACTTAATGTATGGACCATATTGTCCTTTCATAATTCTAACTGGTTTGCCATCTTCAGGGTGTGTACCGAGGTCTTTTATGATAGATGAAGACATTCGGCCTGGTTTAGCCTCAGCAATTAAAGTTATTGCTCTGTTTAAACCAATAGAGAAAATTTCTTCTATGTTTTCAATTCTCGCTGATTTATTTTCACATTTTAAATAGGGACCAAACCTTCCAGTATTTAGAGTTATCTCTTTTTGATTTTCTGGGTTGAGACCTAAAGATTTTGGTAGAGAACATAAAAATTGAGCTTTTTCCAAATCAATATCTTTTAAATCTAAACCTTTAGGAATCGATACATTTTTTAAGAGTTCGTTAACTTCAGTTTTAGATTTCTTTTTCTTTTTCTTTTTCTTTATACTTTCCTCTAGTTCTTGTTCACTTAAATTTTTTTCATATTGAAGATAGGGTCCAAATCTTCCATTTTTCAAATATATATCATTACCATTTTCGTGTTTTCCAATAAATTTTGGTTCAGCTAGTTGAGCTTGAGCTGCAGCTTTTGCTTTGGATAATGGCCGTGTAAATTTACAATCAGGATAATTTGAGCATCCTATAAAAGCTCCTCCTCTAAAACTATTTTTCAAACTGAGTGTGCCTTTGCTGCATAATTGGCATTTTCTGACTATATTTCCCTCATTATCCTTATCAAAAATGAGTTCACCCAAACTATCATTAAGTAAATCTAAAACCTCTCTGGTTCTTTTTTCCTTTACCTTAGAAACATTGTTATTAAAGTCTTTCCAAAATAATTCTAAAACTTTAATCCAACTTTCTTTACCAGAGGTAATCTCATCTAATTGGTCTTCCAATCCTGCAGTAAAATTATAATCTACATATCTTGAGAACAATTTTTCTAAGAAAGCAGAAATTAATTTTCCTCTATCTGTAGGAAAAAATCTTTTATTTAGTATTTCAGCGTATCCTCTGTTAGCTATCGTAGAGATAATGCTTGCATATGTTGATGGTCTACCGATTCCAAGTTCTTCTAATTTTTTTACTAAACTTGCTTCAGAGTATCTTGGCGGAGGTTGTGTAAAATGCTGTTCATCTATTAAAGATTCAATATTTATTGAACCCTTTTTCATAGTTGGCAATATACTTTCATCTTCATCTTTATTTTGGTTATTATAGATTTTTAAAAATCCATCAAATTTGAGAACAGACCCACTAGCTTTACAAACCGTATCATTATTATGAGAATTAATAGTAATTGTATTTCTATCAAATTTTGCAGATGACATTTGAGAAGACAAAGCTCGACTCCAAATTAAGTCGTATAATTTATTTTGATCGGTGCTTAAATATTTTTTAACACTTTGGGGAGTTCTGATTATATCTGTAGGTCTAATTGCTTCATGAGCTTCTTGTGCATTTTTAGCTTTTTTTCCTGAATAGTTTAGAGAGTTTTCAGGCAAATATTCATTACCAATTTCCTTTTTAATATAGTCTCTAAAAGCTGAGACTGCATCTTTTGACAAATTTGTTCCATCAGTTCTCATATATGTAATCAAACCTATAGTTTCTCCATCTATTTCTATCCCTTGGTAAAGTTTTTGCGCAATTTGCATTGTTCTTGATGCGCCAAAACCTAGTCTACTTGAGGCTGTTTGTTGTAGTGTAGATGTTGTGAAAGGTCCTGAGGGATTTCTATTTATAATTTTACTTGAAATATCAGTAATACTAAATTTTTTTTTATTAATAATTGATATAGCTTTATTTATTTCCTCTTTATTTCTAAAAGAAAATTTTTCTATTTTGTTATTTTCAAGTTGACTTATACTTGCAGTTATAACTTGGTTGTTTTTATCTTTAAATTTAACACTTAAAGTCCAGAATTCCTCTGGATTAAATGACTCAATTTCATGCTCTCTCTCAGTTATTAACTTTAATGCTACAGACTGAACTCTCCCAGCAGACTTCGAGCCTGGTAATTTAGTCCAAAGAATAGGTGAAATGTTAAAACCAACTAAGTAGTCTAAAGCTCTTCTAGCCATATAAGCATCTACTAACAAAGGTTCAATTTGTCTTGGATTATCAATACCATGTAATACAGCTTTTTTTGTAATTTCGTTAAAAACAACTCTTTCAATTTCCTTATCTTTTAAAAGTTTTTTTTCATTTAAATATTCTTTTACATGCCATGCTATTGCTTCACCTTCACGATCAGGGTCAGTAGCAAGGATAATTTTAGAGGAGTCTTTTGCTGCATCAGTTATTTCTTTAAGATATTTTTTTGAAAAACTGTCTATTTCCCACTCCATTTTAAAGTCATGATCAGGATCAACAGAGCCATTTTTTGAGGGTAAATCTCTTATGTGTCCATAACTTGCTAAAACTTTATAATCATCACCTAAATATTTATTTATGGTTTTTGCTTTAGCAGGACTTTCTACAATCACCAAGTTCATTAACTACAAACTACTCAAATGAGTTAGATAGTCAAATTAATAAATTTTTGTCTTTGTTTCTTCTTTATTTTTCAATCTTTTAATATTTTCTCTGTGAGTAAAAAATATCAAAATAAACATAATAGTAAAAAAAATCACTTGATTAAATTGTGATGAAAATAACAAATATATCGGAATAGAAATTGATGCAACTAATGAAGCTAATGATGAATATTTAGAAAGACCAAATGTTATAAGCCAAGAAATTATAAAGATTAAACTCAAATAAATATTTAATGCAAATAAAATTCCTAAATAAGTCGCAACACCCTTACCACCTTTGAATTTTAACCAGATAGGAAAAACATGACCCAAGAAAGCACAAAGTGAAGACACATAAACTAATTCTGGAAAATAAATTTTAACATAAATAACTGGAATGATAGCTTTAAGAATATCAAAAATTAAAGTTGTATAACCAATGATTTTATTTCCTGTTCTGAGAGCATTTGTGGCACCTATATTTCCGGAACCTATTTCTCTAATATCTTTTTTTAAAAAGATTTTTGTTAATAATAAACCAAATGGAATTGATCCCATTAGGTACGAAATAATACCAACAATTAAAATTTCCATATTATAACTTAAATAATTCTTTTCCTTTTACAAACGTATTTGTAACTTTACCTTGAAGTTTTTTATCTTCTATTGATGTATTTTTTGATTTTGATATTAGTTTTTCTTTTTTTACAATCCAAGGTTTATCTAAGTCGACAATACAAAAGTCGGCATCATTACCAATTGACAGATTGCCTTTATCAATTTTAAGAATTTTTGCTGGGTTTGAAGTCATAGCTTTAATTATAGTTTCTAATTTGAGTGACTCATTATGATACAGTTCTAAACTTAACGATAACAGAGTCTCAATTCCTGACGCACCAGTTGCTGCTTGTGCAAAAGTAAGTCTTTTTGATTCTTCGTCCTCAGGTTTATGATCAGATACGATTACATCTATCAATTCACTTTTTAATCCTTGAATTAGAGCCAATCTATCTTCCTCTCTTCTTAAAGGTGGTGAGAGTTTTAAAAAAGTTTTAAAGTCACCAATATCATTTTCATTTAATGAAAGATTATTGATTGATACACCGGAAGAAAATTTAACAATTTCTTTTCTATGCTTGAGCACTTCAACTGATTTTTGTGATGAAAGTTGGGAAATATGATATCTACATTTAACTTTTTCCAATAAAGTTAAATCTCTTTCTATTAAAACTCTCTCAGCTATTTCTGGTATTCCAGACAAACCTAATTTTGTTGCAATTATGCCCGAATTTATCATTCCATTTTTAGCAAGTTCATAATCCTCAGCATGTTGCATAATTAAACATCCGAGGTCTTTTGCAGAATTCATAATTCTTGACATTAATCTTGGATTTTGGATTGTCCTAATTCCATCTGTAAATGCAATAATCCCTTTTTTTTGTAAGAGGCCGAATTCAGTCATGTTAGAACCCTCAATATTTTTAGTTAGTGATGCACATGGAAAAATATTAATTTTAGATTTATCTCTTCCTCTCCTTTTTAAAAAATCAACTATCGATACGTTATCAATAATTGGATTAGTATTAGGCATGGTGACTACTGAGGTTACTCCACCTGAAAGGGCTGCGTCACTAAGTGTTCTAAAGTTTTCTTTATACTCAAAACCAGGTTCACCAACAAAAACCCTCATATCAACTAATCCTGGAAAAAGGTGCTTTCCCTTTAAATCCACTGGTTTTTCGCGAGTTGGAAGATTATTTGTATTTACTTTTTTTCCTACAGCTTCAATTTTACCATCTTCACCAATAATTAAACCACCAACTTCATTAATAGAATTATGAGGGTCAACTATATTTGCATTTATAAAATATTGTTTTTTCATTATGTACAAAATATTTTTAAGCAAGCCATTCTTACTGCAACGCCAAGTTCAACTTGTTCTTTAATTACACTTTTATTAATATCATCTGCAAGAATTGTATCTATTTCGATTCCTCTATTCATTGGACCTGGATGCATTATCAATGCATCTGATTTTGCATATTCTAATTTATCTGGTGTTAGTCCAAAATATTCATAATATTCTCTGTTTGATGAAAGATATGAACTACTCATTCTTTCATTTTGTAATCTTAACATCATAACGATGTCACAATCTTTTAATCCTTTTTTCATATCAGTAAAAGGGTTCACGCCAAATCTATCTATTTCTTTGGGCATTAAATTAGTTGGTCCAATAATATTTACCTCGGCTCCAAGCATATTTAGTAAATAGATATTTGATCTAGCTACTCTAGAATGTAATATATCTCCGCAAATTGCTATTTTTAAACCCTCTATTTTTTTTTTACGGTTAATGATTGTTAAAGCATCAAGTAAAGCTTGTGTTGGATGTTCACGTCTACCATCACCTGCATTTAAAACCGCACAATTAACTTTTTGTGAAAGTAAATTACATGCACCAGAATCTTGATGTCTAATGACAATAATATCTGGATGCATAGCGTTTAATGTCATTGCAGTATCAATTAACGTTTCTCCTTTTTTTATGGCTGAATTGCTAATGTTCATAGACATTACATCAGCTCCAAGTCTTT
This sequence comes from uncultured Pelagibacteraceae bacterium, assembly GCA_902618485.1. Classification (GTDB taxonomy): domain Bacteria; phylum Pseudomonadota; class Alphaproteobacteria; order Pelagibacterales; family Pelagibacteraceae; genus Pelagibacter. The sequence continues at coordinate 47,000 of CACNAR010000003.1, forward strand.
TTCCTGCAAGTTCAAAAGAACTTTGTGTTCTTGTGGATGGCTCAAAAAATAAATTTATTTGAGTTTTACCTTTTAGCACATCTATTTTTTTGTTTTTACTTTGATTAACCTTTATAAAGTCTTTAGCTTCATCAAGTATTAAATTTACATCATTTATTGATAAATCTTGGATTCCTAACAAATGTTTTTGGGAAATTTTAATAGCTTTATTAGATGGTATTGCCATTAAAACCAACTCTATAACTATAATTCTTTACAATAGCAAGTATTAATTATTTAAAAAATCAATTGCACCCTGTAATATAAATGCAGCTGCATTCTCATCAATTTTTTTTTCCCTTTTTGTAACATTTACGTCCAATTGGCTTGATAAATTAAAAGCCCCAACTGTTGATAATCTTTCATCCCACAAACAAACAGGTATATTAATATTCTTCTCTATGTTTTTAGATACGTCTTTAATTGACTGAGTTGATCTGCCCGATGAACCATCCATATTAAGAGGATTTCCAATTATGATAGCTCCTATGTTATTTTCCTTAATAATTTCCTTTAATTCTATTATTAGTTTTTCAGATGAAGTTTTGACAATAGTTCTAAATGGTGTTGCAATTAATTGCTTCTCATCACATATTGAAACACCGATTCTTTTAGAACCAAGGTCTAATCCTATTAATCTACACTTATCTGAGTGTTTTTTTTTGAATTCATCTAATGTCACCATATTGTATAATTTTAACTTAAGTGATAGTTTTCGTCATATTTAAATAGCATATGAGCATAGATCTTAAAACAATAAAACATATTTCTAAATTATCAAGAATTTCAGTTGATGACCAAAGAGCTAAAAAATTAGTTGGTGATTTAAATTCAATTTTTGATTTTATTGAAAAGCTTAATGAATTAAAAACAGAAAATGTTAAACCGTTAACATCTATCGCTGAAACAACATTAAAATTAAGGTCTGATGAGGTTCAAAGTAAGAATATCAGAAAAGAAATAATTAAGAATTCTCCTCAAGATAATGAAGATTATTTTGTTGTACCTAAGGTTATTGAGTGATGTCAGATATAACTAAACAATCTCTGACAGAATTAGTTGAAAGTATTAAAAATAAAAAACTTTCTTCATCAGAAGTTACGAAAGCCTTTATTGAAAGATCTGAAAAATCAAAAGTGCTTAATGCTTTTATTACTGAAGACTTCACATCCGCTTTAGATAAAGCAAAAAAATTTGATCAAAAACCTAATTTAGATTTAAAATTACCTGGTATTCCAATGGCCATTAAAGATTTATTTTGTACAAAGAATATTAAAACAACTGCTGGTAGCAAGATTTTAAATAATTTTGTGCCAACATACGAGTCAACTGTAACAGAAAATATTTGGAATGAAGGTGCAATTCTTTTGGGTAAGTTAAATTGTGATGAGTTTGCAATGGGCTCCTCGAATGAGACTAGTTTTTTTGGCAATGTCCAAAATCCTATTGATAAAAATTTAGTACCAGGTGGTTCCTCTGGAGGATCTGCATCAGCTGTTGCTGGACAATTAACACCGATTACAATTGGTACAGATACCGGTGGATCAATAAGACAGCCAGCTTCTTTCACTGGAACAGTTGGCTTAAAACCAACCTATGGTAGTTGTTCAAGATATGGAATTGTTGCTTTTGCTTCTTCCTTAGATCAAGCAGGACCAATGGCACAAAACGTTAAAGATTGTGCTTTACTTCAGGAAGTAATCAGTAGTTTTGATGCGAAAGATTCAACTTCAATAGATTTTAAAAGAAGTCATTATAGTAAAGATCTTACAAATAATATTAAAGGAAAAAAAATTGGAATACCAAAAGAATACAGAGTTGATGGTATGCCTAAAGAAATTGATGACCTCTGGCAAAAAGGTATTGAATATGTAAAAGATTGTGGTGCAGAAATTATAAACATTTCACTTCCGCATACTAGTTATGCTCTGCCGACTTATTATATAGTTGCTCCGGCCGAAGCATCTTCAAATTTAGCAAGATATGACGGTGTTAAGTATGGATTTAGAGCAAATGGTAAAAATTTAATTGATATGTATGAAAAAACTAGGTCGGAAGGTTTTGGTGCGGAAGTTCAAAGAAGGATTATGATTGGAACTTATGTTCTATCTTCAGGGTATTATGATGCATATTATTTAAAAGCTCAAAAGGTTAGAAGGTTAATTAAAAATGATTTTGATGAAGCATACAAAAAAGTAGACGCAATTTTAACACCATCTACACCTAGCTCAGCTTTCAAAATTGGTGAAAAAACAAATGATCCTGTTTCTATGTATCTCAATGATATATTTACAGTGCCTGTTAATTTAGCTGGTTTACCAGGTATTTCAATTCCTGCAGGACATGACACAAAAGGTTATCCCCTTGGTTTACAAATAATTGGTAAAGCATTTGATGAACAAAATATATTGAATATTGCATTTGCAATGGAAGAAAAAATAAATTTTAAAAATAAAATCACTGATTGGTGGATTAAATGAGTAAAAAGAGTCGAGAATATTTGATTAATCGTAAAGACAATCAATATGAAGTTGTAATAGGTTTAGAAGTTCATGCTCAAGTATTATCCAAGTCAAAGTTATTTTCTAATTCTGCTACAAAATTTGGTGCTGAACCTAATACTCAAGTAAGTTTAGTTGATGCAGCTTTTCCAGGTATGCTACCAGTAATAAATGAATTTTGTGTTAAACAAGCAATAAAAACCGGTATAGGTCTTAATGCAAAAATAAATAAACGCTCAGTTTTTGATAGAAAAAATTATTTTTACGCAGATTTACCACAAGGATATCAAATTTCACAATTTAAAGATCCAATAGTGGGTGAGGGTAAAGTTATTATAGATTTGCCTGACGGTCATAAAGAAGTAGGTATAGAAAGATTACATTTAGAACAAGATGCAGGAAAGAGTATACATGATTTAGATCCTCAAAATACTTTTGTCGATTTGAATAGATCAGGAGTAGCTTTAATGGAAATTGTAAGTAAACCAGATCTTAGATCCCCAGATGAGGTAAGTATATATATAAAAAAATTGAGATCAATCATGCGATATTTAGGAACTTGTGATGGAAATATGCAAGAAGGATCATTAAGAGCAGATGTTAATGTATCCGTAAGGGAAAAAGGGTCAAAAGAGTTTGGAACAAGATGTGAAATTAAAAATGTAAACTCGATTAAATTTATGCAAATGGCTATAGAATATGAGGCTAATAGACAAGTTGATTTAATTGAAGAAGGTAAAACAATTAATCAGGAAACTAGATTATTTGACACTAAGAAAAACGAGACAAGATCAATGAGATCCAAAGAAGATGCTCATGACTATAGATATTTCCCTGATCCAGATTTATTACCATTAGAAGTCTCAGACGAATTTGTAAACAAACTTAGAAGTGAAATTCCAGAGTTACCTGATGATAAGAAGAAAAGATTTATTAATGAATTTAAGTTATCAGCTTATGAAGCAACAATTTTAGTTACTGATATAGAAATAGCAAAATATTTTGAAGAAGTTGTAGCAAAAATGGGCAAGAATAAAGATATGAAACTTGCAGTCAATTGGATTACAGGAGAGCTCTTTGCTGTTTTAAATAGTAAAAATTTAGAAATTACACAAAGCCCAGTAAGTGCAAAAAATTTAGCAATATTAGTAAATTTAATTAAGAATGGAACAATTTCAGGAAAAATTGCTAAAACAGTTTTTGAACTAATGTTAAAGAATGACGAAGATCCTCAAAAAATTGTTGAAGAAAAAGGCTTAAAACAACAAAGCGATCCAAAAGCATTAGAGGTATTGATAGATAAGATAATTAACAATAATAGAGAAAAAGCTATTGAATACAAGCAAGGTAAAGAAAAACTTTTTGGTTTTTTTGTAGGTCAAGCTATGAAAGCCTCTGGTGGAAAAGCAAATCCTCAATTAATTAATGAGATCTTAAAAAAAAAATTATAAGGGTTATGGGTTCTGACCTAAATATTACAAAGCATTTACAAGATTATATATTAAAACATGGTTTAAAACTTCATCCAGTGCAAAAGGAAATAATTAATTATAATCTTAAATTAGGTGATATTAAAAGAATGCAAATATCAATATCACAATGTCAATTTCTTCATTTAATTATTAAAGTTTCTAAAATTAAAAAAGTATTAGAAATCGGAACCTTCACTGGTCTAAGTACATTATCCATGGCATTAGCTTTACCTGATAACGGAGAAATCATTGCTTTAGATAAAAATAGAAAGACTAATAAAATTGCTGTTAATTTTTTTAAAAAAGCTGAGCAAAATCATAAGATAAAGACAATTATAAAACCAGCCTTAGAATCTCTAATTAAGATTAGAAATAAAAAATTTGATTTAGTTTTTATAGATGCAGATAAAATGAATTATAAAAAGTATTATGAAATTTCTTTAGACTTATTAAATAAAGGAGGTTTAGTAATAATTGATAATGTATTATGGCATGGAGAAGTAGTTGATAAAAGAATAAATGATAAATTTACTAAAAATATAAGAGAACTGAATAACTTTATATCAAAAGACAAACGAATAGAAAAAGTAATTGTGCCTTTTGGTGATGGAATGAGTGTTTGTAGGAAAGTTTAATGTTTACAGTATTTGGTTTTTATAAATTTAAACAAATTAATAATTTAAATAGAAATAAAAAATTATTAAATAATCTTTTTCTTAAAAAAAATATTAGAGGAACAATTATAATTTCTAGAGAAGGAATCAATGGATCTTTATCTGGAAAAAATAAAGACTTAAATGAAACAATTAGAAAAATTAAGACTATCTTTAAATTAAAAGAGTTTAATAGTTTTAACAAGTCAATCAGCAAATTTCAACCTTATCATAAACCAAAAATAAAAATTAAAAAAGAGTTAGTACCAATGAGTTTAGATATAAAAAATGAAATTCAAAAAATTAATAATTATATAGAACCAAACAAATGGAATAAACTAATTAAAAGTAAAAAAACATTTTTATTAGATGCGAGAAAACCTTTTGAAAATAAAGTAGGATCCTTCAACAATGCTTTCAATCCTAATGTAGATAATTTTAGGGATTTTCCCAAATATTTAAAACGATTAAAAAAGCAACAGCCTATAGCTATGTTTTGCACTGGTGGTATTAGGTGTGAAAAAGCTTCTGTATTTTTAAAAAAAAAAGGTTTTGAAAATGTTTATCAATTAAAAGGAGGCATACTAAATTACTTAAAAAAAATCAAAAAAAAGGATAGTTTATGGAAAGGGGAGTGCTTTGTTTTTGATAATCGAGTAAGTTTAAAACATGGCCTATTACAAGGCTCTTATTCGGTTTGTAGTGGGTGCAGAAAACCAATTTCATCAAAAGATAAAAAATCTAAAATGTACGAGGAGGGTGTATCTTGTCCAAGTTGTTATAGTAAACTCACTAAAAAACAAAAATCTCGTTTTAGAATGAGGCAAAGTCAGATATATAAAGCAAAGTTATCAGGAAAAAAGTATAATTTTCAAAAAGAATATTAGTAGGAATTAATTTGCCACAATCTCTTAAACTTACAAAGGACCCAATATGGTTTTTATTAAGGAAAGTCACAATTCCAGCAAGTGTGGGTTCGTTATTTCAAACTTTTTATAATTTAGTTGACACATGGTTCGCAGGAAGAATATCAGCTGAAGCAATAGCAGCAATTGCAAAATCTTTTCCAATTTACTTTACTATAATTGCCATAGGTGTTGGTTTAACAGCTGGTACCAATACATTAATAGGTAATAATTTAGGAGCTAATAATAAAAAAAAAGCTTCATTATTTATTGCTCAATCGATAATTTTTGCAATTTTTTTATCTGTTCTTGTTACCTTCTTTGGTTTAAACGTTTCAGATTTCTTATTGTCATTAATGGGGTCTGACCCAGATGGAATTACTTTATCAAGAGAATATTTAGATATTATTTTTTATGGAACAATTATTGTTTTAATACAAATTTCCTTAAATGGTACTTTAAATGCTCAAGGAGATACTAAAAGTTATAGAAATGTATTAATATTTACTTTCTTTTTAAATATTTTCTTAAATCCTTTATTTATTTTTGGATATGGATTTGTACCTGCTTTTGGAATAGCAGGTTTAGCAATAGCCACAGTTGTTGCTCAATTTACTGGTCTGCTTTATCTGGCTCATAAGGTATATTGTTGTGAGTTAAAACAATACCTAAAACTAGAATGCTTTATTCCTAAATTTAATCTTTTGGGTGAGTTAGTTTATCAAACCATACCTGTTATGTTTAGTATGTTATTAATTGGTGTGGGTTTATTTAATATTCTTTATTTCATTGGACAATTTGGAGATCTCGCAACTGCTGGTTATGGCGCTGCCCTAAGAATTGAACAAGTTTTTTTACTACCTGTTATAGGCTTGAATACAGCTGTTTTATCTATTGGTGGACAAAACTTTGGGGCAAAAAATTATGATCGTCTTAGAGAATTATATAAAAAAGCATTACTATTTGGCTCATCTTTCATGATTTGTGCAGGAATAATAATTTTTATTGGAGCAGAATTTTTAGTTTCATTATTTACAGACAATTTAGAGGCAGTAAAACATGGTGCAATTTACCTAAAAGTTGCAGCATTGATTGGTCCTATCTATCCAGTGTTCTTTATTACTACTGCAGTATTTCAAGCAGTTAAAAAACCTCTTTATAGTCTTTATATGAGTGTTTTAAGATTAACAGCTCTTCCTTTTTTTAGTTTGTGGTATGTAATTAATATTAGAGGAGGTGATTATGAGGACATTTTTTACACCATATTTGTAACAAATTGGTTAATGGGAATTGCAGTTTTGATGTTTATTGGATATTTCTTAAATAATGTTTTTAAACAAAATAAGAGTCTTTTTACTAATTAATATACATATAGTTATCCTTTTAACTAGCACAGAAAATCTGAAAGCAAAAGAGTTAAAAATTATTACAGGTATTGCAAAAGTTATTGATGGTGACACAATTATAATAAATAAAAAAAAAATTCGTCTTTTTGGAATTGATGCCCCAGAACAGGATCAAAAATGTCAAAAAATTTGGCTAACAATTTCTTACTTTTCATTTAATAAAGATTATTTTTGCGGTGAGATTTCTACCAATAAGCTCAAAAAAAAAATTAACAATCAATTTATGAACTGTAAATGGAAAAATAAAGATAGATATAAAAGATTTATCGCTGAATGTTTTAAGGGCAAGACTAACATCAATGCTTGGATGGTTCGATATGGTTATGCTGTTGCATATAGAAAATACTCAAAAAAATATGTTGCACATGAAGATATAGCAAAAAAAGATAAATTAGGGTTATGGTCTGGTACTTTTGAAATGCCTTGGGATTATAGAAAAAAAAATTAATCTTTTTGCAATTTTTTTTCGAATTTTCTCACTAGATAGGAAACAATTAATATTAAAACTAAATACTCAAGAATTAAAAATGTATATATTTCAAGAGGGCGATAGGTTGTAACAACAAGTTCGTTAGCTTTTCTTGTCAAATCACCAATGCCTATAATCGAAACTAAAGAGGACATCTTTAAGACATAGACAAATTGATTTCCTATTGCAGGTAAAATATTTTTGATAGCTTGAGGAAGAATAACAAGCTTTAATTTTTTGACAAAATTTAATCCTAACGAACTTCCAGCCTCCCACTGGGACTTCTTAATAGAGTTTATGCCCGCTCTAAAAATTTCTGCTTGAAACGCACTTTCACTTATAGATAGTGCAATAATGCCAGATACAAATGGACTAAAGCTAATACCCGTCATTATTGGTAGTCCATAATAGATCCATAATATCAATACTAATAATGGTATCGCTCTGACAATCTCAACATATCCAATATTAATATAAGTTAAAAATTTATTTTTAGCTAATGATGGTATGGCTACGATTAATCCAACGAAGATTGAGATAATAATTGAAACTAAAGAAATAAAAATTGTGGTGGTTAAACCACTTAATAAAAATTTTAAATTTGTTAAACCTTCAATATTATTTGGTGATAAGATTAGCCAATTAAGTTCGCCTTTATTACATGAAGTTAAAGGGATAACTAAAAGTAAAAAAAATAAATTTCTCACCCTCCAATTTATAAAGTATTAAGCAGTAAATACTAATCTATTATAGACTTTTTAGATTATATTTAGCTAACAACTTAGTAAAGAAGCCCGATGATTTCTTCTTTTTTATCCATTCATTAACATAGTTGTTCCATTTATTATCACCCTTAGGAACCATCATAGCTAAAAAAGCAGGATTTTTTTCACCATCAGGAACGATAGCTAATTGTGGATATTTTATAACTAACTTATTTGCTTCTGTTGAACTTGTTATATTTCCATCTGCTCTTCCAGCTAGTACTTCTTGAAAATCTCTAGCAGGGGCTTCTACAGAATTCAATTTTGATTTGGGAAAAAATTCTTTTGCTTTTTCTTCCTGTGATGTACCAAGAGTAGTTGCAATAGTTACATTTGAATTGTTAAGAGAGTCCCAAGTCGAAAATTTAGCTAAATTCTTTTTTAGAACAAGTGGTACAGTTCCATATTTATAGTAAGTGTCAGTAAATCCAGCAACTTCAGCTCTTTTTGGAGTTTTTGTTACACTCGTTGATATATCATATCTTTCAGAAGTTATTCCAGAAACGATAGTTTTCCACTCAGCTGGTACAAATTCAATTTTAACACCCATGTCCTTAGCTAACTCATTCATTACGTCGATATCAAATCCTTTATATTTATTAGTCGCTGGATCTTTGATAGTCATAGGATCCCAATCACCAGTTGTTCCAACTTTTAAGACACCTGATGATAAAATTTTGTCTAAATTTGAGTCTGCGTTTAAATTAAAGGGTAAAAGAGCAAAGATTGCTAAATAAATTAATTTTTTCATTCTTATTTTTAACAAATTTAAAAAAAAATGAGACTATAATCTTGACGCACTATCATTCATCCAAGAAAATAAATGATGTGAAAAAGAGCGTCTTACAAAAAGATTCACGTCATTTTGACTTTCATTCTGTATTATCACATCAATTTTTGCTAATATTGTTTGTATAACAGAGCCCTTTTTTTTTCTAAAATCATTGAAATTAAACGGTGATCCAGACTCAAATAAATCGTAAATTTTGTCACCTTTAAGGTTAATCAAAACAAATTGGTCGGTAACATCTGTGACAGCTCCTAAATTTGTTTTACAAATACTCTTATTAAGTAAACTTTCTGTTTGATAAACGTTGCTACCAATATTAGAAACTTCATTTGAAAAAATCATCCATTCATCAGGACTTAGCCAAAGTGCGGTTAATTTATCGCTTTTAGTAAAAGTATTTGCTTCAGCTGGCAATATCAAATTTAATGATTTTCCAACTGCAGATAAAAATTCTCTTTTTTTCCCTCTTAGAATCAGTTTCATTATAGGTTTAACTTCTTTCATTTGTAATCCTGAATAAGATTTTTCTTCTGTAATTGCGTTTGAATAATTAAGCATTTAATCTTTTATTCTCCTTGTCTAAAAACACTGGATCCGTAACTGTCACGTTGATTTGTTTATTTTCCATTGGGATAATTAGTTTTTGACCCATCATATTTTTTCCGCCTTTAACAACACCTAAAGCAATAGATTTTTCTAAATTTGGACTATAGTAACTTGAAGTGACATGGCCCAACATTTCAACTGGTGACTTGTTTGCATCCGCAACAATTTGAGCACCTTCCTCTAAAACTTCTTTTGGATTTTCTGTAACCAAACCAATTAACTGTTTTCTATCTTCTCTGATTGTATCTGATCTATATAAAGATCTTTTACCGATAAAGTCGTATTTCTTTTTACTAACCATCCAATCCATTTGTAAATCGATTGGTGTCATGGTTGCATCTGTGTCTTGCCCTACAATTATAAATCCTTTTTCTGCTCTAAGTAAATGCATTGTTTCAGTCCCATAAGGTGTGATATTAAATTCTTTTCCTGCCTGCATACACTTGTCCCATACAGATTTTCCATAGTTAGCCTGAACATTAATTTCAAAACTTTGTTCACCAGTAAAACTTATTCTCATTACCCTACATTTGACTTTGTCAATTTTGGTATCTTTAAAAGACATATGTGGAAATTTATCATCGGACAAATCTAGATTAGGAATTACTTTTGAAATAATTTTTTTACTGTTTGGACCACATACACTAATTGTTGCATAATGATCTGTCACTGAAGTAAGGTATACGTCTAACTCTGGCCACTCTGTTTGAAGATAATCTTCTAGTTTACCTAAAACGTTTGCGGCTCCACCTGTTGTTGTAGTCATAATGTAGTGATTTTCATCTAAGCGTGTTGTTACACCATCGTCATAAACCATGCCATCTTCATTAAGCATTAATCCATATCGACATTTTCCAATAGCAAGCTTTGACCATGCATTGGTATAAACTCTATTTAAAAACTCAGAGGCATCTGTACCTTGAATATCAATCTTACCTAATGTTGAAGCATCTAATATACCGGCACTGTCTCTTGCAGCCTTACTTTCTCTTTGCACAGCTTCATGCATACCTTCGTTTTCTTTTGGATAAAACCAAGCTCTCTTCCATTGTCCTACGTTTTCAAATTTTGCTTTATTTTCAACGTGCCAATCATGAATAGGAGTTTTTCTAAAAACATCAAAATATTCTCCTACATTTCTACCAACAATTGTCCCAAAAGTAAGAGGAGTATAGGGTGGTCTAAATGTTGTTGTACCAAGCTCACCCATTTTAGAGCCTGCAGTTTCAGAGATAATTCCCAAAGCATGCATGTTACCAAGTTTACCTTGATCAGTACCCATACCTGTTGTTGTATATCTTTTAACATGTTCAATTGATCTGAAACCTTCTCTTAAAGCTAATTTGATATCTTTTGCTGTAGCATCATTTTGATAATCAACAAATGGTTTTGTCTTACCAATTATCTTATCAGATGGAAGTAACCATATATTTCTTTTAGTTTTATTGAAATGAGATTGGATCTCAAGATTTTCATATTCAGTTTTCTTAATATTTAAGAAATCTTTAAGTTTTTTTGAAATACTTGATAATATTTCATCTAATGTAAATTCTCCATTACAAGAACCTATACTTATTTGATCTGAAGGATATGTATCTGGAATAAATACTTGATCTTCATCTCTGAATTTCAATTTTCCGCCAGATTGTGTGAAAAGATGTACTGCTGGCGTCCATCCTCCAGACATGCCAAGGCAATCACAATCAATAGAAATTTTAGAGCCCACAACTTTTTGACCATCTTTAGAGAGTTGCATTATTGAAATTTTATTAATCCTTTTGTATCCAAATGTATTAACAACTGTATAACCTTTATATATTTTTATGTTATTTTTTTCTATTTCTTTGACTAATTTTGAATCAACATTTTCTCTATTATCGATAATAGCTTCAATATTAATTCCTTTTTGAAATAAACTTATTGCTGTTTCATAGGCACTATCATTGTTAGTAAAAATAATATTTTTTTGGCCACATGCAACACCAAACAAATTTGAGTATTTTTCTATGGCGGATGATAGCAAAATTCCCGGTCGGTCATTATTGTCAAATACCAAGGGTCTTTCTAAAGATCCCGTTGCACTTATAACCTTTTTTGCTCTAATTTTCAGTAGTCTATGACGAACTTTTCCATCTCTTTGATGCAAAGGTAAATGATCCGTCAAATTTTCTCGTGCCAATAAAAAATTGTAGCCATGAAAAGCAGCAACACTTGTTCTTGTCTTTATTTCTAAATTATCAATTTTTTTTATTTCATTTATTTCTTTCTCTAACCATGAACTCGAGATTTGATTGTTAATCTTGAAGTGTTCTGAATTTTGATAAATTGTAGAACCACCAAGAAGAGGTTTTTCATCTACTAATAATGTTTTAAAACCATTTTTTGCAGAAGTTTTTGCTGCGATTATTCCTGAAATACCAGCACCAATGATTAAAACATCACAATGTATATATTTATGCTCATATATATCAGGGTCAGGCTCCGTAGGTGATTTACCTAAACCTGCAGATTTTCTAATAAAAAACTCATATTTTTCCCAAAAACTTGCTGGCCACATGAAAGTTTTATAATAAAAACCTGCCGGAAGAACTGGACTTAAAAAATTATTTATAGCTCCTAAATCGAAGTTAACACTAGGCCAACAATTTTGACTTGAAGCTTCAAGTCCTTCATAAATTTCTATTTCTGTTGCTCTAACATTTGGTTCTGTCCTAGATGTATTTTTATGAAGTTGAACAATAGCATTAGGCTCTTCTGAGCCAGCAGTCATTATTCCTCTTGGCCTATGGTATTTAAAACTTCTTCCGACTAAATGGATATTATTAGCTAAAAGGGCAGATGCTAATGTATCTCCCTTGTAACCATAATAAGTTTTATTATTGAACTTAAATGAAATTTTATATGTCTCATCTATAAACTTACTTGATTTAACTCTTAAATTGTTTGTCATTTATATTTTGTCGGAGGTTTTTCACCCATTTTATAAATTGCTTTAATTTCATCATTAGATGTATCTCTAACCATATTAAACCATTTTCTACATCCATGGGTATGAACCCATCTTTCGAACTGGACACCTTTGATATTTTTTCTCATGAAAAGATATTCGGCCCACTGATCATCACTTAATTCAGTTGGCTGTTTTGGTCTAACTATATGAGCTTCTCCTCCAGCTTTAAACTCACTTTGTTCTCTTTCACCACAATAAGGACAATGAATCAAAAACATCAGTGTGCTACAGCAGCTGCACCATGTTCATCAACAAGATCTCCACTTACAAATCTATTAAGATTAAATGCAGCATTTAATTTATGAGGTTCATCATTTGCTATTGTATGGGCAAATAGATCTCCTGAACCTGGTGTTGCTTTAAATCCTCCAGTGCCCCAACCACAGTTAAAATATAAACCTTTAATTGGTGTCTTACTAATAATAGGACTCGCGTCAGGACAAATATCTACAATACCACCCCATTGTCTTAACATTCTCATTCGGCTAAATATTGGATATAATTCTAAAATAGCATTTAAAGTTCCCTCTACAATTTCATGACTTCCTTTTTGGGAATAAGAAACGTAGTCATCTGTACCAGCTCCAATTACTAGCTCACCTTTATCAGACTGACTAACATAAGCATGTACAGCATTAGACATAACTACTGTATCAATAATAGGTTTTACTGGCTCGGACACTAATGCTTGAAGAGGTTTACTTTCCAAAGGTAACTTTAAGCCTGCCATATTTGCTATTACACTTGAATGACCAGCAGCAACAACACCAATTTTTTTTGTTTTGATAAAACCTTTAGTTGTTTCAATACCCTCAATACCATCACCACTTCTTTTAATTCCTTTGACTTCGCAATTTTGAATTATATCAACACCCATTTCATCAGCACCTCTTGCGTAACCCCATGCAACGGCATCATGACGTGCTGTACCAGCTCTACGCTGGAGAGTTCCTCCTAAAACTGGATATCTAATATCTGGAGATGTATTTATAATTGGACAAAATTTTTTTACTTGCTCTGTGTTAAGATAAACTGCATCAATACCATTCAGTCTATTAGCATGAGTTCTTCTCTTAAGATCTCTAACATCTTGTAAATTATGGGCGAGATTCATTACACCTCGTTGACTGAACATCACATTGTAATTTAATTCTTGTGAAAGATTTTCCCAAATTTTTAAAGCATGATCATATAAACCTGCACTTGCATCCCATAAATAATTAGATCTTATTATAGTAGTATTTCTTCCAGTGTTACCTCCACCAATCCAACCTTTTTCCACTACAGCTATATTTTTCATATTATGTTTTTTGGCAAGATAATAAGCTGTTGCTAATCCATGACCTCCACCGCCAATAATCACAATGTCATATTCTTTTTTGGGTTCTGGATCACCCCAGGCTTTTTGCCAATTTTCGTGATATGAAAAAGAATTTTTAATTAGCGAAATTATTGAATATTTATTTTTCATTGTGCAATAAATACTTGATTAATATTGAATATTCAATGATTTCAAGTTACACACTCAATAATGGAAAGGTGGGTGAGAGGCTTAAACCAGTCGTTTGCTAAATGACCGTGCGAGGAAACTTGTACCGAGGGTTCGAATCCCTCCCTTTCCGCCATTTATAAGAAAAAATCTATCTTTTAAATAATTCTTTTAATTTATTGTTAATCTTCAATGAGACCGATTCCCAATCATTTATTTTGACAGCTTCAATTATCTCTAAATTTTCATAGAAACACTTTTCTTTTAATTCTATATGCCATCGCCAATCAGGATTAGAATTAAGTAATAGCAGAGTTTTAACACCCATTGTAGATGCAAGATGAGTCATTGAGGTGTCAACTGAAATCAACAGATCTATATTATTTAAAATAGAGATAGTATCAACAAAACTCTTATCTCCTAAATCTATTTCTTCTGAGAAATCTGTAATAAACTCTTGTAAGTTATTTGATTTGATATCTTTTGAAAAATTGTCTTTCTGTAAACTTAAAAAAGAGTAATTTTTATTTTTAATTAAATTACCAAAAAATTTAAAAGGGATAGATCTCTGTTGATCATCTAGAAATTTTTCGTTTCCTTTCCATTGAATAGCAATGATTGGTCTTTTTAAATTCTCAAGTTTTTTTTTCCATTTCAAATCATTAGAAATATCATTTGATATAAAAGAGATACATCTTTTAAATTTATTTTCTATTTTATATTGTATATATGGTAGAGTTAATAAATATTGATAAAAATCAATGTTATTAACTTGATCTAAGTTATTTATAATTTTACATGGACAATTTTGAAAAATATGTGAAATTTTTTTATTAATATAAAAGAATATTTCACAATTAAATTTTTCTTTTAACCAAAAAATGTATCTAGCAAATTGTAAATTATCTCCAATACCTTGTTCACTAAGGATCAAAATTTTCTTATTATCTATCTTTTCATTAAACCATTCTTTACAATTAAAATCTTTAACCAATTTATTAGTGATTTTTAAATTATCTAATTGTGTTTTTTTTCTTGCTTCAAAAAAATAAAAACCTTTTTCATAATTGTGTAAGGCAAAGTAAGACTTACTTAAGCCTATTTTGGCAATTGTATGATCTTTATCTATATCTAAAACTTTATTATAATTTATGATTGAGTTTTCAAAATCTTTTGTTTGTAATAAACAATTAGCTAAATTTAGAATAGCTTGTTTATTTTTATTATTTATATTAAGGCACTGTTTAAATAAATTAATTGCTTTTTTAAAGTTAATTTGCTTAAAATAACATATCCCAAGATTATTTAGAGCATTTAAATTTTTTGGTTCCTTTAATAAGATATCTTCAAATTTTTTTTTGGCATTTTCATACTCCTTATTCATCATTTCAATTAATCCAAGATGATATTTAGCTAATAAATTTTCTTGATTTATGCTGAGCGTTTTATTGAAATAATCTATTGTTTTTTTTACTTTTTTTTCTTGGAAAAAAACAAGTCCTAAATTTAAATTTGCAAATTCATGATTTTTATCTATTTCGAGGATTTTAAAAAAAAATTTTTTTGCATTTTCATTATTATTTTTTTTTATTTCTATTATACCTAAGTATAAAAAAGCTATTATTTGAGTTGATTTTTCATTTTGTAAAAATCTAAAACACTCAATAGCTTCACTTAGTTTATTTCTGTTGAAAAATTCTATTCCAGATTTTAATTTTTGTTGAAAAAAAGATTGATTAAATTCCATATTTAATAAAGAGGATCATCCTTAAAAAAATTTTTCATTTTTATAGGTTTTTGCTCTAAAATGTATCGATAGACATTATAATTTTCCAAAACTCTTTGTACATAATTTCTTGTTTCTCTAAATTTAATTAGTTCAATCCAGTTTATATAATCAATCTG
The DNA here is from genome assembly GCA_902618485.1 of uncultured Pelagibacteraceae bacterium. Taxonomy (GTDB): domain Bacteria; phylum Pseudomonadota; class Alphaproteobacteria; order Pelagibacterales; family Pelagibacteraceae; genus Pelagibacter. The sequence goes on from CACNAR010000003.1 coordinate 63,009, forward strand.
TTTTTTTTGAGGGTTTTTATTTATTTTTTTCCAATATTTAACTCTTTTTGGACCTGCATTATAAGCTGCAACAGCAAAAGGATATGCTCCATCATAGTCAAGAATTAAACCAGCAATGTAATGTGATCCAAGGTTTATATTATATTCCGCGTCCTTTGTTAATCTTGATTTTGAATAGGGAAGTTTTGCTTGTTTGGCTACTACTTTTGCGGTGTAGGGCATTAGTTGCATTAATCCTTTTGCACCCGCATGACTATTAGCACTTAAATCAAATTCACTCTCTTGTCTGATTATTGATAAAATAAAAGCAGTTTCTGGAATTTTTCTTCCATTGATGTATTTGGGTGTACTTATGATTGGATAATTAAATTTATTATGAAATCTTTTTTCATATGAAGCAATTTTTGCAATTTGAATTGCAAAATCAAACCTATTAATAGTAGTTGCAAGCTGTGCTGCTAAAATTTCACTTCCATTTTTGATATCGTCATTAGCCAGATGTCTAAGAATGTGTTTAGTGTATTTATCAGTGTCAAGTTCATCAAGAAGATAAATTATTTTTACTAATTCCTTTTTAAAAAAATAATCCTTATAATTTTTCGATACTTCTAAATCTTTTGGAAGTTCAAAAGTTTTATCAGGATTTAGTTCCATAAATGCTAATTGACCATAGTAAGTGGTCAAAAATTCTGCTGCTTTTTGGAGCCATTCAACAGCTAAGTTTTTTTCTCCAAGTTTTTGGTACGTTTTTCCTAACCAATATGCACCTCGGGAAACACTTATCGGATAGCCCACATTATTATAAAAATTTTCGAAATGATCTTTTGCTAATAAAGGATCATTTAAAAAACTTAGCGCTATCCATCCACTCATCCATTCAGCAGCTGCATATTCAGGTCCGTCGGATAATGCATGATTACTTGACACTTTATAAGCTAATTCAAATTTTTTTTTATAAATAAGCGATCTCGAAATAATTTCTCTCTCTGTCCACCATTTGTCAGGTCGAACTAAATAATCTTTTGTATTATTAATCTTTAATAAAATTTCCAGAGAACTATCAACTCTGCCTCTTTTCCGTCTCCATTTTAACCTGTCGTAATTTAATCCTGCATCATTTTTAAATCTAGTAGGCACCTTTGCTATAGCATTATCTACGCCATAAGACTTACTCATCAAAAGTTGCCTTGCTGTGTATAAAAGCTGATAATCTTTTGGTAAATATCTTAAAAGTCTCTTTAAATCCCAATATTTATTATTCCAGGCAAGGTAATCTGCTCTTTTAACATAATCATCAGAATTAAGATATTTTTTAAATTTTTTCCTATAAAATTTGAGTTCAGATCTGTTAAGTTCAGCTGTTATCCATCCTTCTTTGACTAAAGATACTCCCTTTTGCTTACTCCCCAGCAAAACATAGCTTTCACCCAATATCATTTTTCCAAAACCACTTAATGGTTCGTTATTTTCAAACAAATTAACAATCTTTTTTGGTGATACAGTATCCGTCGAAAGTTTGTGCTCTGCTAAATATTTGATTCTACCTATTCTTGGGTAATCCTCATTGGCATCAATAAATGCTTTATATTCATAATATGAGGCTTTATTTCCTTTTGTTAAGAGGTGTCTCCATTGTATAAAATTGTAAATTGATTTGTCCCTAGCTCTTTTTGAAGTTTTTAAAGCAGAGGTCCACTTTGCTTGTTTCATTTCACTTAAAGCTTTTTTTGCTAATGCAAAATCTTTTTTACTGTAATATTTTGATTTTTTAACAGGGTCTTCTTTTTTTACTCCTGCTATCAAAGGTTTTTTTTTAGGTAAAATTATACCCACATTACTCTTTTTCTTAGTAATTTTTTCGGAATCGGGCTGTTTTTGCTCTTTTTTAATTACTTCTTTTGTTGATGGTTTTTGCAAAGGTCGCAAGACATCTACAAGCAGTTTCTTTTCTTTTTCCTTCATACTTTGTACAGGCTTTTTTATTGGTATTATTTCTGCAAATGTTTGAGCAGATTGATTAAGAATTACAATCAAACCAATAATTAATAAGAATTTTTTAAACATATTCTTTTACTATATGAATCTTTAAACTATGTTATAAGTATTTATGTTTAAAGGTTCAAATGTTGCTTTAGTCACCCCATTTAAAAATAATCAACTTGATGAGGAAAATTATATCAAGTTAATACATTTTCACATCGAAAATGGCACAAATGGTCTAGTACCCGCTGGTACAACGGGTGAGTCTCCAACTTTAAGCCATGATGAGCATCAAAAAGTAATTGGACTATGTGTTAAAGAAAGTAATGGTAAATTACCTGTTGTTGCGGGAACTGGATCTAATTCCACAGAGGAGGCAATTTCTTTAACAAAACATGCTGAAAAAATAGGTGCAAATGGAGCTCTTGTTGTTACTCCATATTATAATAAACCAACACAAGAAGGTTTGTATCAACACTACAAAGCTATAAATGATAATTGTGGGATACCAATCCTAATTTATAATATTCCAGGAAGATCCGTAATTGATATGTCTGTAGACACGATGGCAAGATTATTTGAATTAAAAAATATCGTTGGTGTAAAGGATGCTACGGGAGACTTGAACAGAGTAAATCTAACATTAAAAAAAATGGGAAAAGAATTTATTCAATTAACTGGAAATGACGACAATTCAATGGAATTTAATAAAAGGGGAGGTGTTGGAGCTATAAGCGTTACAGCTAATATAGCACCTAAATTATGTTCTGAATTTCAAAAAAATTCTTTAAAAAATGACGACAGATCAATTCAAGAAACTGCAAAATTGGATGAAATATTACAGCCTTTACATAGTGCAATGTTTGTTGAGAGCAATCCAAGTCCAGTTAAATATGCAGCAAAATTATTAAATCTTTGCAATGATGATGTTAGACTTCCATTAGTTAAAGTTACAGAAAAAACAAAAGATATTGTAGAAAAAGCTCTTCGGTCATCAAACTTGATTTAATGAGAAAAAAAACCAATCAAGGTTTAAAAATAATCTGTTTAAATAGAAAAGCAAGTTTTAATTATTTTTTTGAAAGTCGATTGGAGGCTGGAATAGTTCTAAAAGGTTCGGAGATCAAATCCTTAAGACTAGGCAAAGTTAATATCGCAGATTCTTACGCAGTTGAAAAAAATGGAGAAATTATTTTAATTAATTCCCATATAGCATCTTACAAACAATCAAGTTACATAAATCACAAACCATTAGATGAAAGAAAACTTTTGCTGAACAAAAGAGAAATAAATAAACTTATAGGTAAAATGCAAAGAGAAGGTTTCACAATAATTCCTACAAAAATGTATTTTAAGAAAGGTAAAGCTAAAATTGAGTTAGCTGTCGCAAAAGGAAAAAAACAATTTGATAAAAGAGCTGCAATTAAAAGAAGAGATTGGAATCGTGATAAGGCAAGATATGTCAGAAAAACAAGCTAAAATCATTTATTTGAGCCTTGGTTCTAATCTTGGTAACAGAAAAAGAAATATAGAAAAAACTAAATTCAAATTACATTCCAAAGGTATAAATATAATTAAATCCTCAAATTATTACGAAACTTTATCTTGGCCAAATCCAAAAAATCCAAAATTTTATAATGTAATTTTAAAAGTTTCATCAGATCTAAAAATATTAGAATTATTAAAAATTTGTAAGCAGATAGAAACATCTTTAGGAAGAAAAAAAGGTCCCAAAAATTCACCCCGCACATGTGATATTGATATTATTGATTATAATCAAAAAATTAGTGCAAACGGAATAAATATTCCTCATCCAAGAATGCACCTTAGAAATTTTGTATTAATACCATTATTCGAAATAGAAAAAACATGGAAATACCCAAATTCTAAACGATATATAAAAAATCTTATTTTTTCTTTGTCAAATAGTGACATTAGATCTATTAAACTTGTTTGAATTAATGATATAATCAAGAATGTTAAATTCTGAAGAACTTATAAATAAGGTCAAAGATTATAATAAATTTTTGAATCCAGAAAAACTTAATAAAGCTTACGATTTTGCAGTTAAAGCGCATGAAAACCAAAAAAGAGCATCAGGAGATCCATATTCAGTCCATCCAATTGAAGTAGCAAATATTTTAACAGATTTAAAATTAGACAGCGCAACAATAACAACAGGTTTATTACACGATACCATCGAGGATACATACGCAACATATGATACGATTAAAGGAGAATTTGGAATTGAAGTGGCTGATTTAGTTGATGGAGTTACAAAAATTTCTGTATTTGAAAATACCGCATCACCAAACTCGAAAGCAGAAAACTTCAGAAAATTAATTTTAGCTACATCAAAAGATATAAGAGTTTTATTAGTTAAAATTGCTGATCGCCTCCACAATATGAGAACCATCAAAGCAATTAAAAAAAAAGATAAAAGACAAAGAATAGCTCAGGAAACAATGGAGATTTATGCACCTCTGGCTGATAGAATGGGTATGCATAGAATTAGAGATGAATTAGAGGATTTATCTTTTGAAATTTTAAATAATGATGCACGATCATTAATTCAAAAACGATTAGATGAAATAAAATTAGATAAAAAAGATATTTTTGTAACACTATCAAATGAAATTAATACATTGCTATTTAAGAATAATATTCAGTCAAAAATTTTTGGTAGAGAAAAAACTCCTTTTTCAATTTGGAGAAAAGTTCAAAAGAAGAGAGTCTCATTAGAACAAATTACAGATATAATTGGATTTAGAATTATTCTTAATGATATAGATGATTGCTATAAAACTTTAGGTATACTTCACAAGGAATGGAATTGTATTCCAGGAAAATTCAAAGATTATATATCATCACCGAAAATAAACGGATATAAGTCAATTCATACGTCAGTTATTGGATCTTATAAAAAACCAATAGAAATACAAATAAGAACAAAAAGGATGCACGATTTTGCTGAGCGGGGAATAGCATCTCATTGGCAATATAAATCTTCGGAAAAATTTAATTCTTTAACGTGGAAAGAGTACGATTGGTTAAAAGATTTAGTTGAGATTATAGAAAAAAATGAAAATCCTGAACATTCGTATGAATACACTAAAATGCAAATGTTCCAAGAAAATGTATTTTGTTTTACACCTAAAGGATCCGTTATTAAGTTGCCAAAAGATGCAACTCCAATTGATTTTGCATACGCAGTGCATACAAAAATAGGTGATACTGCTGTTGGTTGTGAGATCAATGGTAACAAAGGAGAATTACAAAGTATTTTAAGAAATGGAGATACGATAAAAATTATAACATCCAAAAATAATTCACCCTCACTACATTGGATACCAATTACTAAAACTGGTAAGGCTAGATCTGCTATTAGAAAGTATTGGCATGATAAAGGAGAAAAAAAACAGGAAAGAGTAAAAAAATACAATACCACTCTTTGGATTTCTTTACCTGATAAACCAGGTCAATTAGGTAATGTTAGTTCACTTATAGGACAACATAAATTAAATATATCAAATCTTGAGATGGTTGGAAAAAACCCTAATTATATTAATTTCAAGTTTCAACTTATAATAAGAGATCTTAAAAATTTTACTAATTTTATTGCAGAGCTTAAACAAAAAGGTATAAAATTTAAGATAATCAGACACGAAGATAAAAGAAATGCTTTCACACAAAAAATCCTTAAATATTTTAAGAAAAACTGATGCGCTTTTAGAAGGACATTTTATATTATCATCCGGCCTCCATTCTTCAAAATACATTCAATGTGCAAAACTTTTAAGTTATCCCTATTTAGCTGATAAAATATGCAAGTCTCTAGCAAACAAGATTAAAAAAAATTTCAGTAAATTCGATCTTATTTTATCTCCAGCAATGGGAGGCATAATAATTGGCTATGAAATAGGTAGAATTTTAAAAAAAGAAACTATTTTTTGTGAAAGAGTAAAGGGTAAATTCACACTCAGAAGAGGATTTAAGATAAGAAAAGGATCAAAGGTCTTAATAATTGAAGATGTTATTACTACAGGAAAGTCTAGTATCGAATGTGTCAAATTAATAAAAAAAGCTAAAGCAAAATTAATAGGATTTGCCTCTATAATTGACAGGTCAAATAAAAGAAATCTCAAAATAAAAAGTAAAATTATTTCTCATCTTAGAATAGATGTGCCAGTTTTTAATAAAAAACAAATACCAAATAGTTTAAAACTTATTCCTATAACAACGCCGGGGAGTAGATTTACAAAATGAAACGTTTAGGGGTAAATATCGATCATGTAGCAACCTTAAGAAATGCAAGAGGTGAAAATCATCCAGATCCAGTTCATGCTGCTAAATTTGCTAAAAAAGTTGGAGCAGATTCAATTACAATTCACTTAAGAGAAGATAGACGACATATTAATGATTCTGATGCTAAAAGAATATGTTCTATAAAAGGATTACTAGTAAATTTAGAAATTTCAACAAATTCAGCCATCGTTAAAAAAGTAATAAATATAAAGCCTAATTTTATTTGTATTGTTCCCGAAAAAAGAAAAGAAATAACCACTGAAGGTGGTTTAGATTTGATTAAAAATAAAACCAAAATTCAAAACATAATAAAAAAATTTAAAAAATTAAATATTAGGACAAGTCTTTTTGTAAATCCAACTTTAAACGATATTAGAATATCAAAAGCAATTAGTGCTGATTGTGTTGAAATACATACAGGTAAATTATCCAATTTAGTTAAAACACGAAAAAATTTTTCAAAAGAATTAAATAGAATCAAAAAATGTTCTTATCTCGCGAATGATTTGGGAATAGAAGTTCATGCTGGACATGGCCTTGACTACAAAACAACAAAAATTCTAACCAAGATAAAAGAGATAAAAGAGTTTAATATTGGACATTTTATTATCGGTGAATCAATTTTTTTGGGCCTAAAGAACGTAGTTAAAAAATTTAAGACTTTAATTAAGTAACATGAAAATTTTAGGTGTAGGTGTAGATATAGTTAAAAATAGTAGATTTAAAATCTTAACACAAAAAAAAAACTTTGTTCTACGAACTTTTAGTAAAAATGAAATAAATTTTTCAAAGAAAAAAAATACAAAAATACCTTTTTTCGCAAAGAGATTTGCAGCTAAAGAGTCTTTTTCTAAATCTTTAGGAACTGGAATTAGAGATAATCTTAACTTTAAAGACATTGAAATTCTAAGTGATAAATTTGGTAAACCTTATTTTCGTAAAACAAAAAAAATCAACAATCTTATCTATAAGAAATTTAAAGTTAAAAGATACAATTTGTTTCTTTCAATTTCTGATGAAAAAGACTATTCAATAGCATTTACAATTATTCAAAAACATTAATGTTTAATAAAAATTTTTTGATCGAAAACACAAAAACATTATTTTATGCCCTAATAATTGCTGTTTTTATTAGGTCTATTATTATTCAACCATTTTATATACCGTCGTCATCTATGGAACCTAATCTTTTAGTTGGTGACAGATTATTTGTAAGTAAATATTCTTTTGGTTATAGTAAACATTCATTTCCATTTAGCCCCCCAATTTTTAAAGGAAGAATTTTTTTTAACGAGCCTAAAAGAGGCGATGTAGTTGTTTTTAAAACCCCAGCAGATAATAGAACTGATTATATAAAAAGATTAATTGGTATTCCAGGAGATAAAATTCAGTTTATAAATTCAGAGTTATATATAAATAATAATTTAATTTTTAGAAATAAAACATCAGATAATGATAAAATTTTTTGTGGAAAAAAAAAAATAGATGTTTTTTCTTTTAAAGAAAAATTGCCCAATGGCTATGATTATAAAACAGTTTATTTTAAAAAAGGTTCTTTTCAAAATTCTGATATTTTTGTTGTGCCCAAAGATAATTACTTCTTTTTAGGTGATAATAGAGACTGTTCAAAAGATAGCAGATTTCTATCAAGTGTAGGCTATGTCCATAAAGATAATCTAGTAGGCAAGGCTCAATTTATTTTCTTTTCATCAGATAGATCTTTTGGAAGTATTTTTTATTTTTGGAAATGGAATAAGTCTATTAGATTTGACAGATTTTTTAAAAAAATTAAATAATGAAATTTCTTTATATAAATCTTGAAAAAAAATTAGGTATAAATTTTAAGAATAAAAATCTTTTGGTAAAATCATTGACTCATAAAAGTTTCGATAATCAGCATAACAATGAAAAAATGGAATTTTTGGGAGACAGAGTTTTAGGCCTGGTTATTGCTAAAAAACTTTTAGAAATTTATCCAGATGAAAAAGAGGGTGTGTTAGATAAAAAATTTGCATCACTTGTTAACAGAAGAACTTGTTTACAAATTGCGAATGAAATTGAATTAGAAAAATATATATTAATTTTTAGACCTAAAAATAAAAAAACAGTCATTGAGGATAAAGTTGTCGCGGATAGTTGTGAGGCTTTAATAGGTGCAATTTATTTAGATAGAGGTTTAACAACTGTAGAAAAAATTATTCTTAATTTATGGAAAAAACATTTAGAAAAAAGTGTGATAACAGAAATTGACGCAAAAACAAAATTACAAGAATTGTCTCTAAAAAAATTTAAAAAATTGCCAATTTATAAGTTAATATCTAATACTGGTCCAAGACATAAACCCCTGTTTAAAGTTGGTGTGAAATTATTTAACACAAAATTATTTATATCTGAGGGTAGATCAAAAAAAGACGCTGAACAAAATGCAGCAATACTTTGCTTAAAAAATATTATTTAATTATGACTTGGGACGATGAGGGTTTTTTAATTTCAAAAAATAAATATAGTGAAAATTCTTTAATTGTTGAAATTTTTACCAAAAATTATGGAAAAGTGTCTGGGATTATTTTTGGTGGAACTTCGAGAAAAATTAAGAATTATCTTCAGTTAGGAAATCAATTACATGTAAATTATTCTTCCAAAACAGAAAATAAGATTGGCAATTTTAAAATTGAACTAATTAAGGCCTATGCTCCTATTTTTTTTGATAATTATAGGAAATTATTATGTATTTTTTCTGCCTTCCAATTAATAAAAATTTTAACTGCAGAGTCTCAAAAAAATATTAAGATTTATGACCTAATTGAAAATTTTTATATTTTGTTAAAAAAAGAAAGTTGGATAAAAAATTATATTTTTTGGGAGTTAGAATTATTTAAAATTATTGGCTATGACCTTGAATTAAAAAATTTAGTAAAAAAAGAACTTATTAACAATGAAGTTAAGTATTTAGTAAAATCTACAAAAGAAAACAAAATTGTTCCTAATTTCTTAATAGATGATAACCAGGATTTTTTAAATGAGGAAATTTTAATTGATGGATTAAGACTAGTTGGTGATTATTTAGAAAAAAGTATATTAAGACCTAATAATATCAATTATCCATTAAGCAGATTGAGGTTTTTAAATACATTTAAATAGCTAACTTAATATTTTATCAATTCTATCTGCATAATAGCTAACAATTGCGTTAGCACCCGATCGTTTGAATGAAATGAGACTCTCCAGAATAGCGTCATTATTTACAAAACCTTTATTAATAGCATTCGATAATAAAGTATACTCTCCTGATACTTGATAAGCAAATACTGGTATTTTAAATTTTTCTTTCACAGATTTTATAATATCTAAATATGGCATACCTGGTTTAACCATTACCATATCGGCGCCCTCTTTGATATCCAAAGCAACTTCCCTTAAAGCTTCATCGCTATTTCTAAAATCCATTTGATAATTCTTTTTATTACCCTTTAAGATATTTTTAGAACCAACTGCATCTCTAAAGGGACCATAGAAACTAGAGGCATACTTAACTGCGTAAGATAAAATTTGTGTCATCTTATAACCATTTTTATCTAACAATTTTCTAATTTTACCTATTCTTCCATCCATCATATCAGATGGTGCTATGACATCACATCCCATTTCAGCTTGTAACAATGATTGTTTTATTAAAATTTCTACTGTTTCATCATTCAAAACATATTTATTATTCACTAATCCATCTTGTCCATGCGAAGTATATGGATCCAATGCAACATCACACATAACTCCAATCTCATTTTGATATTTTCTTTTAATCAACTGTAAAGCTTTACAAACTAAATTTTCTTCATTTAAAGCTTCAGTTCCAAATCTATCTTTATCTTTTTTATTAGTATAAGGAAATAGAGCAATCATTGGCAGTTTTAATTTAAGTGCTTTATCAACCACTGAGCTTAATTTATCCAATGAATAACGATGCACTCCTGGCATAGAATTAATACTTTGCTTTTTATTCTTTCCATCTGTAAGAAACACTGGAAGTATAAAATCATTAGGCGTTAAATTATTTTCAGCTATCAGTCTTCTAGACCAATCATTTTTACGACTTCTTCTTAGTCTCAAATTAGGAAAATTACCAGTAATCATACTTTATTATATTTATATCGTGCGACAAATGTTATATACAAATATATCTTAAAAAAGATAATAAACAATATTAGGAGACAATTAGCTACAATGAATTTAAATTTTAATGACTTTCAGAAGCAAGATTTGAAGTTTGATATCAAAAAACTTCAGGAAGCATACAAACAAGTATTATCAATAAAAGGTTTTACAGGTGTTACTGGAGTATCAAATTTTGGAGCTATCTCATTAACTCAAATTCCAGGAGATCCAGATTCTATAAAGGGCAACAAGGCTAGAGGTGTGTTTTGGACAAAACCTGATTCTAGTGGAAAAGAAGCCAGAAGAGATGAAGTGATAGATGAAGCTGCTTACTCAGAATTTATCAATGATTATAAAAATACCTATTTTAAAGAGGTCTTTGAAGTTCTTTCATCCAAATACAAGTTAGGAAGAGTAAGAGTTTTATTAAAAGAACCAAGATCAACATTAAGTTGGCATAGAGATCCAGAACCAAGACTACATATTCCAATTGTAACAAACCCAGGTTCAATAATGGTTATAGACAACGTTGCAAAACATATGCCAGCTGATGGATCTGTTTGGATAACTAATAATACTAAATATCATAATGCTTTTAACGGTGGAGAAGAAGATAGAGTCCATTTAGTTGCTTGTGTTTTGGATTATAAATTTAATTAATTTGAAAAAGGTTTTTATTTCATCAGATCATGCCGGATATCGTTTGAAGGAACAAATAAAAAAAAAATTTTCCAAAAAATTTATTTTTGAAGATCTAGGAACCTATGATTCAAAAAACTCAGTAAATTATCCAGATTATGCACATAGTCTGTGTAAAAAAGTAAGTAAAAAAAATCAAAATATGGGGATATTAGTGTGTGGATCAGGCATGGGAATGTCAATGGCAGCCAATAAACATAAGAAAATACGAGCAGCGGTGTGTTATTCGGTAAAAAATACGAAATTATCAAGATTGCATAACAATGCTAATATAATTACATTAGGTTCTAGATTGACAAAAAAAGATACAGCATTTAAATGTATATCTGTGTTTTTTGCTACAAATTTTGAAGGTGGAAGACATAAAAAAAGAGTAAGAAAAATATAAATTATTATGTCAAGTGAAACTAAATATTTAAACTCAGATTATAAAAATTTTTTTGAAAAAAGTTTATCTCAATCTGACCCTGATTTATTCAAAGCAATTAACGATGAATTAGTTAGACAACAAAATCATATTGAACTTATTGCTTCTGAAAACATTGTTTCTCAGGCGGTGTTAGAGGCACAAGGTTCGGTGCTAACAAATAAATATGCTGAAGGGTACCCGGGTAAGAGATATTACAATGGATGCGAACATGTAGACGTAGCTGAGAAATTAGCTTTAGAGAGAATCAAAAAACTTTTTAATTGTAAGTATGCAAATGTGCAACCACATTCTGGTGCACAAGCAAATGGAGCTGTTTTTTTAGCCCTTCTAAAACCAAACGATACATTTATGGGTATGAGCTTAAATTCAGGAGGTCATATTACCCATGGATTAAAAATTTCAATGTCAGGGAAATGGTTCAATGCAATAAGTTATGATGTGGATAAGAAATCAGAGCTAATTGATTACGAAAATGTGGAGAAATTAGCTTTAGAACATAAACCTAAATTAATTATTGCTGGAGGAAGTGCATACTCGAGAGTAATTGATTTTAAAAGATTTCGTGAGATTGCAGATAAGGTTGGTGCGTACTTGATGGTTGACATGGCTCATTTTTCTGGTCTTGTTGCTGGAAAAGGTTATCCAAACCCATGTGATTATGCTCATGTAGTCACTTCAACAACTCACAAAGTTTTTAGAAGTGCAAGAGGTGGTATAATTTTATCAAATGATCTTGATCTAGGAAAAAAATTTGATACAGCAGTTTTTCCTGGATACCAAGGTGGGCCACTAATGCACATAATTGCAGCAAAAGCCGCAGGGTTTTTCGAAGCACTTAAACCAGAATTTCAAGTTTATATAAAAGATGTTTTAGCTAATGCTAAAATGTTAGCCGAAACTTTAAAGAATAATGGATTTAAAATTTACTCTGGTGGTACAGATACCCATTTAATGTTAGTTGATCTAAGACCATTTAATGTGAAGGGAAATGTAGCCTCTGAAAGCCTGTGTAGAGCAAACATTACTTGTAATAAAAATGGAATTCCGTTTGACACTGAAAAACCGATGATCACATCAGGTATTAGGCTTGGCTCTCAAGCGGCAACAACAAGAGGTTTTGGTTTAAAAGAATTTGAAAAAGTTGGTAATTTAATCACAAAAGTAATAGAAGGTTTATCAAAAAATCCTGAGGATAATAGTAAAATTGAGGAAGAAGTTAGAAACGAAGTTATAGACTTGTGCTCTCATTTCCCAATTTACAAAAATCTCAATCGATGATCTGTCCTTGTGAAAAGAAAGGTGAGACTTCTGTTGTGGATTCTCGCCCAACTGAAGATGGAACAGCAATTCGTAGAAGAAGATTATGTGAGTGCGGTACTAGATTTACAACATTTGAGAGAATTCAACATCGTGAAATAATGGTGGTAAAAAAAAACGGACGAAAATCTTCATTCGACAGGGATAAATTATCAAAATCAATTTACATAGCACTTAAGAAAAGACCACTAGATACTGAAACTATTGAGAAGTTTATCAGTAAAATTTCAAGATCTTTGGAGGAGTTAGGCCAAAATGAAATTTCTAGTAATACAATTGGCACTATGGTTATGGAAGGTTTGAAAGATCTTGACCCTGTTGCATATGTCAGATTTGCATCTGTTTATAGAAATTTTAGAGAAGAAAAAGATTTTATACAATTTGTGGACAAGATAGATGTCTACAAAAAGAGATAATTTCACATCAAAAGATAAGAGATTTATGAAACTTGCTTTAGACCTAGCGAGGGCTAGAAAAGGTTTAACTGGTGATAATCCATCTGTTGGATGCGTAATTGTAAAAAAAAATAGAATTATTTCTATTGGTCAAACTGGTTATGGAGGTAGACCTCATGCTGAACACAATGCAATTTTAAATTGTTTTGAAAACCTAAAAGGCTCTAAAATGTATATTACATTAGAACCTTGTAATCATTATGGAAAAACACCTCCTTGTACCAATAATATAATTAAGAATAAAATTAGTGAGGTTTATTATTCAATTGATGACATTGATGTAAAAGTGAAAGGTAAAAGTTATTCAATTTTAAAAAAAAATAACATTAATGTTAAAAAAGGCCTTCTAAAAAAAGAATCAATAAATTTATATAAATCATATTATTTAAATAGAAAAAAAAAACTGCCTTACGTGATTGGAAAAATTGCATTATCAAAAGATAAGATTATTTATAGCGATATACAAAAAAAAATTACTAACAAAAAATCGGATAAATTAACTCATTATCTAAGACTAAAATGTGACGGTATAATGATTACCAGCAAAACACTAAACATAGATAATCCAAAACTTAATTGTAGATTAGAAGGATATATGCAGCATTCTCCAAAAAGAATTATTTTAGATAAAAATTTAAAAATTGATTTAAAAAGTTATGTTGTTAAGTCTATAAAAAACAAAAATACAATTATCTTCTATAATTCAAACAATAAAATAAAAAAAAACTTTTTAAAAAAAAAAGGAGCTCTTTTGATAAATCAACCCACCCAAAGACATAAAAGCTTTAATTTAAAAAAAATTCTTAAAAAATTATATATGATAGGAATTAAAAATCTTTTAGTAGAGGGCGGCGATAAATTAACAAAAAGTTTTCTTCAAAAAAGAATATTTAATGAATTTTATATGTTTAAAAGTTCAAAAAATTTATTAAAAGAAAATAAATATGTTAATTTTACATCTTCTGATATTCTGAATACTAAATATTATAAATATAAAACAAATTTTAAATTAGGCACTGACAAGGTAACAATTTATAAAAATTAAGATGTTTAACGGAATTATATTCAACAAAGGTTCAATTACAAAGATTCTTAAAAGACCCAAAGGTATTAATATATTCATAAAATCAGATCTAAAATTAAGTATGAGAGATATAGGTATTTCTGTAGCTTGCGATGGCGTTTGCCTTACTCTTATATCAATTAAAAATAAGATTATGGAGTTCTATCTTTCAGATGAAACAATAAATCGTTCTAAATTTAATTTTATTAAATTAAAAGATAAGATTAATCTAGAACTTCCACTTCAATACGGTCAAAAAATTTCAGGCCATATTTGTCAAGGTCACGTTGATACTATCGGAAAAATATTAAGTATAAAAAAAATTGATAAATCTTACTTATTTGATTTTCAAATTAGTAAAAAAGAGAGAAAAAATATTATTGAAAAAGCTTCAATTAGTATAAACGGTATTTCTCTAACAATTTCAAAAGTAACAAGTAAAGGTTTTCAAATCTGGATTATTCCTCACACATATAAATTAACAAATTTATCATCTCTTAAAAAAGATAGTTTTGTTAATGTTGAGATAGATATTCTTTCAAAATACGTTAGGAATTATTTTTATGAAAAAAAATAATTATTCATCAATAGAAACTATAATAAACATTGCAAAAAGAGGAGGTATGTACATTTTAGTCGATGATGAAAAAAGAGAAAATGAAGGTGACTTAGTTATGTCAACTTCTGATACTAATGCTCGCAACATTAATTTTATGGCTAAATATGGAAGAGGTTTAATTTGTCTAGCATTGGATAGTATTCAAGCTAAAAGATTGAATTTATCTTTAATGTCACCTGTGAATCAATCTAGAAATCAAACAGCGTTTACAGTTTCAATCGAAGCAAAAAAAGGAATTACAACTGGTATTTCGGCAAAAGATAGGGCTAGAACTATTAAGATTGCATCAAAAAAAAATGTAAGTAAAAAAGACATTGTATCACCAGGTCATGTCTTTCCAATTATCGCACAAGATGGTGGTGTCCTTGTTAGAGCTGGTCACACTGAGGCTTCGGTTGATATCTCAAAATTAGCTAGAAAAAATAACTCAGCCGTGATTTGTGAAATTATGAATGAAGATGGATCTATGGCGAAGGGTCAAAAACTTCTAAATTTTGCTAATAAACACAACCTTAAGATTGGAAAAATTGAGGATCTTATTTCTTATCGTTTAAAAAAAGAAAAATTAGTGAAACTAAAAAAAACATCCGAAATTAAGATTAAAAAACAAAAATATAAAATTAAAATATATGAAAACTTATTAGATGGATCAGAACATTTTGCACTTATTAAGGGTTCGCTAAAGAAATCTATAATTCCACGAGTTAGAGTTATTTCATCTAATGTTGTTTATAATTATTTAATAAGTCAAAAGTTACCTAACTCATTTGATAAAACTATAAATTATTTTAAAAAATATAATAATTGTGTATTAATATTTATTAAAGACACTAACTTAAAATCTGTTACACAAACATTAAAAAGCTTTAAAAATAAAGATTTTAAAAAAAGAAAAGGAAAAGATAACCTTATAAGAAATTATGGTATAGGTGCACAAATTATTAAAGACTTAAAGATTTATAAAATGATATTAATCACAAAAACACCAAAAAAAGTTGTTGGACTTGAGGGTTTTAATATTAAAATTACAAAACAAGAATTAATTTAATGAAAAAAAAAATATTAATCGTTATAGCTAACTACTATAAGGAAATTTCTTTAGGTTTGTTAAATAGTGCAAAAAAAAACCTTCCTAGATCTTTCGAAATAAAAGTAATAGAAGTTCCAGGTGTTTTCGAAATACCAATTACCATATCAAAATATTTAAAAAAATTTGACGCTTTTATTGCTCTTGGATGTGTTATCAAAGGTAAAACTCCTCATTTTGATTTCATATCTCAATCTTCAACTAATGCTATTATGAATTTAGCAATAAATTCAAAAAAACCGATAGGAAATGGAATCCTTACCTGTCTAAATATAAATCAAGCAAAGATCAGAAAAAAAAAAGGTGCTGAAGCAGCAAAAGCTATTATTTCAGTTTTATCTCAAAAATGAGACCAAAGTACACTGCAAAAAATAATCCGAGAGTTATAATTATTCAAAAATTATACAGCTTTTTATATAATAATGATGACAAAATTGAATTTCCAAAACATAGGTTTAAAAAATTTATTAAAGACATTGTTCTGGGCACAATTGAACGAAATGAAATTATTATAGAAGAGTTGGATAAAAATCTTGGTGTGAACTTTAGTTTATTTAAGCTAGATAAGATATTTCAAGTTATTTTAAAATCAGCAACATATGAAATCTTGTATAAACCTAATGTGTCGATAAAAATAATCATTAAAGAGTATCTTGATGCATCTAATTTCTTTTTAAATGAGTCTCAGACTAAATATCTAAATGCATTATTAGACAATGCAGCCAAAAAGTTAAGATATTCAAATGCATGAATTTGATATAATAAAAAAATATTTTTCTAATCTTTCATTAGGCAATAAAAATTCACTAAACTTAAATGATGACGTTTTTTTTGATAAAAAAAAAAAATTAGTTATTTCAGTAGACACTTATGTGTATAAATCTCATTTCTTTGATTTTAAAAAACCTCATTTAGTAATTAAAAAGATACTCAGGTCATCTATCTCTGATTTAATATGCAAGGGTGTTAAACCGAAATATTATTTTATTTCAGGTTCAGGAAACAAAAAAACATTTACAAAATTAAATTTAAATAGAATTTCTTTTTCACTTAAACAGGAACAAAAAAAATTTGGTATTTATTTATCTGGTGGGGATACAGTTTTTTCTAATAAATTAAGCTTTACAATTACATCAGTTGGTTTTTCTGACAATATAATATTTAGGAATAATGCAAAAATAAACGATGATATTTATGTATCAGGTAATTTAGGTGATAGTCATACAGGTTTAAAAATTTTAAAGAAAGATATTCTGTTAAGTAAACATTTAAGTAAATATTTTGTCAGGAAATATTATCTTCCTGAATTACATTTAGATTTAACAAAAAAATTACATAATTTCGTAAATACATCTATAGATATTTCTGATGGTCTTTTTGCTGATTTAGACAAATTAATTAATAAACAGAATCTTTCTTACAAAATACACTTAGCTGATGTTCCAATATCTAAAAAACTAAAAGATATGTTGTTAGAAAAAAAATTGAAAAAAATTGACTTCATATCAAGAGGCGATGATTATCAAATATTATTCACAGCATCTAAAAAAAAGGCTAGAATCATTAAAAGAACATTTAAATCTTTAGGGATAAAAGTTTCAAAAATTGGAAAAATCTGTTCAAGTAATCAAAAATCACAAATTATTGATGAAAAAGGGAATAAAACTAACATAAAAAATAAAGGCTATTTGCACAAATTTTAGAAGTTATTTATTGCCTTTTATACTTTTTTTTGTATTGTCCGCCTTTTATAAATAATAAGCAACAACTTAATTAAGGTTTATATGAATTCAACAACAGAGACTATCCTTTTATATACAATAGGTGCAGGATTATTATCAATTGTTTATGGATATCTAACAGGAAAAAGTATTTTAAATTCAAGTGCAGGAAACTCAAAGATGCAAGACATTGCATCTGCTATTCAAATTGGTGCTAAGGCTTATCTCGCAAGACAGTATAAGACAATTGCAATCGTTGGTGTTGTAGTATTAGTCATTGTAAGTTTTGCTTTTAGTATGCTGGTTGGAATAGGTTATTTAATTGGTGCAACATTATCTGGAATAGCTGGATATGTAGGAATGTTAGTTTCTGTCCAAGCGAATGTTAGAACTGCAGAAGCATCGAGAAAAGGGCTAGCTAATGGTCTTTCAGTAGCTTTTAAGTCTGGTGCTGTAACTGGTATGCTTGTTGCTGGTTTAGCTTTATTATCAATTGCTGTTTATTACTATTTATTATTAAAATTTGATGTTGAAGAGAGAGAGATTGTAAATGCTCTTGTTGCACTCGGTTTCGGTGCTTCATTGATATCTATTTTTGCCAGATTAGGTGGAGGTATTTTTACAAAAGGTGCAGATGTTGGAGCGGATTTAGTTGGTAAAGTAGAGGCCGGTATACCAGAAGATGATCCAAGGAATCCTGCTGTTATAGCCGATAATGTTGGTGATAATGTCGGTGATTGTGCAGGAATGGCTGCTGATTTATTTGAAACTTATGCTGTAACAATTGTTGCAACAATGGTTTTATCTTCAATATTTTTTCCTGGTGACTTATCTATGATGATTTACCCTTTAACTATTGGTGGTGCTTGTATTTTGACATCAATAATTGGAACCTTTTTTGTAAAACTTGGTGGTAGTAAGAATGTTATGGGAGCTTTATACAAGGGATTTGTTGTTTCTGCCTTAACTTCATTGATAATTTTATATCCAGTTACAAACTTTGTTTTGGGTTTAGAAAATTCATATGATCTTAATAACAAGTCCTTCACAGGCATGAGTTTATATTATTGTGGTGTAATTGGATTAATTATTACAGGTTTATTAATTTGGGTGACAGAATATTATACAGGAACCAATTATAGACCCGTAAGAAGTGTTGCGAATTCATCAACAACAGGACATGGTACCAATGTAATACAAGGCTTGGCTATTTCATTAGAAGCTACTGCTATACCAGCACTAATTATAGTTTCAGGTATTTTACTCACTAATCATATTGCTGGTCTATATGGAATTGCTATAGCAGTAACAACTATGTTGGCATTAGCGGGTATGGTTGTAGCTTTAGATGCTTATGGACCTGTTACTGATAATGCTGGTGGTATTGCAGAAATGTCCAAGCTGCCAAATAATGTTAGAAAAACAACGGATGCTTTAGATGCCGTAGGAAATACAACAAAAGCAGTGACAAAAGGTTATGCAATAGGTTCTGCAGGATTAGGTGCTTTAGTTTTATTTGCAGCTTATACAGAGGATATTAAACATTTTTCAAAAGAAGCTGGATCAAAGTTAGAGGGTATCGTGGTGACGTTTGATTTATCTAACCCTTATGTTGTAGTAGGTTTATTGATTGGTGGAATGCTTCCTTATTTGTTTGGATCAATGGGTATGCAGGCTGTGGGTAGAGCAGGTGGTGCAGTAGTAATAGAAGTTAGAAGACAATTCAAGAAGTACCCTGGAATTATGAAAAGAAAACAAAAACCTGATTATGCCAAGTTAGTTGACTTGTTAACAGTTGCAGCTATTAAAGAGATGATTATTCCATCTTTACTTCCAGTATTATCACCTATTATTTTATACTTTGTTATTTTTGCAATAGGAGGTCAAGTGGCTGCATTAGCTTCTGTTGGAGCGATGTTGTTAGGTGTAATTATTACTGGATTATTTGTTGCAGTTTCAATGACTGCTGGTGGTGGTGCATGGGATAACGCCAAGAAATATATTGAAGATGGTAATCATGGTGGAAAAGGCTCAGAGGCTCATAAAGCTGCTGTAACTGGAGATACAGTTGGAGATCCTTATAAAGATACAGCTGGTCCTGCAGTAAACCCAATGATAAAGATAACAAACATCGTTGCCTTGTTACTCTTAGCTGTTATCGCTGGCTAATTTCTTTACGTTTTTTTGCCCTAACACCAAGCGGGTCATTAATTTTTTGTCTCATACTGGACATAAAGTCATATATAAAAGAATTTTTAGTTATGTTTCCCTGTGTAGTTTCCTTTACAATGTTTATTTTTTTCATATCTTTTAAATCATAAAAATCTTTTTTTTTTAAAATACCATAATTATCAATCTCAAGTACCAGTACATCGTTTTTATAAATTTTCATTCTTCCTAGGTTTTTTAATCGAGATTGAGTTTGCTTTCTTTCAATGTATATCCAAACATCATTATTAAATTTACTTCTAGTTGAGGGATTTCCTAATAGATCTATAATTTCATTTTTGTTTGACACATTTATCACTAAATTTTTTTGTTTTTTTTCAAGGAATGAAACACCATGATGCTTTACAACTTTTTTAAAAGAACAATTAGTGACTATCAAAGATATAATAAATAGATATAATATATTTTTCATGGATAAAAATTTCATCAATATTTATAATTATTTAATTAATTACACTAGAAATGAACAATTATACAGTTCATTAAATAGAAATGATAATTTTTCTGATAGATTAACTCTTTTTTTATTACATTTTGCGTTTTTTTTAAAAAATTTTAAAAATGAGGAAAATAAAGAAGTTTTACAAAAAATTTATGATTTTAATTTTCGTCAATTAGAACTTAGCATAAGGGAAATTGGTTACGGAGATCAGTCAATTAACAAAAAAATGAAGGTTTATATTAATTTATTTCATTCAATGGTTAGTGAAATTCATTTTTGGGATGATTTAGATAGAGAAAAAAAAATTGAAAAATTATCAATTTTTTTAGAGGATTTTAAAAATATAGACGAATTTGTTGATTATTTTGAAGTTTTTAGAGAGGAATTATCAAAAAAAAATTTGAATTATTTAATAAAAGGTGTAATTAACACTTAATTATGGCAGTCCCAAAACGAAAACAAACACCATCAAGAACTGGTATGAGAAGATCTCAGAATATGAAATTTTCATCAAAAAACGTTATTGAAGATAAGAAAACTGGTGAGTACAGATTATCACATCATTTAGATTTAAAAACGGGAATGTATAAAGGAAGACAAGTTTTAGACCCTAAAGAATAATTTTAAAGATTTTAAGATGACTAAATTGATAAAAATTGCAGTAGATGCAATGGGCGGAGACAATTCACCAAGGAAAATAATCGATGGAATTATTCATAATCACAAAAAAAATAAAGAAAATTTTTATAAGATTTATGGAAACAAAGATGAAATTTCAAAGCACTTAGATAATAAGATTAATAAGAGCTTTTACGAAATAATACATACTAATGACGTTGTGAAAAGTACAGATAGTCCATTAGAGGCTGCAAAGAGAGGTAAAAAAACAAGCATGTGGCTCTCAATTGAAAGTGTTAAAAACAAAGAAACTGATATTGTAATTTCTGCTGGTAATACTGGAGCTTTGTTAGTAATTGCAAAATTAAATTTAAAAATGCTTGAAAATATTGATAGACCAGCCTTGTCTGCTTTGTGGCCAAACAAAAAAGGGATGAGTGTAGTTTTGGATCTCGGTGCAAATATTGAGTGTAGTTCAAAAAATTTAGCTGATTTTGCAATTATGGGAGCATCCTTGTATAAGTCTTTATATCCAAATGATGTTTCAAAAGTAGCTTTATTAAACATAGGTTCTGAAGAACTAAAAGGAAATGAAACAATAAAAGAAACTTATCAATTGCTAAATGATAGAAAAAATCAAAACTTTGATTTCGAGGGTTACATAGAGGGCAATGAATTAATGAATGGTAAAGTAAATGTAATTGTTTCAGACGGATTTACTGGAAATGTTGCATTAAAAACAGCTGAGGGTACTGCCAATTTTATTACAGATGAGTTAAAGAAAGCTTTGAGTGGATCATTTCTTGGAAAAATATCCTCTCTATTAAATATTTCAAATTTAAGAAAATTTAAAAAAAGATTAGATCCTAGATTATATAATGGAGCTATATTTGTAGGTTTAGATACACCAGTTGTTAAAAGTCATGGTGGAATAGATTATATTGGGTTCTCTAACTCTTTAGATGTTTGTAATAGAATTATTAAAGGAAATTTGATAAAAAAAATTAGGGAAAATATCAAATAAATGAGAACAAATTTAACTAAAAAAGATTTAGTTAACGTTATTTACATGCAAGTAGGTTTTTCTAAGCAAATATCAGAGCATTTAATTGATGAGTTTTTTTCTCTTATTACACAAAATCTTAAAAAAGAAAAAAAATTAAAATTAACAAAATTTGGTACATTTTTTATTAGATCAAAAAAATCTAGAATTGGAAGAAATCCTAAAACAAAGGAAGACAAGATTATTTCTGAGAGAAACGTAGTTTTATTTAAACCTTCTAAAGAATTTAAGGAATTTATAAATTTAAAAAATGAGTAAATATGAGAGCGCTTATAAAACAATAGGTGAGGTAGTCAAAATTATTGGCTTAAAATCTAAGAGAGGCGACACCTCCCCAACACATACAATAAGATATTGGGAAAAAGAATTTAAACAAATTAAGCCCAAGATTTTGAATGGCAATAGACGCTATTATGACAAAAAAAATATAGATTTAATCAGAAAAGTTCATTTTCTTTTAAAAGATCAAGGAATGACAATAAAAGGTGTTAAAAAAATTTTGAGTAATTTAGATACTTTAAAACTTGACGAAAATTTAAATGAATCTATAAAAGTTCACGATATTAGAAATAAATTAGTTAAAATTTCTAATATGATTAAAAGTTTAAAAAATATTAAGTAATATGGCTAAAAAAACTCATGTTAAAGTAAGACTTGTTCCTGAGTCAAAACCAGACAGCTCTTTTTTTTATTATGTTAAAAAACCTGCAGGAGGAGAAAAAGCTAAGGTAAAACTTAAAGCAAAAAAATATAACCCTGTTACTAGAAAACATGAAATTTTTGTGGAAAAGAAACTTCCACCACACAGTAAATAACTATTTTCTCTTGAAGTTTCTCTTTTCGTAATCGATATATGCATAAATCATATTTTTCCAAATCTTATTTGTAATTTTTGGATCAATATTATTTTTCTGCGATTTTTTCTTTATATTTAATAAGATTTCTTTAATTCTTTTTTTATCAACTATTTGACTTTTTTTTTCTTTTAGTAAAAGCACTTTTTTGACTAAAAATGTTCTTTTTTTAATTAGCTTTATTAGTAAATTATCAAGTTTATCTAGTTCAGATCTAATTTTACTTAGTTTTTTTATTTTTAAAGGCGACATTTATTAAATTGGATTTGTTAATAATTATTATATTTATCATTATATGTATATAGAGAATAGTCTATTAAAAAAATACATGTCATTATGGCTAATGTTCATGTTTTTTTTGATAGCTTTTATGATTGTAGTGGGTGGTCTGACAAGACTAACTGATTCTGGTCTCTCAATAACAAAGTGGGAATTATTTTCTGGAACATTACCTCCTCTAAGTGATGCCATATGGTTAAATTATTTTGAAGAGTATAAAAAGATACCAGAATATAAAATGCAAAATTATTCTATGACCATGAGTGAATTTAAAGTTATTTTTTGGTGGGAGTGGGCACATCGCTTTTTAGGAAGACTAATTGGTCTAGGATTTTTAATTCCTCTAATATATTTTTCTTTTAAGATTAAGTTAACAAAATTATTAAATCTTTATTCAATTTTCTTCCTTATATGTTTTCAAGGTTTCATAGGTTGGTATATGGTTTCAAGTGGGTTAGTTGATAGATTAGACGTAAGTCATTTTCGACTATCAATTCATCTATTAATGGCATTTTTGATTTTGTCTTTAATTTTATGGAATTACTTTAAGTTGAATTTCGATATAAAAGAGCAATCACAATTAAATATTTTTTTTCCTCTAATCTTTTTATTTCTAGTTTTTTTGCAAATAGTTATTGGTGCTTTTGTTTCAGGTATGGACGCTGGTTTAATCTATAATTCATGGCCCATGATGGGCAATACTTACTTTCCAGATGATAATAAATTGGTAAATCTATTTAATTTAGCTGCATTTAGTGATGCATCATTAGTTCAATTTTTCCATAGAAATTTAGCATATGTAATACTTTTTTATTATTTTTGGATTTTATTTAAAATTTATAAATATCGAATAAAAAATTGTTTTTTTGCAATTAATTTAGTTGGCTTTTTCTTACTTACTCAAGTCATTCTTGGAATATTCACTTTATTAAATGGAGCTCAAATAGTTTTAGCATCAATGCATCAATTAAGTTCAATATTTCTTGTTAGTGCATCAGTATATTTCTTATATCTTAATAAAAGAATTAATTCTTTTTAATAGGAAAATAAGTAAGGATAAATTTTTTTAGTACATTTAAGACTTTATCAGCTTCCTCTAAGAGCATCATGTGCCCACAATTGTCAATTATTTCAACTTTACTTCCATCTATTAAATCTGCTAATTTTTTTCCCTCCTTTACAGGACACATCTTGTCTCCATTTGCCAAAATAGATAAAGTAGGGATTTTTATTTCTTTGGCAGCCTTAAAACCATTCTTGTAATTATCACAAGCTCTAAAATCTATTCCTAATGTATTTTTGATAGTTCTGGACTTAGCCAGCATTCCACCTGTATTGATGTGATATAAACCTGGAACTGGGTGTCCACCAAAGTGTCCAGCTGGACCATGTGCCCAGTCCATCATCAAATCAACGGCTTTCGGATCATCGTTTTCTGCTAGAGACAATAATTCTGGATTCATAGGAATAGCTCCAGCACCACCCATTAAACTTAGTGTTTTTATTTTTTTGGGAAACCTAAATGCACATTCTAAAATAATTAAACATCCTTGGGAATGACCAACTAGAGAAGCCTCTTTATAACCTACTGCATCTATAACATCACTAATCCAATTAGCCATATCTTCGATTGTTTTCAAGCTTTCACCTCCAGAAAGACCATGTCCAGGCAAATCTAAAGCTAAAACACTATAACCATGAAAAGCAAAATACCTAGTTTGAAGCACCCATGTCATATGAGTTAATCCACTACCATGAACAAAAATTATCAGTGGTTTTTTTTTGTCGAAAGGTCGTCCACCTGTAGAAGCAAAAACTTCTACACCATTAACTTTAAATTTCATTGATTGGAAACAAGTCTTGGTCGTCTTGCAGCTCTAAAACCTGTCTCAAAGTCATTTCTAATATCATCAAAATCTTCTATCCCCACAGACAATCTAATCATATCTTGAGATAATCCAGCAAATTTTAATGTAGCCTCATCCATTTGAGAGTGTGTAGAGGATGCTGGATGAATTACTAAGGTTCTAGTATCACCAACATTTGCAAGATGTGAAGCAAGTTTAACATTATTTATAAATGCTTCTCCTGCTTCTTTACCACCTTTGATACCAAAAGCTATCATAGAACCCTTACCATGTGGTAAAAGTTTTTTTGCTAAATCGTGGTCTGGGTGATCAGGAACACTTGGATGTGAAACCCAAGCAACACTCTCATGGCTAAATAAATATTCAACCATTTTTTCTGCGTTAGAACAATGCTTTTGCATTCTAACAGATAAAGTTTCAATACCTTGTAAAACATTCCAGGCATTTTGTGGACTCAAACATGGTCCAAAATCTCTCATACCTTCGGCTCTTGCTTTCATTGTAAACGCTGTAGGACCAAACTCTTCAGCAAATGAAAGTCCATGGTAACCTTCATAAGGTTTAGTCATAGTTGGAAATTTATCATTTTGCATCCAATCAAATTTTCCACCCTCTACTAAGATACCTGCCATTGATGAACCGTGTCCTGCCATCCATTTCGTAAGTGAATGAACAACAATATCAGCACCATGATCAATTGGTTTGCAAAGATATGGTGTTTGATAAGTAGCATCTATAATTAAAGGAACTCCAGCATTATGAGCAATCTTAGCTATTTCAGGCATATTCATAATTTCGTTTCCAGGATTTCCAACAAGCTCACCAAAAATACCTTTAGTATTTTTTTGAATTGCTTTTTTAAAACCCTCAGTATCTCTTGGTTTTACAAATGTACATTTGATACCAAATTTTGGTAAAGTAAGCCTAAATAAATTTACAGTCCCACCATAAAGCTGAGACGAAACTACTAAATGATCTCCAGCTTCACATAAAGTCATTATCGTTAAAAAAATTGCACTCATCCCAGATGAAGTTGCTAAGGCTGCTGTACCTCCTTCTAAGGCCGCAACTCTCTCCTCTAATACTGCAACTGTAGGATTAGAAATTCTGCTATAGATATGACCACCTCTTTCTAAATTAAAAAGTGCTGCAGCATGATCAACATCATCAAACAAATATGATGTAGTTTGATAAATTGGTACTTGTCTTGAACCAGCATTTTTATGAGGCTGATAGCCAGCATGAAGACTTAGTGTATCAAATTTGTAAGTTTTAGGATCTGTGCTTTTCTTTTTTTTGTCGGTCATAAATTTTCCTTGATTTTAAATATTAATAACTAACTATCAATATTAATATAAATTGACAATATCACATTTATCAGTATTAATCCGGCCAATCATGACTAAATTTATCAAAAAAGAGCAATTATCACCATCATGGTATGAGATTGATGCAACCAATGCAGTTGTAGGTAGACTCGCTACAGTAATATCCAAAATTATAAGAGGAAAAAATAAAACTACTTATACACCACATATGAATAGTGGGGATTTTGTTGTTGTTAAAAATATCGAACAAATAAGATTTACAGGAAAAAAATTTCAGAATAAAAAATACTATAAACACACTGGTCATCCTGGTGGAATCAAAGAAACTACCCCTGAAAAACTTAAAGAAAAAAAACCAGGTGAGATTTTAAAATTAGCTGTAAAAAGAATGCTACCTACTGGAGTATTAGGTAGAGAACAGCTTTCCAAGTTAAAAATTTATAGTGGGGACAATCATCCTCATTCAGCTCAAAATCCTAAAGTAATAGAACTAAATAAACTTAATAATAAAAATATTGTAAGAAATTAATATGGAAAGTGCCCAACAAAATCAAAAAAAGATAAAGCTAAAATTAGATTTTAAAGATAGCAAATATGCCACTGGTAGAAGAAAAACTTCAATTGCAAAAGTTTGGCTTAAAAAAGGCTCTGGCAAAATTTATGTTAATGGAAAACTTTATAGCGAATATTTTTCAAGTGATAATCATAAAATGCAAATAACAAAACCCTTTGAATTAATCAAACAACCCACTGATTTTGACGTTAGATGTAATGTAAAGGGTGGGGGACCAACGGGTCAAGCTGGAGCAATGGTTCATGGAATTTCCAAAGCTTTAGTTTTATTTGATGAAAATTTTAAAACATCACTTAAAACTGAAAAATTAACCACTCGCGATTCTCGTGCTGTTGAAAGAAAAAAACCTGGAAGAAAAAAAGCGAGAAGAAGTTTCCAGTTTTCTAAAAGATAATTTTCTTTTAATAATTAACTGTTATAATAAAAAATGTCTAAGCTTAATGTATTAATTTCTGGATCGACTGGATATATAGGTATTCAATTAATTAAATTGTTAGTCAAACATAGATATGTAAAAATTAAATATCTTTGTGGAAATTCCTCTGTTGGAAAAAAGATTTCATATTTTGATAAATCTTTAATTAATAAAAAATTACCAAAAATTGTAAAATTTAATAAAAAATATCTTAATGAAATTGACATAATTTTTACAGCACTTCCCAATGGTGAAGCTCAGGTAATTTCAAATTATTTAAAAAAAAATAATGTGTTAATTGATTTAGCTGCCGATTTTAGACTAAAAAAAGCTTCCGATTATTTTAAGTGGTATAAACAGAAACACAAATCAACTAAGAATATTAAAAAAAGTATTTATTCAATACCAGAAATTTCAAAGCAAGAAGTTAAAAAATTTAATATAATTGCTTGTCCTGGATGTTACCCAACTTCGATTCTATTACCTTTAATTCCATTAGTTCAGAAAAAAATGATTCGATTAAACAACATTATTATTGACTCTAAATCAGGATATTCAGGCGCAGGTAGAGGAGTTCACAAAAAATATAAAGATCAAAATTTATATGAGTCAATTAGTGCTTATGGAGTCGGGTTCCACAGACACAATTCAGAAATAGAGCAAACTTTAAAAGAATATTCAAACAAAAAAATTGAATTTAATTTCACTCCACATCTAACACCAATGTTTAGAGGAATTTTGAGTACAATTTATGTAGAGGTCAACAAAAATGTTTCTCAAAACAAAATCAAAAAAGTTTTAGAAAATTATTATAAGAACGATATTTTTATTAAAATTCTAAAAAATGATGCTTTAATAAGTACCAATGATGTAATAAATACAAACAAATGTCTTATATCAGTATGTAAGACGAAAAATAAAAATAAGTTAATTATTCTTTCAACTATAGATAATCTTATTAAGGGTGGATCTGGTCAAGGTATACAAAACATGAATTTAAAGTTTGGATTTCCTTTAAAAACTGGACTTATATGAAAAAAATAAATCTAATTTTAATTTTAATAATCTTCTCATCATGTTCTTTTAGTAATGATTCTGTTTATTGGAATGAACACAACAAAAAAAAAGTTAAAGAACAAAAAAAAATGGCTAAAATAATTAAAAAATCAAAAGATATTACATTAATGTCTCTAGATGAGTACAAGATTTATATAGATGATTATATTAAAAAAAGTAAATATCCTGATATAGCAAGATGAAAAATTTAGTGAATATTGCAATAATTGGCTTAGGACAAATAGGTATTTACCTTTACAATGAGTTGAGATCAAAAAAAAAAGAAATTGAGAGAAAAACTGGAAAAAAAATTAATATTGTTGCTATATCAGCAAAAAATAGGAACAAAAAAAGAAGATTTCAAATTCAAAAAAATATATTCTTTAAAAAACCACTTCAAATTTTTAGAGATAAAAAAATAGATGTACTATTTGAATGCATAGGTCAATCTGACGGTATTTCAAAAAAGATAGTCGAAACTGCTCTTAAAAATAAAATACACGTCATAACACCTAACAAAGCTTTAATTGCAAAACATGGAGATCGTTTAGCAAAACTTGCTGAAAAAAATAATGTAAATTTAGAATTTGAAGCCTCTGTTGCAGGAGGGATCCCTATCTTAAGAACGATTAAGGAAGGTTTAGCAACAAATAAAATCGATAAAGTCTACGGAATTTTGAATGGAACAACCAACTATATCTTATCTGAAATGGAAAATAGTAACGAAAACTTTAATAAAGTTTTACAAAAAGCACAACAACTTGGTTATGCAGAGCCAGGAAACCCAAAACTTGATCTGAATGGGTTTGACGCGTTTGCGAAAGTAAGAATTTTATCTGCTCTCTCGTTTAATACAAAAATTTCTAAACAAAAATGTATAATGCAAGGTATTGAAAATATCGATTTAAAAGACATTAAAATCGCAGGTCAATTAGGATTAAGAGTTAAACTTCTTGGTATTTCTGAAGTAATCAATCATAGATTATTTGAAACTGTGCATCCATGCTTAGTTAGTAAAAATACTTATATTGGAAATGTTAATGGGGTTATGAATGCTGTTATTATAGAGGGTAAACCAATAGGTGAGAGTGTCTTGCAAGGCGAGGGTGCTGGCCCGGGTCCAACCTCATCTTCATTATTGTCTGATTTATTGTCAATTTTGAGAGGAAATATTAAGTATCCATTTGGTTTATCCTCAAAAAAAAGAAAATCTCTTAAATCATTTAATAATGATAATTATACTAATTCTTTATATCTTAGATTTGAGGTGAATGACAAACAAGGGGTTCTTTCTCTTATAACAAACAGATTATCTAAATATAAAATTTCTGTAAAAAGAATAATCCAGACACCAGATAAAAAAAACAAGAAGGCGACAATAGTCATCATTACCCATAAAACCTCTGAGAAGAATGCTAGTAATTGCTTATCTATATTTAGAAAAAACAAGAATATTCTTAGATCTCCAACATTAATTCGATTATATAATTAATGGATATTTATATAAAACTTTTTGAGGTTTTATTTCCAGTATTTTTTGTAGTTGGTATTGGATATTACTTAGGTAAAAAAAATCCTAAAATAGATACAACTTTTATTACTAATTTTGCTGCTAATGTTGGAACTCCAGCAATGATTATTTATGCGTTAAATCCAGTTAATATCTCTTTCAATATTTTTTTAAATTATTTTTGGTATTACGCGCTAGCTATTGTTGGTTTTATGATTACTGGAGTTATAATACTATTTCTTCTAAACACAAAAGATATTATAAGAGAATTACCTCCATTAACAATGCCAAATACTGGAAATATGGGCTTGCCTATATGTTTGTTTGCTTATGGTTCACAAGGACTTGGAGTTTCAGCCGCAATATCTGCTTTAATTATTTTATGCCATTTTACCCTAGGTGTATTTCTTGCTGATAGAAAATTTAGTTTGGACGTTATACTGAAAAGCCCTCCGTTTTACGCAATAATAATTTCCGTTTTTTTGCTTTATTACGACTTAGAACTTCCAGGATTTGTTGAAAATACCACTTTTCTATTAATGTATGCTACAATATTTCTAATTTTAATGTCTTTAGGAATTGCTCTAACAAGACTAAAGGTCTTCTCACTTAATAAAGCAATATTTTCTTCTATAGGACGAGTAATCATTGGTCCTATAATTGGATACTTTTTGATTTTATATTTTAATCTAGAGGGATTTGCAGCCGGTGTTTTATTAATTCAATGTTCTATGCCAAGTGCAGTTCTTAATTACCTTGTTGCCTCTATATATTCTCCTAAAAAGATTGTTGATAGTGTTGCTAGTACTATTGTTGTTTCGACATTGATGTCATTTATAACTGTGCCAATAGTAGTATTCTTTGCTTTAAAATACTTTAATTAATATATATCCTATTAATAGATGAAGGCTATAACTTTTAATCTATTGGCCTGGGTAATGCTTCCAATTATGGATGGATTTGCAAAATATCTAAGTGCTGATCTTCCAGTTTTACAAATAACTTGGGCAAGATATTTTTTTACCGTTGCATTTACTTTTCCAATTATGTTCCTATTTTTTAGAAAAAATCTTGTGTGGACTGATAAACCAAAATTACAAATTACGAGAGGGATAATTCTTTTAACAGCTAATATTTGTTTCTTTTATGCAATTTCGATAATTTCTTTAGCTAAAGCACTAACTTTGGCTTTTGTTGCTCCTTTAATTGTAACTGCCTTTTCTCCAATTTTTTTAGGTGAAAGAGTTGGATTTAGGAGATGGTCTGCAGTTATTATAGGATTTATAGGTTCATTAGTAGTTATAAGGCCTGGTTTTGTTGAAATAAATTTAGCAAGTATTGCTGCGCTTGGGACAGGTGTAATGTATGGATTTTATTTAATTATTACTCGTAAATTGAGCACTTCAGACAACCCTTTATTAACTTTATTATTAACTGGTTTAGTAGGGGCCATAATCATATCTTTTGTGATGCCATTTGTTTGGGTTAAACCTAATTTTAATCAGTGGTCTATCATGGCTGCAATAGGTATTTTTGCATGTTTAGGCCATTTTTTTCTAATATTGTCTCTTAAATACGCTGATGCCTCTAAATTAGCTCCATTTAGTTACTTTGAAATTATTACAAACATAATTATAGGTTATTATTTCTTTAGTGATTTCCCCGATAATTGGACTTTCTTAGGTTTATTTATTATTGTATTAAGTGGTATCTATATTTCAAGAAGGGAGAACTTAGTAAAAAAGTAAGATAATAGGTATCATCTGTTTACTATTATCTAAAGTACTACATTAAGTGTTTATATTAAACTATTGTTTTTATTATATTTTATTAATAATATAAATAATATAACTTTTTTATACTTTGGATTATTTAATGTTAAAATTTGATTTATTTACTGAGCAAGAGTGGTGATTTATAGCAAATTATGAAAAATATCAAATAGTCCTTTAAAATAGGGGGTTTTTTCCGATTGTGGTAATTAAAATTTCCTAAAAATAGGGCAGTCTAAAAGCATTGATATAGTTAAATAGTAGAGCGATGCACTAATTGAATATACCATTTAAACGCCCGTAGAGGGGTCTATTTTAAGTATAGGCTAATATATGGTACAACTAAAGGGTGAATTATGTTATTTAGAAAGAAATCACGTAAAAAGGTAAAAAAAGGTTGATTTTACTTACTTTTTTAACTTAAAAAAGGTTTAAAATAACGCTAAATAGATACTTTTTCAGATCTAAGTAATTTGAGCTTTTGCCTGATTCCACCTTTCCCAGAATAACCTCCAAGACCTCCATCAGACCTAATCACTCTATGACAGGGTATTTTTGGAGCATATGGGTTTTTAGCACAAGCATTTGCGACTGCACGGGCTGCTTTAGGGTTTTTAATGGCAATTGCTACTTGTTTATATGTTTTTACGCTTCCTTTAGGGATAGTTATTAGATATTTCCAAACTTTTAATTGAAATTTTGTTCCAAGAAGGGATTTCATAATAAAAAACCCTGATTCTTTACACTTTTTACGGTGCAAAGATCAGAATTTTATGGCTCGTCGTTTTATGCGCTACCGCCGAACCGACCACCCTGTATGTTTAGCGCTGCTTTACAGGGTTTTCTGCCCTCCAGACTTAAACCTCTCGGCCTTTCTCTGGCTGGCCAGTTAAGAGTTGCCTCTTAAGTTGAGTTAACCATACCAGACTGAAATTTGAATTGTTATCACTAATTAGTTGTTTTTTATAATTAAATGATTTTTCTGTGAATTTCGGGGATAACTTTTATTTTGTAAGCAATATTAGGTAACTGACAAAGAATATAATCGCCATACTTGATAGAAATATTGTATTTATACTTTTACCAGTATTTTTATATTGAATAACACTTAAGATAATAAATCCAATTGAACTTATTAAAAACCATACCGCAGGAATTTCTCCATCAATTGAACCCATATATTTATAATTTAAACTATTGACATTAAAAATCACTTGATATATTACTAATGATAATTAATTGTTATCAATAGTAATGATATGAGTGAACTAACAACAGACCTAAAATCACTTCATGAAGCAACTCTAAATAACCTCAAGAGTTCTAAAGCAAATAATACATTAAGAGCTTATAAATCAGACTTTAGAGATTTTGGAGCTTTTTGTGCAAAGCATGGCCTGAATTCACTACCATCTGAACCTAAAATTGTATCATTATACTTAACCCACCTTTCTAAAAATTCGAAAATAGGCACTTTAAGAAGAAGGTTAGTTTCAATTAGCATGGTTCATAAACTAAAAGGGCATTATCTAGATATGAAACACCCAATCATTGTTGAAAACTTAATGGGAATAAAAAGGGTAAAAGGAAGCATTCAAAGAGGAAAAAAACCTATATTAATCAATCACTTAAAATCTATAATTAATGTGATAAATGAACAAAAAGTTGAAGATATTAAGAAATTTAGAGACAAGTCAATAATCCTTATAGGCTTTGGAGGCGGATTCAGACGAACTGAGCTTATTTCAATTGATTTTGAAGATTTAGAATTTGTGCCAGAGGGACTCAAAATCACTATTAAAAGATCAAAAACCGATCAATTCGGTGAAGGGATGATTAAAGGACTACTCTACTTCACTAATGAAACTTATTGTCCAATTGTCAATCTAAAAAAATGGTTAGAAATTTCTAAAATTAAATCTGGACCAATTTTTAGAAGATTTTCCAAAGGCCTATCTCTAACAGAAAAAAGATTAACTGATCAATCAGTAGTATTATTAATGAAAGAATATTTGAATTTAGCAGGTATTGATAATAAAAATTTTGCAGGTCATAGTTTAAGATCAGGCTTTGCGACTGTCGCTGCAGAGTCAGGTGCTGATGAGCGAAGCATAATGGCCATGACAGGTCATAAAACAACACAAATGGTTAGAAGATATATTAGGGAAGCAAATATATTTAAAAATAACGCTCTTAGTAAAATTAAAATCTAAGCTTAGAAAAATAATAGGAAAAAATATTAAACTTTTTATTGTAGAATATTTCAAATAATTCTTTTTTATACTCTTTAAAATTCCATTTTCCTTTAATCACAGCAGTACAAATATATGGATATACAGAACTATCATAGTGAAATTTCCCCCGTTTTTTATCTACATTTGAATCAAACGAACAAAGTGAAATTATATCTGTAAGATATTTTTTTGAAGTATTAGCTTCAAATTCCCAAATATTTTTTCCAGGAACAGTCTTATATATATGCTTAAGAGTTTTAATTTTAATAATTGTTGGTTGAATTGAAAATAATTGTTTATCAGGATTTTTAAATAACTTTTCATGTAAATTTGACTTATCTAAATTTTCAAAAGCTTTAACTAATTTGATCAATTCACATTTCTCATTCTTAATTAAATTTATATAATCATTTATTATTACAAAATTAGGTTCTTTATATAAAAACATATCTTCATGACAAAATAGGACAATTTCGTCATCATCGATATCATTCAAGCAGGAAAGAATTCTATTTTTGTAGGTTAGTTCATCATTATATTTGATCACAAGGTAATCATCTCTAAATGATGAATTAGAATTTAACAAACAAATTTTATCGAAGTCTTGTAAAAATTTATCAGTCTGTTGGTGCCAATATTTCCATACCCAAGAATAATCACTATGAGTATAAAGAAGTATTTTCATTATTGTTAAAATAATTTAAAATTTTTACCTATAGAAATATTTACAAAATATTCTGTAATACGTTTTTCATTAAATAATTTAAAATATTTTTTTTGACCGTTCTTTGCAATTTTTTTTCGAAGCTTATCATTTTTTGCATAAAAATTTATTTTATCAGCTAAATCACTAATGTTATTGTAAAAAACTATCTCTTTTGTATTAAAAAAATGGTCCATTTGGACCTTTTTATCAATAAAAGTCAGCAAACCATTACCCATAATTGATGCTATTCTGTTACTGGAGTAATATTTTGTTGGCTTTCCCCTACTAAGGTTTAATCCCATTTTAGAATTAATTAGTGAACGAAAAAAATTGTTCCCCCAAATCGGCTGTTTATTTGCGAAACCATAAAAGTCATATTTAATGTTAGGTATCTTTTTTACTAAATTATTTAAAAAAATAATACGATCATCCTCAATCCCTTCTTTTAAAGTTGCTCTATTTACTCCATGACTCATAGCGTAAAAAAGATCCTTTTGTGGCCTTAACTTATATACATCAAAAAATTCAATGTTTTTATCAACTGGCACAAAGAAAAAATGGAAATTATCAATATTTATATTCTGTTTCTTTAATTCACTTGGATTAGTAGTTATAAAATTATGATCAACTAATTTTGAATATTTTTGAATACTTTCAATATTATTTTTTGAATAATTCAAACTTGGCATTATAGGATCCTCATTCCATTGGGAAATAATCAGATTTTTGTTTAATGTTTTAAGTGTATCTATAGTTTCTAAATCAATATTTTTAGTGTGCCCAAAAAATATCAGATCTGGATTATAATTTTTAAAAGTCTCAATTAGATACTTCTGAAAAGAATTTCTAACAGATATAAAAGAAAATGTTCTGTTATTTTTTATATAGTCCCTATCACTAATTTCGAGAACATCATGGCCATTTCTTATAAAACCATTAGTAAACTTTTTTCCTAAAGAGATATTATAAAGTCTATGGTCTAATTTTTGACCTTGATTATAAATGTTAAGTATTTTTAAATTATTCTTAACGAAGTTAAAATTATTATAGGGTAAACATTCTTGTCTAATTTTATCAATAAGTTTTGTATTGTTAGAAATAATATGTTCAACTTTAGAAAATGAGTCCTTTTGAATTATTTTCCTTATACTTTTATTTTTTATTAAAAATTTTATTTGCTTATAAAGATTATTATCATCGAGATTTTTAAGTATAATTGCTTGCTTTGTAGTTTCTGGTAATCCTCCATTATTTGAAATGATTGTTGCACATCCTCTTGAGCTTGCCTCTAAAGCTGTTCTACCAAATGGTTCATCCCATTTAGAAGGCACAACAGAAATAGAAGTCTTATCCAACAGACTGAGAACTTCTTTATGTTTTATAAAACCTAGTTCAAAATGGTTATGATGTTTTATAAATATTTTTCTTCTATCTTCTTCACCTAAAGAAAAAGCTTTCCAATCAGGAAACTCATTTAATATTTTTATAATAGATTTAGAAAATAAGTCATAACCTTTTGACTCATTAAGTTTTCCAACAAACGTAATGTATTTTTCTTTTCTCATCATTTTCTTTTTTGGATTTATACTGGGATAAACAATTTCAGTTTTAGTTTTTAGTTTATCATCTAAATTTATAAAAAATCTTTTTTGTGTCCATTCACTAACAAAAATGATTTTTTCAACATTAGAAATTATATTAAGTCTTTCTTTAATAGTTTTTGATCCTTTCATTGATAATGGATCGTTATGAAAATAGATTATGTATCTTGAATCTATATATTTTATAATTTCTTTTAAAATGAGAGGTCTATTGTGTATCTCAATTAAATCATAATTTTGTTTTTTAAATTTCTTAATTAGTTTTTTTGAATATTCTTTTGTGGCACTTTTTATTTTTGATTTAATATTCTTTAAGTCAATATTAATATAATTTTTTGATAAAAAATCTTTATATTTTGTATGTCCATAAATATAATTTGACGTTCTAAATTTTGATTTTCTAAAGAATTCGCTCACCCATAAAGAAGCAGCAGAGGCTTTTGTGTAAGTATAATTTTCTTTATAAGGTAATATTGTGGCTATTTTAATATTTTTTTTTTTCATAAATACTAATTAATGATAATCTTCTCAGTCTATCTTTCTTTAATTTATATTCATACGAAAGTGCTGATGATTTATTTTTAAACCCTTTTTTATAAACCAATTCCCACTTATAACCCTTTGTAGCTTTAGCCCCTTTATTTTCATTATGTTTAGCTATTCTATTTTTTATATTATTTGTGAATCCGACATAAGATTTATTTTTAAACCCTTTTATGGTTTTTATGAGATAAACATAAAAAAGCATATAGATTGGCCTTATTTTGGCGGTCCCTAGGGGAATCGAACCCCTCTTTCGAGGATGAAAACCACGTGTCCTAACCGATAGACGAAGGGACCAAAAAGCTGCTTTTTATTGTATAATAAAACATTTATCAAGTGTTTATAATATGAATTCATTAAATTAATTGTTTGGTTTTTATTATTTTTTTTAATCCAGAAGATTTATGAGTAATAAGTGTCTCAGAAATAAATTCATCATTTAGTACTTCAATGCCTGAAACAATATCTCCAGATGTAATTCCAGTAGCGCAAAATATACTATCACCTTTTACAATTTCATTTATTTGATATTTTTTATTAAAGTCCTCAATACCCATCTTTTTTGCTCTCTCTTTATCATTGTTCGATTCAAATAAAAATCTTCCTTGGAAATTGCAATTAAACGCATCTAGTGCCGTAGCAGCTAAAACACCCTCTGGTCCACCACCAATTCCTAAAAAAATATCTACTGAGTACTTTTTGTCAATTACCATTAGTGCTCCAGCAATATCTCCGTCAGTTATTAACTTCAATTTTACCTTTAATTTTCTCAATTCATCTATAATTGCTTTATGTCTTGGTCGATCTAAAATACAAGCAGTTAAATCCTCAGGTCTCTTATTTTTAAATTCCGATAAATTAAAAATATTTTTTTTTACTGAATAATCTAGGTCTACAACGTTAGGTTCAGAAAAATTGACAGATAATTTATCCATATATGTCTCAGGAGCATTAAAAAGATTAGATTTGTTGGAAACAGCAATTACTGAAAGAGCTCCAGGTAAATTATTAGCAACAAAATTAGTTCCCTCTAATGGATCTACAGCTATATCCAATTCTGGTCCATTTTTATTGCCAACTTTCTCCCCAATATATAGCATAGGTGCTTTGTCCAATTCACCCTCGCCTATTACAATTTCTCCATTCATATCAATCTTATTTAATTCATTTCTCATTGCATCCACCGCAGCTTTATCAGCTGTTATTTTGTCTTTTTTTCCTATTAAATGATATGAAGATAAAGCAGCTCTTATTGAAACATTTAAAAAAAGTTTTTCAAATTTCTTATCTAAATACATTACCTAACTGTTTCTAAAGATGCATTTTTTTCTAGTTTTGCCTCAAATTCTCTTAATCGTTTCCATACAGATATTAATTCAACAATTATTGGCCAGCTTCTTACCAAATATTGAAGAGAAGTTTCAACTCTTCCAAAAGCTCTAATTATCTGTTGAACAAACCCTAGTGTAATTGCACCAGTTACAATTGTTGGTGCTAAAGCTAAGTATGGAACTATCACCATTCCTTGTAGATAACTCCATTTTACTGCGTTAAAATAAAGATAATGGAAATACATTTTATAATGTATTTTTCGAACTCCACCGTAAAGATCAGTAATTTTTTCAGGCTTCGCACTTTCTTTAAAATCTTCACCTAAGACAAGTTCTTTTCTGTAAGCGGCTTCTTCTTTTTGTATATCATATTCTATTCCAGGTAGTTTAATTCCAACACTTGCTAATAAAATTGTACCACCTAAAGCAGAAAGTATAGCAACCCAAACTAAAGCATGTTCAACTTCACCAACCCAAGGCAATACTGTAATACTTTTGGAAAGGCCCCATAAAATAGGAGTAAATGCTATAAGAGTCATTAAACTTCTTAAAAGTTCTGCACCTAAGCCTTCCATAATTCTTGCAAATTTAAGAGTATCTTCCTGAACTCTTTGAGAAGCACCCTCTATAGATGAAGCATCGTCCCATTTATCATGATAAAAATCAGCCATTGCTGTTCTCCACCTGAAAGTCCAATGACTAGTAAAATAGTCGCTAAAAATAACCACAAGTATATAAACAGCAGCAATTTTGGCAAATGTAAAAAGATAATTAATAAATTCTTTTTCTGAAACTGAATTAGGTTCGGTTAAAGCTTTTTGCAAAGTGTCGTAAAATTCACCAAACCATTCATTAATTCTTACGTCTAATTGTACTTGGTACCAAGTAGCAAGCAGAATTAATATAGTGCCACCTATACTCCAAGGAAACCATTTTTTTTGACTAAAAAATTTAAACATTTATTTTAAAAAATTATCCGCATAAGATTTTTTTACAATCTTTCTTTTTTTCGGTTCAATTAACTCATAATCAATTTTTTTCTTTTTTGCATAATTGATCGCACTTTCTTTTGTTGAAAATTCTAATTTTAATTCACTTAAGGTATCTGAAGAACTTTCCCAACCCATTAAAGGATTTTTAGTGGGATCTTGTGTTTCATATTCTAAAATCCATTTTATTGATTTGCCTAAGCCTGATTGCATCGCACTTTTATTTGGTATGTAAATTTTTGCTTTTTTCATAATTGATGGTCGGAGTGGCAGGATTTGAACCTGCGACCCTCTGGTCCCAAACCAGATGCGCTACCAGGCTGCGCTACACTCCGAATGATGTACTAATACAGTAGTTATCAAT
Source organism: uncultured Pelagibacteraceae bacterium (assembly GCA_902618485.1). Taxonomy (GTDB): domain Bacteria; phylum Pseudomonadota; class Alphaproteobacteria; order Pelagibacterales; family Pelagibacteraceae; genus Pelagibacter. The sequence goes on from CACNAR010000003.1 coordinate 102,613, forward strand.
ATTTTCAATGGATAAAGCTGCCAAATATGAAGAATTTTAATTAAAATCTGATATATAAAGATACATGATTATTTCATGTCCTTGTGGGAAAAAAAATTTTGAGATCGATGCAAATTTGATACCTTCAGAGGGGCGTAATTTACAATGTGGATCATGTTCAAGGGTTTGGTTTTATAAATTTGAGCAAAATGTTTCAGATTTAAGAATTCAAGATACAATAAAAGATTTTCATGAAGACGTTAATAAAAGAGAAATTTTAACTGACTTAAACAAAGGTATTCCTAACAAGAAGAAAGATAATGTTGGCAAACAAAAAGATAAAGCTTTAGTTAAATATGAGAAAAAAACAAAGTTAAGTTTACTTAATTTTGTAGGTTATTTTTTTGTATTAATTCTGTCATTTGTTGCACTATTGATCGTTTTGGATACATTTCAGGCCCTATTATTACCGATATTTCCAAATCTTGAATTAATTTTATTTAATTTTTACGAAACTTTAATAGATATATATCTTTTTATAAAAGATTTAATTAAATAAGATGATTAATTACATTTCGAAACCTTTTAAATGGTTTTTCAAATTAGAAGCAGCAAGTGGTTTGGTTTTGTTATTTGCTGCTATAATTGCTTTATTAATAAGTAATTCAAATTTATCAGAAATATACTTTTCTACTTTAGAAAAATATATTTTTTTAGGTGTTAACAATTTTGGAATTAAATTGAGTGTCTTACATTGGATTAACGATGCTTTAATGGCCATATTCTTTTTTTTTGTTACCTTAGAAATAAAGAGAGAATTTTTACAAGGAGAACTTTCTAATATTAAACAAGCTTTACTTCCTATTATTGCTGCAGTTGGAGGAATGCTTGTTCCTGCGTTATTTTATGTTTTTATAAACTTTGGTGATAGTGAAACTCTCAATGGTTGGGCTATTCCTTCAGCTACTGATATAGCTTTTTCTCTAGGAGTCCTTTCTTTATTAGGAAAAAGAGTTCCATTGTCGTTAAAAGTTTTTTTGACGGCTCTTGCCATTATTGACGATTTGGGTGCAATTGTGATTATTGCTTTATTTTATTCTGGAGACTTGAGTGTTAAATATTTAAGCCTAATGCTTTTAGCTTTTTTGGTTTTATTAATTATAAATAAATTTAATATTAAAAAATTTTTACCATATTTGATAATAGGAATTTTTCTATGGGATTTTACTCATAATTCTGGAATACACGCAACAATCGCAGGGGTATTGTTAGCAATGACTATACCTCATAGAAAAAAAGAAAAAGATTTTTCTTTATTAATCAAAGTTGAGCATGCAATTAGTCCCTATGTAGCTTTTGGCATAATGCCTTTATTTGCTTTTGCAAATGCTGGTGTTTCGCTAGAGGGTTTATCTATAACCTCATTACTAGACAAAGTTCCTCTTGGAATATTATTAGGGTTATTTGTTGGAAAACAACTTGGTGTCTTTGTTTTTTCTTATGTAGCTATTAAAACAAAAATAGCACAAATGCCAAATAACTCTAATTGGTATAATTTTTACGGCGTTGGGGTATTAACAGGAATAGGTTTTACAATGAGTTTATTTGTTGGAAATTTAGCTTTTGTAGAAAATATGCAATATATGGATGGTGTAAAAATAGGTGTTTTAACTGGGTCACTTTTATCCACTTTATTTGGTTATTTTTTAATATTACTTACACCCAATAAATGAAAATAAGATTATTAGTAGCTTTAACAATATTTATGTTTTTTTTTAAAAACTCATCTGCAGGGAATTATGAAAAAGTTTTTTATGATTTTAAAATAGAAAGTATTACAGGTGAGATTATTAATTTTGATAAATATAGAAATAAAGTTGTCTTAATTGTAAATACAGCAAGCTATTGTGGTTTTACAAAACAGTATAGTGAATTACAAGGACTTTGGGATCAATATAAGTCTAAGGGTCTTATTGTATTAGGTGTGCCCTCTAATTCATTCAATCAGGAAAAGAAAAATGACGAAGATGTAAAGAAATTTTGTGAAGTTAATTTTAATATCAGTTTTCCATTATCAAGTATAACAGAAGTTAAAGGGCGAAATGCGCACGAATTATTTAAATGGGCCGCCGATAATTATGGTAAATCAGCTATTCCAAAATGGAATTTCCATAAGATTTTAATAAATAAAGAAGGTAAAGTTGAAAATACTTATTCATCTTTTACTAAACCACTGTCAATTAAGATAATAACGAAAATAGAAAGTATTCTATAATTTCAACATAAGACCATCGTGAGCAGGAATAACATTTTTAGGTAAAATCTTTTTAAGCTTACCATAATCTAAAACAGGAGAAAGATTTGTTAAAATAGCCTTCTTTGGTTTGAATTCTTGAATCATGAATAATGATTTTTCTAAATTAAAATGGGATGGGTGATAATTATACCATAAACAATCAATAACAATATATTTTAATTTACGAAAATATCTATAATCTTTTTCATAAATTTTACTAACATCGCTAATGTAAGCTATCTTCTTATCAATTATAAAACAATTAGATTTTACATTACCGTGATCAACAATAATTGATCTAATATTAATTTTTTTGTGATTATTTCTCGCAAACAAATTCTTTGTTAGTTTATTTAACTTAAGAGTAGCAGGATATTCTTTCGAGTAACTGTTAAATATATATGAAAAACTTTTTTTTAAATATTTTGAAGTAATCTGGTCTGCATAAACGTTTATTTGTTTTTTACTACTAAGATAGAAAGGTCTCAAATCATTTATACCGTGTGTTTGGTCCCCATGCATATGAGAATAAAACACTTTATCAATTTTCTTAATATTATGCCTTAATAATTGTTGACGTAAATCAGGAGACGTATCAAATAAAATATTCTCGTTTGAGGTTTTTAATAAAGCAGAACATCTTGTCCTGTAGTTTTTTTTGTTGTTTGGATCACAATTACCAAAAAAACCATCGGGTCTAGGAACACCCATAGAACTGCCGCATCCAAGTATAATAAACTTCATATTAAATTATTTAAAAAAAAGATTATCAAAATTTTCAGTAGTTATTTTGTCAAGTTTTGATTTTTCAATATCTTTAATTTCTGCAAGTTTTTTAGAGGTAAAATCAATAAAAGAAGGTTCATTTTTTTTTCCTCGATTAGGAACTGGGGCTAAAAACGGACTATCTGTCTCAATTAAAATTCTATCTAAAGGTAAAAATTTAAATGTTTTTTGTAATTCCTTAGAATTTTTGAATGTTATAATACCACTTGCTGAAAAATACGTATTTAAATTAAGTAGATCTTCTGCAAATTTTTGTGAACCAGTAAAACAGTGCATTAAGATCCTAAGTTCTGTATCTTTGTATTCACTTAAAATATCGAAGGTATTTTCCTCTGCATTTCTAGAATGGACAATCACTGGAAGATTATTTTTTATAGCAGCATTTATATGGATCTTAAAACTTTCGATTTGTTTTTTTCTGTCAGAGTTATCATAATAATAATCAAGACCTGTTTCACCTATACCAATAATTTTCTTATTTTCCCTTAAATTTTTGCTAAAAAATCCAGAGTCGACGATATTTTTATCTGCTTCGTGAGGATGTATTCCAATTGAACCATAAATTATATCGTCTTTTTTTACTATTTCTTTAACCCTTGAAAAACTTTTTATAGATGTTGATATTGTTAATATCTTTTCAATGCCTACATCTTTTGATCTTTGAATAACAGCATCCAAGTTACTTAATAAAGGCTCATGGTCTAAATGGCAGTGTGAATCAATCATTTTTTTTTTCTATCTTATTAAAAAGAATGTTTATCTTATTAATTGAATTTCCTTGTTTTAAAAAAGTATTATCTCCTATTGATGCAAAATCAATATCTTTTTCAGTTAAGTTAAAAATCTTTAAAGCTTTTAGAGATGATTGAGGTATAATTGGATAAAGCAAGAAACTTACCTTTCTTACGATCTCAAGAGTCGAGTATACAATTGTATTCAATCTTAAAGGGTTGTCTTTTTTTTTCCAGGGCTCTTGGTCATTAAAATATTTATTTGCTTCAAACAATGAATTAATTATGTAGTCAATATAAAAATTGATATTTTGATTATCAATTTCAAGTCTAATTTTACTTAGATTTTTTTTATATTTATTTAAAATATCTAAGTCGTCTTTTTCAAAATTAATTTTTTCTGGAATTTTACCTGAACAATTTTTAATTGTGAAAGAAACAACACGTTGACATAAATTGCCAAAGTTATTGGCCAAATCACTATTTATACAATCCTCTAATTTATCTTGGGATATATTGCCATCATTTCCAAAAGAAACTTCTTTTATAAGATAGTATCTTAATGGATCTAAACCATATTGATCTATAATTTCAATTGGATCTAAAATATTTCCTTTTGATTTTGACATTTTTTCTTCGTTAGAAAGTATCCATCCATGACCAAATACTTTTTTTGGTGGTGTTATTTTGGCTGCAAGTAAAAAAGCTGGCCAATAGATTGCATGAAATCTTAATATATCTTTACCAATTAAATGTACACTTGCTGGCCAAAATTTTTTAAATAATTCATCGTCTATCTGAGGATAATTTAATGCACTCATATAATTTGTAAGAGCATCTAACCATACATAAATCACATGACTATCATCATGTGGTACTTTTATACCCCAAGAAAAACTTTTTCTACTTACAGATAAATCTTTCAAACCACTTTTAACAAAACTGATCACTTCATTTTTACGAGATTTAGGGGATATAAAATCCGGATTTTCTTTGTAGAATTTTAATAATGGTTTTTCCCATTTTGAAAGTTTAAAAAAATACGATTCCTCATCGACCCACTCTACTAAAGATTTGGATGAAATTGCTACTTTTTTATTATCTAAATCTTCAATCTCATCATCATTGTAAAAAGCTTCATCAGAAACTGAATACCAACCTGAATACTTTGATAAATAAATATCTCCATTTTTCTTTAATTCATTCCATAAAAATTGAACTGATTTTTTATGACGATCTTCTGTTGTTCTTATAAAATCGTTATTTGTTAAATTTAAAGTTTTTGATAAATCTTTGAATGTTTTGCTTAATTCATCACAAAATTCTAAGGTTTTAACTCCTTTTTTTTCAGCCGCTCTTTGTATTTTTAATCCGTGTTCATCAGTACCAGTAAGGAAATAAACATTAAAACCGTCCATCCTTTTAAATCTAGCAAAAAAATCCGCTATTATACTTGAATAAGCATGACCCATATGAGGTTTTGCAGACGGATAATAAATTGGGGTAGTAATATAAAAATTTTTAGCCATTCAAAATTTTATCGTTTAATTCTATAAAAAAAGACTCCTCATCAAGATTAAATTTATTAATTTTTTCTATTTTCTTAACAAAATAATTATAGTATTCCATATTAAATAATATTGATTTTTTTTTAAATAAACACTCTATTACTTCATAGAAGATATATCTTAGGTCTTTTTGTTTTTTGATATGATTATCTTTAATTAAGATATTAATGAAATCTTTTAATTCAATTTTTTTTAAATCTATATTATTTTCATCACAAAATTCGATCATTCTATAAACATTACCTGGAGAAAAATAATAATTGATAAAATCAGTATTAACTGAATTATAGATATCCCCATTAATCAATTTATTAATTACAAAAATAGATTCTTTATTAGTTAAATTAATGTTAAATTTTATAAATCTAGAAGTTAATGTAGATAATAAAGTTTTTTGATTTTGAATAAGTATAAAATAGATATTGTCATTAGGTTCTTCAATCTCTTTTAATAAAACGTTTATACTACTTTTATTAAGGTACTCACTATTGTCTATCAAAATAAATTTAGGTTTATTGTTAAGTGATGATTTATTTAAAACTTGTATTATATTTCTAATCTGATCAATATTGATTTTTTTTTTATCTGCTTGAATATCTATTAAAAAAAAATTTGGACACGATCCATTGTTAATTAATCTAAAAGATCTATTCTTTTCATCAATTTTAAAATGATCAATATCATATGGAAAATCCTCATTTTTTGAGAGAACAAAATTTATTAAATGATAGGCCAATGTGGATTTACCGATCCCCTTCTGTCCTTTTAACAAAATTTTATTTGGAAGTTTGTCTTCTTGATACAAAAAAATAAGATTTTTTAATACATTTCCGTGAATAAGTAATTCTAGTTGATTTGAAGGATTTAATTTCATTTAATAAGATCATTAATCTTTCTAATTATAATTTCTTTATTTTTTTTTAATTCTAGATTTGAGTCAACAATTAAGTGTTTATTCTTTTTATTTCTAACAATTTTTAAGTAACCTTTTTGTACTTTTTCATAAAATTTGCTGCTAAATTTATCATATCTATTCAGTTTATTTCTTTTTCTTAATCTTAAGAACATATTTTTGTTATTTACAATGTTTAAAAAAGTAAAATCAATTTTAAAATCATTTAGAATTACACTGTGAATTTTTTTAATTAAATCTAAGTCAACACCGAATCCAAAATGTTGATAAGCTATGGTGGAGTCAACAAATCTATCAATAAGTATAATCTTTTTTTTATGAAATTTTTTTAATTTTTGTATATTTTCACTCCTCGAGGCTGAATATAAAAATAAATCAGTATTTCGGTTAAAATTTGATTTTTTATTAAGAATTAATTTTCTAATAATCTCTGAATTCTTACTGCCGCCAGGCTCCCTTAAATATATATATGGAATTCTTTTTTTTTTTAAAAATTTACATACATTGTTAATATGAAGAGATTTTCCACTACATTCAATACCTTCAAAAACAATAACAGGCTTATTAGACATCGCCCCAAATCAAATAATTAATAGATTTCATAAGTCTTGAAAACATATTAACTTTTTTAACTTCATTAGCAGCTAGCAAATCATATTCTCCAATTATATTTTCATTATAAGAAATATTTAATTTTCCAATTATTTGATCTTTTTTAATTGGCGCTTCAACTGGTCCATTATAGTTAACCGATACTTTTAATAATCTTTTTTGTGCTTTTTTGATGGTTTTATATATGTCCTCATTCACATATACACTTACTTGTTTTTCTTTTCCCAACCACACATCAACTTTATCTAAAGATTTTTTTGCTTTAGCTATTTCAATGAGATCAAAATTTGTGATACCATAAGTTAACAACTTAGTGCTCTCCCTAGATCTGCTATTTTTAGTTTCAAATCCACTCCCAACAGCTATTAATCTTCGTCCATTTTTTTCTAATGATGAGGCTAAAGAATATTTTTCAACCGCTAAGTACCCAGTTTTGATTCCATCCGCACCAAGGTTTTTATAGAGAAGTGGATTACGATTTCCCTGAGTTATGGGGTCACCACCTGTTCTATCCCAAGTAAACTCTTTCTCACTAAACATTTGATAATATTCGGGGTGTTCTTTAATAAGGTAATTAGACATTATAAGAATATCCCTTACAGTCGAGTAATTATCTGGATCATTAATTCCTGATGAATTAGTAAAATTTGTATTTTCCATGCCTAATTCTTTGGCCTTCATTGTCATCAAAATTGCAAATTCCTCTTCGGTTCCCGCAATACCTTCAGCTAAAGCAATACAGGCATCGTTTCCAGAAGCGACAATAATTCCTCTAAGTAAATTTTCTACAGTAACTTCATCTCCAACCATTATAAACATTGAGGAGTAACCAGCAGTGGATAATCTCCATGCTTTTTCTGATATTATAAATTTATCCTCTAAATTTAAATCACCAGACTTAATTAAATCAAATGCGATTATAGATGTCATAATTTTAGTCATCGAAGCTGGGTAAATTGATCTATCAGGATCTTTTTCATAAAGTATCTCTCCAGACAAAAAATCTTGTAAGATAGCAGTTCTAGCCTTTATTTGAATATTTGCATTCAAGTAACTCGAAAGAAATAATATTGTTAAATTAATTATAAAAATCTTTTTAAACATTATTCAATATTTCTAAATTTTCAAAATTCATTGGCCTAAGTTTTTCGTAGGACTCTTTTAAACTTTTTATATCATTAAAGGGGCCTATTAGAACTCTAAATTTTGTTTTAGAAAGTTGTTGTATTCTAGAATTCTTAATATTTGTCTCATTTTTAATTCGCGAAATCATAGTCTTTGCTGAACTTTTATAATAAAAATCAGCTAGTTTTATCGAATAAGAGAATTTAAGTTTTTTATTTTTCTTTTTCTTCTTAGGTGTTGAATTTAAGTCTTTTATTTGAATACCATCAACTGGTGCTTTTTCAGCAACTTTTTTTTCTTCCTCGAATGTCTTACTTTTTTTTGCAATAAAAGCAGAATTTTTTGAGACTAATGTTATTTTCAGTAATGGTTCGTTAAAATCAAGATCCAAATCTTCAGCTATTCTTTTAGATATAATAGAATTATAAAAATCTGAAAATTTTTGATTATTAGATTTCACTTCTGCAATCAAAGACTTGCCATTTTTTGGATTTGTAATCTTGACAGTTGATTTTCTTTTTAGTGATTTGTGATAAATCATTAATGATCTATCATCTAATTTCTTTATTTTATCTAAACTTTCGTCAAAAATTAAAGCAAATCCACTATTAGCATATTTTTTTTCTAATTTTATTTCGGTATTATCTAATTGTTTGGGGACTTGGACACAACCCATCAAAAAAAAGGAGAGTAATATAAGTAAAATTTTATAGTTCATTTTTAAATTTATCCTTTAAGGTACAAACAGCTAAAGCAAATCTCAAAGACCTATTCCATTGAAGAATTATTTCATAATTATCAAATACAATATAAGCAGGGTTTAAGGTATCTGCTCCTGGAATAATATTTTTATCAGGAGTAATTATTGCAACATTATAGTTAGATTTTAAAAAACTTAATTCATCATAATTCTCTATATATTTTTTAAAAAAACTTAATCTTTTTTTATTATGAAGTTTTTTAGCAGAAACATTTAAATATTTTTTTGGTATGTTTTTTTTAAGATCTATCCGGTAAAAGCAAGGAGAATTTTTTTTCCAACCGATCTTCTTTAGATAATTTGCTGCAGACGCGTAAGCATCATGAGAATTTTTTAAATTTATATGATTGTCAGTATTAAAATCAATAGCATGATTTTTTATAGTTGAGGGCATGAACTGAAAAAAACCAAATGCTCCTGCCCATGAACCATATAAAGATTTATAATCTATTTGATTTTCATCTATTAACTTAAGTAAAATTAAAAGTTCTTTAGTAAAAAACTCAGATCTTCTTTTATCGTAGCTCAATGTTGCTAGTGAGGAAATAATATCCATTTTACCGACATAAGTTCCATAATTTGTTTCTATTCCCATTAATGATAGTAAAAGTTCTTTTTCAATCTCAAACTTATTTTCAACAACATTAATCAGCTCTTTATTATTTGAATAAAAGTCAACTCCTTTGCTCAATTTTTTTGAAGACGCTCTTTTTGAAATATAAGTTTTAGTATCCTCATAAAATTCAGGTTGATATCTATCATATTTTATTACATTCGATAGAAACCTAGCATCAGTCATTACAAGATCAAAAGTTTGCTCAGAAATATTGTTGTCTAAAGCTCTTTGTTTAAAATTTTTTTTCCAATTTTCAAAACTTTGAATTTCATTAGCAAAGGAATTAGACTGGAAAAAAAATACAATTAAAAAAAAAATTTTAATTTTGTTCATATAAATCGTTTAAATATATAATTACAGCAATCCAAATGATAATAAAACTTAGAAATTTCACTAATGAAAATTCCTCCCCATAATAAAAATAACCTAAAATAAACTGTAAAGTTGGCGTAATGTAAAATATCATTCCAGTCGGACCTAAACCAATTAATTCAACTCCTCTTACATAAAGGAACAAGGGAATCACTGTCATTGGACCGGCTAAAAGCAAATACAGACTTAGTCCTGGGTTATTCAAACTAAAATCATTAAAGTTGTTATTTGCAATAATATAAAATGCAACAACAGCAAATGGAAAAATATACAAGCTTTCAATTAATAATCCAATGTCAGTGTCTATTTCAATTTTTTTTCTTACTAGGTTATAGAATGCCCAACTAAAAGCTACGACAAGACCAACCCAAGGTAAAGACTTAAGATTAAATAAAATTAATATTATAATTGATATTAAAACTAAAAGGATTGAGAAAATTCTTTTTTTATTGAGTTTTTCTTTGAAAAAAACATATCCTAAAAGAACACTGATTATTGGCATAATAAAATATCCAAAACTTGCATCTATAATTCTTTCGGATGCTACGGCATAAATCCATATAGACCAATTAACAAAAATTAAAAAACCAGATACAAATAACGCGATTAATTTTTTTTTATCTTTTATTTCTTTTAGAAAAATTTGCCATTTAGATAAAAAGGTTGTGGTAAAAACTAACATGATCGCAGTCCATAAACATCTATGTACCACTAATTCAGTATGACCAATAAAAGATACTGACTCAAAATATATAACTCCAATAAATCCCCACCAAAATGAACCCAGTGAAGTTAAAACCAGACCTTTATTAAAATTATTTTTCATACTAATTAAATGAACAAAATATCAAGACTAATTAGACTATTTTATAGTTGAATTAAATATTTTTAATTATAAAAGCTTTTACAAGGAGAGATGGCTGAGCGGTTGAAAGCACCGGTCTTGAAAACCGGCAAAGGGGCAACTCTTTCCTGGGTTCGAATCCCAGTCTCTCCGCCATAAAATTTATTGATATTTAAAATTTTTAAATAAATTGGTAATTTTATTATTCTCAAATTCAACATCGGTTTTTAAACCATTATAAAAATTGTAAAGATTGTTATCATCTACTTCCAAGAGCTTTAATAATTCTTTTAAATCACTAATATCCAATTCATTTAAGTATTTATTGGTGAAAGATCCTAATAGTTTATCCATTTCTTTAGTGCCACGATAATTTGATCTATAAATTATTTTTTTTTTTATTTGTTCTATATCAGTGGTCATAATAGGAATATAATATTAGTTTATGGATATTAAAAGAAATTATGAATATTTATTGTCTGATTTAAGTACTCTAAAAGGCGTAGGAGTAAAGACATCAAATTTATTAAAAAAGAAAAAAATAAATACTATTTTTGATCTTTTGTGGAAATTACCAAAATCTTTTACAGATAGAAGTTTATCATCAAAAATTGAAAATTTAAAAATAAATGAAGTACAAACTATAACTATAATCCCTCAAAAATATTCATTTCCTAGAGTAAGAAACTTACCAAATCGAGTTTTATGTAAAGATGAAACTGGTGAGATAGATTGTGTTTTCTTTAATAGTTATGAAGGATATATTAAAAAGATATTGCCTATAGGAAAAGAAATTACAATTAGTGGTAAAATTAAATATTTCAGGAACAAGTATCAATTAACAAATCCAAAATATGTTTCGGAAGACTCTTCTATTATAAAGCAAAAACATATTAGTTATTCATTAACAGATGGTATCAGTGAAAAGGTTTATAATAAAATAATGTTACAAATAATTAAAAATATGCCTAAAATTGATGAATGGCACTCAAAATACATATTAAAAAAATTTGATAATATTGGATGGAATGACTCAATCAAAAAGTTACATGAACCTGAAAATATTGGTAAATTTAAAGAAAACTTTTATCAAAGACTCGCATTTGATGAAATTTTTTCAACTTTTTTAGTAAACTCAGAAATTAGAAAGAAAATAAAAAAAATTAAAAAAACAAAAAAAAAATTTGATCCCAAAAAACAAAATGAAATAATGTCTAATTTAGATTTTTCTTTGACTAATGACCAAGCTAAAACATTAAGTGAAATTAATCATGATTTATGTTCAGATAATAAAATGTTTAGATTGCTTCAAGGAGATGTTGGCAGTGGTAAAACAATAGTATCTTTGTTATCTGCATTCAATACTATTAATTCTGATTTTCAAGTCGCAGTCATGGCTCCTACTGAAATTTTGTCAAGGCAACACTTTTTATTAGCAAAAAAAATATTTCCAGAAAATATTAAGATTGAATTACTCTCTGGAAAATCAACTTATAAAAATAAAAAGATCATTTTAGATAAGCTGTTAAAAAAAGAGATTGATATAATCTTTGGAACACATGCCTTATTTCAAAAAAAGGTAGAGTTTAAAAAACTAGGATTAATAATAATCGATGAACAACATAAATTTGGAGTTAGTCAAAGAAAAAAATTATCTGACAAAGCTGGTAAGGATTGTGATGTGCTTTTAATGACAGCTACACCAATTCCACGTACTTTAACAATGACAATTTATGGAGATATGGATCTTTCAATTATAAGAGAAAAGCCTAATAATCGTAAAACCATAAAAACTTATAGTAAACTTGAGAGTAAGATTGAAGATGTAATAAAATTCATAAAAAAAGAAATCAAACTTGGAAACCAAATTTTTTGGGTATGTCCATTAATAGAAGAATCTAAAAAAATTGATCATACCTCAGCAGTCAAAAAGTCTGAATATCTAAAAAAAATATTTCCTAATGAAGTTTATTTACTTCATGGAAAAACAACCATTGAGGAAAAAGAAAAAATTTTAAACAAATTTTTAAGAAATGAATTTAAAATTTTAGTTTCGACTACTATAATTGAAGTTGGTATAGATTTTCCTAATGCAAATGTAATTGTAATAGAAAATGCAAATAAATTTGGTTTGTCTCAATTACATCAACTTAGAGGTAGAGTTGGAAGAGGCAATAAAGAATCTTCATGTATATTAATGTTTAAGTCAAATCTAAGCGAGAATGCAAAAAAAAGAATTAATATATTAAAAGGATCAAATGACGGATTTGAGATATCTGAGGAGGATATGAAGTTAAGAGGTTTTGGAGATATTCTTGGCTTTAAACAAAGTGGAGTCAAAAATTTTAAATTAGCTGATCCAGTTCATAATCATAATCTTTTTATTTTAGCAGAAAAAGAAATTAAAAGAATAGAAAATGAAAAAGAAGACATAGGAAAATACAAACCATTAATAAAATTATATGATCGAGCAGATATAATAAATGATATTGCCTAATTTTTACCTGAAGATGTTCCAGCAGAAACAATAAATTTAGATGCTTCCTCAAAAGTCATATCTAGATAGATTACGTCCTCTATCGGAAACATTAATAAAAATCCGCTTGTTGGATTTGGGGTTGTTGGAACAAAAACATTAATTAATTTTTTATTAGTTTTTTTTGCCATTTCACCAGTGTTTTCTTTTGTTGCAAAACCTACAGCCCAAACCCCTTTTCTAGGATATTCAATCAAAACTACACTTTTTTTATCGTTATCTTTTTTTGAGAATGTTTCAGTCATTTGAACTATAGCAGAATAGATAGTTCTTAAAAATGGAATTCTTTTAAAAAGATCATCAATTAGTTTTAAAATTCGTTTTCCTAAAAATGATAAAGATAAACCACCAACAATAGTTATGAAAATTAGTGAGATTAAAATTTCTATTCCTGGAATTTCAAATGGTAGATAGCTGTTTGGGTTAATATTTTCAGGTAAAATTCTAGAGGAGAGACCAATTAGAACTTTACTAAGGTATAGGGTAAATCCTATTGGAATAAGAACAACTACCCCTGTAATGAAATAATTTCTTAGAAGTAAAGTTATTGATTTTTTCTTTTTTGACATAATTAATTAAAACTTGAATAAATAACGAAAATAATTGCAATTATAAATAACACTAATAAAATTTTGTTATTTAGATTCATTCATATATATAATATCAATGTTAAAGAAAAATGAATAGAAGAAAATTTTTATCATATGTTGGCTGTAGTTGTGGTGGTTTTATTCTCAATTCATGCGCAACAGCACCTATTACTGAAAGAAAACAGTTAAGTATAATTCCCGAAGCAAAATTAAATGCTCAAGCAGCAAAAATCTATGAAAAAGTTAAGAAAAAAGAAAAATTAAGCAAAGATACTAAAACGCTCAATCTAATAAAAGATATTGGACAAAAAATGGAAGATTCGATCAGTGAATATTTCTATCAATCAAAATTAGACGACCCTACAAAATATTTTGATTGGGAATATATATTAATTGAAAATAAAAAAGTTAGAAATGCCTGGTGTATGCCAGGTGGGAAAATTGCAGTTTACACAGGCATATTAGATGTTACCAAAAATACGAATGGTCTGGCAGCAGTAATGGGTCACGAAATTGCTCACGCAGTAGCTAAACATTCCGTAGAAAGAGCAAGTAGAGGAACATTATTGAATGTTGGTACAAAAATTATAGATATTGCAAGTGGAGGTGTATTGTCTGACATAAACAGAACTACAGGTATGGATACTGTAGGACTATTATCTCAATTAGGAATAATGAACCCTTTTAACAGAAAACAAGAAAGTGAAGCTGATTATCTGGGTATGATTTTTTCTTCTTTATCTGGTTATGATATTAGAGAAACTCCAAAAATTTGGGAAAGAATGAAAGAATACAATAAAGGTCAAACACCGCCAGAATTTATGAGTACGCACCCATCAGCTGAAAATAGAATTAAAAAAATTAATGAGTGGACAAATCAAATACTCTTAGAGTACCCACCACTTAAGATTTCTTAAGATGTGGTGAGCCGTGATGGACTCGAACCATCGACCCATTCCTTAAAAGGGAATTGCTCTACCAACTGAGCTAACGGCCCAAATAAATTATTGACTGAAATGTATATACATATTTATAAGAATAATTCAAATGGCAATTTGTGAGACAAAAAAGTTAATTAATTACAACTTATCTATATATTTATCATGAAATTCCTTAAATGTGCCATTGCGGATATTTTTCCTTATTAACAACATTAATTCTTGATAGAAATTAATATTATGTAAAGTTAATAACATTGAACCAAGAATTTCATTTGTATTAAACAAATGATTTAAATAGCTTTTAGAATATTTATTTAAATCAAGATTTTTTACCGCTGGATCAAGAGGAGAATCATCATTTTGATATTTGCTATTTCTAATATTAACTCTTCCATTCCAAGTAAAAGCTAAACCAGTTCTTCCAGATCTTGTTGGTAAAACACAATCAAACATATCAATACCTCTCATTACAGCTCCTAAGATATCAGATGGAGTACCAACACCCATTAAATAATGAGGTTTTTCATGTGGAAGAATATCTTTTAGACTATCTAATACCCCAAACATTTCTTTTTGTGTTTCGCCTACAGCCAATCCACCAACAGCATATCCGTCAAATTCTATGTTTATTAATTCTTTCAAAGATTGTTTTCTTAAATCCTCGAATAATCCCCCTTGAATAATCCCAAATAATGCTTTGTGTGGATTTAATCCAAAGGCTTTCTTAGATCTTTCAGCCCAATATAAAGACAAATTCATAGAATTATTTATCAAATCATAATCTTTCGTATTTTTAGGACATTCATCCATTATCATACAAATATCTGAATTAAGACCTAGTTGAATTTCAATACTTCTTTCTGGACTTAAAATAAATTTTTTTCCATCTATATGTGAATTAAAAATAGCACCTTTTTCCCTGTCAATTTTGTTTAATTTTGAAAGAGACATAACCTGAAAACCTCCTGAGTCTGTAAGTATAGGTAAGTCGCAATTCATAAATTTGTGTAATCCGCCTACTCTTTCAATTCTTTCTACACCAGGTCTAATCATTAAATGATATGTATTTGATAGAATTATTTCTGAATTAGTTTTCTTAATATCATTAATTGTGCAAGCTTTAACCGTTGCCTGCGTACCAACAGGCATAAAGGCTGGGGTGTGTATATCACCCCTATGTGTTTTTATTAAACCTTCTCTTGCATAACCATCAGTTTTGGAAACCTCAAAGGCAAATTTTTTAATATCCATTAAAAAAATTATAACTATTTAAAACTTATAATCTTATCTGGATCACTTACCGCCCCATTATTATTTTCATCTCCTCTTTTAATTTTGTCTACAAATTCCATACCTTCAATAACTTTACCAAAAACTGTATATTGCTTATCTAGAAAAGGTGCAGGTTTAAAACATATAAAAAATTGACTATTCGCACTGTTTGGGTTTGAGGACCTGGCCATTGATAAAGTTCCTCTGTCATGTGGGAGATTACTAAATTCTTGGTTTAGGTCAGGTAAATCTGATCCACCCATTCCAGCCATACTTAGATTAAAATCTTTAGAATTTGAGTTTCCAAACTTTACATCACCTGTTTGTGCCATAAAACCATCTATTACTCTATGAAAGACAACTCCGTCGTATTTGCCAGCTGAAGCTAATTCTTTAATTCGTTTTACATGATTTGGGGCAACATCATTAAATAATTCTATTTTAACATCACCATCTTTAAGTTTTAAGATCATTATATTTTCCTCCGATATTGATTGATTGATTAATAAAAAAAATAAAAAAAACAATTTTAAGATTATTTTAAACATATTTTCTTTCTAAAGCTTTTATAGTACTTTTTGTTGTAAATTTTTTAATATTACCTTTTAATTTTACAATTTCTTTTACAAATTTTGATGAAATAATTTGATTTTCAACGTCGGACATTAAAAAAACAGTTTCTATACTATTATTAAGCTTCCTATTCATTCCAGCAAGTTGGAACTCATATTCAAAATCTGAAGCTGCTCTAAGACCTCTTAGTATGATGTTGGCTTTATTTTTTTTACATAAATCAGTTGTTAGAGTATTAAAAGCGATTACGTTAATTCTATTTTTATTAAGCTTTAAATCAGAAAAAAGTGCTTTTTTAACAATTTCTATTCTTTCATCAATATCAAATAGATAATTCTTATTATCAACATCAGAAACAGCAACTATTATCTTATTAAATAGTTTTAATCCTTTCTTAATAACATCTATATGACCATAAGTAATTGGGTCAAAGGTCCCTGGATAAATTGCAATTTTAGTCATTAAATTAAATTATCATCAATTTTATTTGCTGAAACTACTTTTTCCTCACCTGATAATTTAATTATTCTTACACCCTGTGTATTTCTTCCAGCCGTTCTAATTTCTTTCACAGCTACTCTTATGACTCTACCTTTGTTTGTTGATATAAGAATTTCATCTCCTTCAAATACAGGGAAAGATGAGGAAATATCACCATTTCTTGGTGAATTAACAATTCCTATAATACCCTTACCACCTCTATTCGTAACTCTATAATCAGTATGCAATGTCTTTTTTCCAAACCCATTTTCAGTAATCGATAAAATAAATTTTTCTTTAGCTTTAATTTCAGATTTTTCATCTTTGCTCTTTTTTCCATTTTTACTATATTTATCGTTATCAATGATAGATAATGATACAATTTGATCATTTGGTGATAAAACAATACCCTTAATCCCTTTTGAAGATCTACCTTTAAAAACTCTCAATTTTTTTGACTCAAATCTAATACATTTTCCAAATTTGGTGCTTAGTATTATGTCTTGATCTTCTTTACAAATCTTTACCCCAACAATTTTATCATTATTGTCCAATTTCATCGCAATTTTACCTGCCGTATTTATTGAAGAAAAATCCTCTAAACTATTTTTTCTTATCTTTCCATTGGCCGTGGCAAATACTATCTGGTAATTCTTTAACTCAGAATCCTCAGGAAATGGCATTATAGAACTTATAGATTGATGACTTTTGAGGGGTAAAATGTTGAATAAGGATTTTCCTTTAGAAGATGAAGATCCAACCGGTATTTTCCAAGCTTTAATTCTGTAAACAAGACCTTCGGTAGAAAAAAATAAAACAGAAGTATGGGTGTTAACAGATAGTGTTTGGACAACAGAATCTTCATTTCTCGTTGTAATACCAGTTTTTCCTTTTCCTCCTCTTTTTTGTTGTTTTACATTATTTAAAGATCCTCTTTTAATGTAGCCTTGAAGGGTAACAGTAATAATAACAGACTCTTTTTGAATAGTTTCCTCAATATCATAATTTAAAACAGCATCGATAATATCTGTTCTTCTTTTAACTGAAAATTTTTCTTTTATATCGTTTAATTCATTGCTAATTACATTTAATAATTCTTTTTTTGAAGAAATAATTTTTTTGTATTTTTTTATCAATTCAGAAAGTTTTTTAATTTCAATTTCTATTTCATTGATACCCAATGCAGTTAGTTTTTGTAATCTTAATTCTAAAATTGAATTAACTTGAATTTCAGATAAAGAATACATTCCTTTAGAAGTTTTATTTTCAATTAAATTTATCATCTTTAATGATTTATTTATTTTCCATTTAATTTTAAGAAGTGAACTTTTTGCTTCTTCAGGATTTTGTGATGATCTTATAATCTTTATAACTTTATCTAAATTTTCGACTGACACAGATAAACCAATCAATATATGTGCTCTTTCTTCAGCTTTATTCAAATCAAATTTTGTTTTTTTGATTACTACACTTTCTCTAAAATTTAAAAAATGGGATAAAAAATCTTTTAAATTACATGTAATAGGTTTTCCCTCAACTATTGCTAAAGTATTAAAACCAAAAGAGCTTTCTATTTGAGTATTTTTATATAATTGTCTTTTGACTGTTTCCGGTTCAACACCAGTTCTTAAATCTATAGATACTCTTATCCCTTCCCTGTTGGACTCATCTCTTATATCTCTTATGCCTTCTATTTTTTTTTCTCTAACCAATTGAGCTATTCTCTCATTTAAAACCGACTTATTAACTTGATATGGAATTGAAGTAATTACTAATCTTTCCCTACCATTCTTCGCTTGTTCAATAGAAATTTGACCACGGACTTTAAAAGACCCTCTTCCTTTAGTGTAACCCTCTTTAATCATATCTTTTCCTATGATTACTCCGCCCGTTGGAAAATCAGGACCAGGTATAAATTTCATTAATTGCTTAACAGTAATGTCCTTATTTTCAATTAATGCTAATGTTCCATCTATTATTTCTCCCAAATTATGAGGTGGAATACTTGTTGCCATTCCAACTGCTATACCGCCTGCACCATTAACTAAAAGATTAGGATATTGAGCAGGAAGAACGCTTGGTTCTTTTTCCGTTTCATCATAATTACTTTTAAAATCAATAGTGTTCTTTTCAATATCATCTATAAGAAACTGAGATACTTTTGAGAGTCTTGTCTCAGTATATCTCATTGCCGCTGCTGGATCTCCGTCTATAGAACCAAAATTTCCTTGCCCTTCAACCAAAGGTAAACTCATTGAAAAATCTTGAACCATCCGAACTAATGCGTCATATACAGATTGATCTCCATGTGGGTGATATTTACCAATTACATCACCGACTATTCTAGCTGATTTTCTAAATTGTTTTGACCAGTCATAACCTCCTTTGTACATTGCATATAAAATTCTTCTATGAACAGGTTTTAATCCATCTCTGATATCAGGAAGAGCACGGCTGACGATAACGCTCATTGCATAAGATAGGTATGACGAGCTCATCTCGTCATGCATAGATATCAACTTAATATTCTTATCGTTTTGATTTTCAGAATTTTGCATAATTACTAAAATGGAATTTCGTCATCCATTTCGTTAGAAATTTGAGACATATCATCATTATTATTTAATGATTTATTATTATCGTTTGCAATACTACCACCGGAATTACCTCCGCCTAACATTGTAAGTGAGGAATTATATCCTTGAATAATTATCTCAGTAGAAAATTTATCTTGGCCTGATTGTTCGTCTTTCCATTTTCTCGTAGATAGTTGTCCCTCAACATAAATTTGAGCTCCTTTTTTAAGATATTGTTGAACAACATTTACAAGACCCTCATTAAATACAACCACACGGTGCCATTCAGTTTTTTCTTTTTTTTCTCCAGAATTTTTATCTTTCCAGGATTGACTTGTAGCAAGACTAAGTCTTGCAACATTTTTTCCATTTACCATTTGCTTAATTTCAGGATCTGCGCCCAAACGACCAATTAAAAGTACTTTATTTAAACTTCCAGCCATAATATTTTAATATTTGTATTATTAATTAATTAGATTTATATCACAATTTACTCTGAATATTAATTTTATTAAGTCAAAGCAATAAGAATTATGATGAAAAAGATACTTATTAAAGGGGCTAAAGAGCACAATTTAAAAAATATTTCATTAGAAATACCTAAAGACAAATTTGTAGTTATAACAGGTCTATCTGGCTCCGGAAAATCCTCGCTAGCGTTCGATACCGTTTATGCAGAAGGTCAAAGAAGGTACGTTGAAAGTTTATCAGCTTATGCACGTCAGTTCTTAGACAAAATGAAAAAACCTAATGTTGATTTAATTGAAGGTTTGAGCCCTGCTATTTCGATTGAGCAAAAGAATACTTCAAAAAATCCTAGATCTACTGTTGCAACAGTTACTGAAATTTATGATTATATGAGAGTTCTCTATGCAAGAGCAGGAATTCCCTATTCACCTTTCACCGGTAAACCAATAGTATCTCAAACAATTACTCAAATTGTAGATAAGATTAAAGAATTACCAAAAAAATCGACAATTTATTTATTTGCTCCGGTAGTAAGAGGACGTAAAGGCGAATACAAAAAAGAAATATTGGGCTTTAAAAAGCGTGGATTTAGAAAAATTAAAATAGATGATAAACTTTATGATATAGATAATGTTCCTGAACTTAATAAAAAGATAAAGCACGATTTATATGTCTTAGTTGATAGGATTATACTTAATTCATCTTTAGGTAATCGGTTAGCAGAAGCAATTGAAACATCAATAAATTTAGCAAATGGTCTAGTTTTCGTTGAATATGAAAATGAAACTTTACCCAAAAAGTTTAGAAAATTAGAAAGATTAATCTTCTCAACTAAATTTGCTTGTCCAGAAAGTGGATTTACTATTGAGGAAATTGAACCAAGATTATTTTCTTTTAATAGTCCGTTTGGTGCCTGCGAAGAATGTGAGGGTATAGGTGTAAAACTTAATGTAGACCCTAACTTGGTTATACCAAATGAGAAAAAATCTATCATTGATGGTGCAATTGAACCATGGGCTAAAACCACTACTTTATATTATGCACAAACACTCTCTTCTCTAGCAAAACACTACAATTTTTCTCTAAATGAAAGATGGAATAAACTACCAAAAAAAATAAGAGATATAATACTTTATGGTTCTGATGATGAAGAAATAAAATTTACTTACGATGATGGATATGAAAAATATTCACATAAGAAATCGTTTGAAGGCGTCATAAATAATCTTGAACGTCGTTATTTAGAAACTGATAGTGATTGGAAAAGAGAGGAAATTTCCCAGTATCAATCAGACACAAAATGTGAAAGATGTAATGGTCATAGACTTAAAGATGAAGCCTTATGTGTAAAAATAGACGGTTTACATATCAGCGAAGTAACTGAAAAATCAATTTTAGAAGCCTCAAAATGGTTTAAGGAACTTCAAACAAACCTTAATAAAAAACAATTTAAAATTGCTGAACATATCTTAAAAGAGATAAATGAGAGATTAGATTTTTTGTTAAATGTTGGTCTTGATTATTTGACCTTATCAAGAGAGTCAGGCACATTATCCGGCGGCGAATCTCAAAGAATACGGCTTGCTTCGCAAATAGGTTCAGGGTTAACGGGTGTGCTCTATGTTTTAGATGAACCTTCTATAGGACTCCACCAGAAAGATAATGTTAAATTAATTAATGCTTTAAAAAGGTTAAGAGATTTAGGAAACACTGTGATTGTTGTTGAACATGATACAGAAACTATGGAAAACGCTGATCACATCATTGATCTTGGTCCCGAAGCTGGTAATAAAGGTGGTCAAGTTGTAGCTCAAGGAACTTTTGAAGAAATTGGTCAAAACAAAGATAGCATTACTGGAAAATATTTATCAAATAAATTTAAAATCATAGTACCTCCAAAAAGAAGATTAGCTAAGAATGGAAGGTTTTTAGAAATTACGGGTGCCTCAGGAAATAATTTAGATAATGTAAATTTAAAAATACCTTTAGGAAGTTTGACATGTGTAACTGGTGTATCAGGTAGTGGAAAGTCTACTTTAGTTTTGCAAACACTTTATAATGCTCTGAATCTTACCTTAAATAATAACAAATCTAGAAAAATTCCAAAACCATTTAAAAATTTTAAAGGTACAGAATTAATAGATAAAGTAATTGATATAGATCAATCACCTATTGGCCGTACTCCAAGATCAAATCCAGCCACATACACTGGTGCTTTTGGACCAATAAGAGATTGGTTTACATCTCTACCTGAATCTAAATCTCGAGGATACAAACCTGGAAGATTTTCTTTTAATGTTAAGGGCGGACGATGTGAAGCATGTGAGGGTGACGGAGTTATTACATATGAAATGCACTTTCTCCCTGATGTCTATATTCAATGCGATGAGTGTAAAGGTACAAGATATAATCGAGAAACTTTAGAAATAAAATTTAAAAATAAAAGTATTGCAGATGTTTTAAATATGACTGTTGATGAGGGATGTGAATATTTTGAAAATATTACAAATATAAAGACTAAATTACTTACTCTAAAAAAAGTTGGATTAGGTTATATAAAAATTGGACAACAAGCTACCACTCTCTCTGGTGGAGAAGCGCAAAGAATAAAACTTGCAAAAGAATTATCGAAAAGATCTACTGGAAGAACAATGTATATACTCGATGAACCTACTACTGGATTACATCAGCATGATATAAAAAAATTGTTAGAAATCCTCCATACATTTGTTGCTCTTGGAAACACTGTCGTTGTAATTGAACATAATCTTGATGTAATAAAAACTGCTGATTATATTGTTGATATGGGTCCAGAGGGCGGAGTAAAAGGAGGTAAAATCATCGCAGAGGGCAAACCCGAGGAAATTTGTAAGGTAGATGGTAGTTATACAGGAAAATTTTTAAAGCCACTTTTGAACTAGAAAAAATATTAGTAAATTTCAGTTGAATTTGATATAAGTAATCTATTGTGATTAATTTACTATCTTCATTATCTAAAACAATTCATACGTCGATCGCTATAGCTATAATTTTATTTCTTGGTTTATTTTACCAAAATGGGGGATTTAGCTTTGATGCTCTTTTTTGGAGTTGGATTGCTCGATATACTCACGTTCTGGTTGGTATTATGTGGATTGGTTTATTGTGGTACTTTAACTTTGTTCAAATTCCAAATATGGGAAAAATACCTGATGAACAGAAGCCAGCCATTGGAAAAGTTATTGCTCCCGCAGCATTATTTTACTTCAGATGGGCTGCTGCGTTTACTGTAATCTCTGGATTAATCCTAGCAGGACTTAATGGGTACTTACATGATGCTATGACTTTAAGTATTGGATCAGGTGTTCCAAAGCATACAGCTATAGGTATTGGTATGTGGCTTGGTTTAATAATGGCATTTAATGTTTGGTTTGTTATCTGGCCTAATCAAAAAAGAGCTTTGGGTATTGTTGATGCCGATCCAGACTTAAAAGCTAAATCAGCTAAAACTGCAATGTTGTTCTCTAGAACAAACACTTTATTGTCTATACCAATGTTACTAACGATGGTTATAGCACAAAATTTATATTAATTTTTTTCCTCATCTCTTAGAATAGTTTTTTGAGAAACATTTAGTCTCACAAGAATAGTATTTGCTATATAAATTGAAGAATAAGTTCCAAAAATAACACCAAAAATCATTGCTAGTGAGAAACCTTTTAAAATTTCTCCGCCAAAAATAAAAATTGAGACTAATGCTAAAAGTGTGGTTATTGATGTAATCAAAGTTCTTGATAAAGTTTCATTGATTGAAATGTTAGTTAATTCAAATATCTTTATATCAGCATATTTTCTTAAATTTTCACGAACACGATCAAAAATAACTACAGTATCGTTCATAGAATAACCAACTATAGTTAAAACAGCGGCTATTATTGATAAATTAATTTCCAAACCTAATAATGAAAACAGACCCAGCGTAACAATTACATCATGAAATAATGCACAAATAGCACCAAGACTAAATTGCCATTCAAATCTTATCCAAATATAGATTAGCATAAGAGCTAATGCTACTGAAATAGCAATTATACCTGATTTTAATAATTCAGCGCTAACTTTGGGGCCAACATTCTCAACTCTTCTAAAATCTATATTGTTTCCAAATGATTTATCTAAATCTTTTTTAACTTCTTCAATAATATTCTTTTTATTATCTTTGTTTTCAAACTTAATTAAATAGTCAGTTTCATTACCAAATTTTTTAACAGAAACATCTCCTAAATCCATTTGATTAAATCTGTCTCTTAAAGATGATACGTTAACCTTTGAGTCTGTAGACCTAAGTTCAATTAAAATACCTCCTTTAAAATCAATACCAAAATTTAATCCCTTAAATATTAAAAATAATAAAGAAATAACAACTAATGATATAGATAATATATTAAACTGGTTATAGTATTTATTAAAAGCTATCATTTATATAACAATTTCTTTGTTTTTATTTTTTGAAATATACAAGACGGTTAAAAGTCTTGCGATGAAATAAACAGAAAATAAAGTTGTAAAAATTCCGACACCTAGAGTTATTGAAAAACCTTTAATAGGACCTGAGCCCATAAAAAATAATATGATTGCTGCTAATAAAGTTGTTATGTTTGCATCAAGAATTGCAGTTTTTGATTTTGAGTAACCGCTGTCGAAAGCAATCAATCTATTTTTCTCGTTTTTAAGTTCTTCTCTTATTCGCTCAAAAATTAACACATTTGCATCTACAGCCATACCAACGGTCAGGATTATCCCTGCTATACCCGGTAATGTTAAGGTCGCCTCAAATAATGTGAGAACACCCACTAAAAGAAGTAAATTGATTATTAAAGCCGTATTTGTAATTATTCCAAAAATTTTATATTTAACAATTATAAAAACTATGACTAAAATGAAACCTATAACTAAAGCTATTATACCAGCATCGATCGAATCTTGACCGAGACTGGGTCCAACTGTTCTTTCTTCAATTATATTTAACGGTGCCGGTAATGCCCCTGATCTTAACAAAAGAGCTAAATCGGTTGCTGACTGAAATGTAAAGCCTCCACTAATTTGTCCAGAACCACCAGCTATTGTGTCTTGAATAACTGGAGCACTAATAATCTTTCCATCAAGAATTATGGCTAATTGTCTACCAATCCCTTTTGAGGTTGCTTTACCAAATCTTTTTGCCCCTACCCTGTCTAAACTAAAAGTAACAACTGTTTCATTTGCCTCACTGTCCATCCTTGGTTGAGCGTCAAGTAAGTTGTCTCCACTAAGAATTATTCTTTTACTAACAAATTCTGACCCTTCTTCATCTTCATAATTTAATTTTTCATTACCAAATGAATCTTCATTGTTATTAGAAACAAATCTAAATGTAAGATTAGCAGTTTTTCCTAATAAAGTTTTTATTCTCATAGGATCATCAAGGCCAGGAAGTTCTACTAATATTCTGTCATTTCCTCTTTTAAGAATATTGGGTTCATTCGTTCCAACTTCATCTATTCTCCTTCTTACTATTTCAAGAGCCTGTTCCTGTGAAGATGTTTTGAGCTTTATTAAACCTTGCTTAGAAAAAATTACACTTAAAAAATCATTCTCTTCAGTTATTTCTAGCTGGTGTGATTTAAATCTTTCATAATAAGGATTTATCTCACTTTCTTTATCGTTAAATATATCTAAGACTTTTTGTTTATCTTTCTCATTAACTTTAAATAGAATTTTTTCATTTTGAAGTATGAAATTTATTAACTTTATGTTTTTTCCTTTAAAATAATCTCGTAAAGAGATCGTTAAATTTTGGAGTTTTTGTTCAATAACAGGTTTATTATCAATTTCTAATAAAAGATAAGATCCACCTTGAAGATCTAAACCAAGATTTATATTCCTTTTAAGAAAATTACTATCAAATTTAAATAAATTTGATGAAGCGATCAAAATTAGAAATAAAGATATAATTAGGATGAAAATTATCTTTATTTTAGAAAAATATAACACACTATTAATTAGACTATTTCTTTGGTTCTTGAGAATTCATTAAGCTTTGAATTCCTGTGCCTCTAATGACTTCAACGGTTACATTTTCTGCAATTTCAACCTCAACTTTATCATTATCTACAACCCTTGTAATAATCCCAGTTATTCCACCTGATGTAACAACTTTATCTCCTTTTTTTAAATTTTCGACCATAGTCCTATGTTCTTTGACTTTTTTTTGTTGAGGTCTAATAAGGAAAAAATAAAATATTACAAAAATTAATATTAACGGTATAAACTGACCAAATCCTGAACTATCCATAAAACTCCTAATTATAGTTTGAATATTTATACTATCTAATGAATTAAAACAACTTTATTTAAGTGAAATTTTTTCTAAATTATTCATATAAGGACGCAACACTTTTGGGATTAGAATAGAGCCATCTTTTTTTTGATAGTTTTCTAAAATTGCGATCAAAGTTCTTCCTATTGCTAGACCGCTACCATTTAATGTTCCAACATGTTTTGTGTCATTATTTTGAGTTTTATATCTTGCTTTCATTCTGCTTGCTTGAAACGTTGAACAAGAAGAACAAGAAGATATTTCACGATATCTATTCTCCGATGGTAACCATACTTCTAAATCATAAGTTTTTTCTGCACTAAATCCCATATCTCCACTACAAAGTATAACTTTTCGGTAAGGTAATTCAAGTAGATCTAAAATATTAGTTGCACAGTTAGTCATTCTCTCAAGTTCCTCTAGACAATTTTCTTGCTCTACAATACTAACAAGTTCAACCTTATAAAATTGATGTTGTCTTATCATCCCTTTCGTATCCTTACCGTAACTACCTGCCTCTTTTCTAAAACAAGGAGTAGAAGCAACAAATCTCATTGGTAAATCTTTTTGATTTATAATTTTATCTTTAACAATATTTGTTAAAATCACTTCAGCTGTTGGTATAAGAAATTTTCTTTCATTTCCCTCCTCAATTTTAACTTCAAATTGATCATTTTCGAATTTAGGTAATTGTCCTGTGCCATACATAGTGGTTTCTGAAGCTAATAATGGTGGTGATATTTCGTTATAACCATTTTTAGTAACATGAGTATCTAACATAAAATTTGATAATGCTCTTTCCAATAAAGCTAGTTTGTCTCTTACAAAAACAAATCTTGATCCGCTGGTCTTTGTTGCTAATTCAAAATCAAGCATGCCAAGATTTTCTCCTAATTCATAATGACTTTTAACTTTAAAATCAAAATTTGGGATTGTTCCAGATTTCATGACTTCAATATTGTTATTTTCATCTTTACCAATTGGAACATCCTTGTGTGGAATATTCGGAATATTTGATAAAATACTATCTAATTCTATTTTAATTTTTTTTTGCTCTACTGTAATCTCATCAATATCTTGGGATAATTTTTTTGATTTTTCAAACAATGATTTATCTTTAGATTTAGATATTTCTTTTTTTTCTTGCTCCAAAGATTCTTTTTTTTGAATTAATTCTCTATTTTTTTTATCTAATTTTTCTAAATTTGGAATATCTATTTCAATAGATCTTTTTTCTAAAGACTTTTTAAAATCATTAAAATCTTTTCTAATCTCTTTAAGATTGTGCATCAGATTTTTCTAAATTTTTATTTTCGATAAATCTTACTGAAAAAATTGATAATTCATATAAAATTAGTAAAGGTATCGCTAATCCAATTTGGGTTATTGGATCAGGTGGTGTTAATAATGCGGCCGCTGCAAATATAATTACAACAACATATTTTCTTCTTTTTTTTAAAAAATCAGAGTCAACTAATCCCACTCTTGCTAACAAACTTAAAACAACTGGGAGCTGAAAACTTATTCCAAACGCAAAAATTAATTTCATAACTAAAGATAGATATTCATTCACTTTAGCTTCTAATTGAATTGGCAAATTGGTAGAAAAACCTGAGCTTTCAAAAGAAAGAAAAAATTTAATTGCTAAAGGCATTATCAGATAATAGACAAGTAATCCTCCTAAAAAAAATAATATAGGTGTTAAAACTAAATAAGGTAAAATTGCAATTTTTTCATGCTTGTAAAGTCCTGGCGCAATAAACTTCCATATTTGCATTAAAATATATGGACAAGTTACAAAAAAAGCAGTGAAAAAAGAAACTTTCAGATAAGTTAAAAACGTCTCTTGTAGAGCAGTAAATATTAATCTTCTATTTGTCTCATCGTCTTTGACTGCTTTAGCATACGGTTCAACTAAAAAACCATATATATGTTCAGCAAAAAAATAACATCCTACAAAAAAAATAATTAAAAATATAAAACTGTGTATTAACCTTTTTCTTAATTCAGCTAAATGACTAATAAAACCTGTGTCTTTCTCATCGTTAGTCATTTTTCTTTTCTTCTTTTTTTTCTTTTATCTCGTTTTCACCAATATCGATGTTAGAAACTTCATTTTGAACATTATTAACATACCTTTTAGCAGTACCAATCCAAGAACCGACCTTCTTGAGCATTATTGGAAAATCTTTTGGACCTAAGACTACAATAGCAATAGCTACGACAATTAAAATTTCAAACCAACCAATTGTAGGCATGTGGTTTACTCTTTATTGTTAGATTTATTATTGTCCTGATTATCGTCAGAAATATTTTTAGGTTCTGACTCATCTGTTACGTCAGATGCCATACCTTTTTTGAAACTCTTAATACCCTTGGCTACATCGCCCATCAAACTAGATATTTTACCACGACCAAATAGTAAAACAACTAATATTACTACTATAGCTATTTGCCAAATTCCTATGCTCATAAGTAACTTATATCCTTTTTATTAAAAATTTAAAGTGACAAATTACTTTTGCTCATCCTTATCAAGAGTGCTGCTCAACATTTCGTCAATATTTGAGTAAATGTCCTCTTTTTTTTCTTCTTGTTTTTCCTTGTAAAATTTTCCTGTGCCAAATATTGCATTATCTATATTAGCACTATCAATTAAACCAGCGGCTCCTAACTCATCAACAGTAGGTAAATCAGATAATTTTTGCAGGTTAAAATGACTTAAAAAATTATCAGTCGTAACGTATTGAATTGGTTTTCCAGGAACATCTTTTCTTCCACCAGGCTTAACCCAATCTAATTCCATCAATATCTCAATAGTATTTGTTCCAAAAGCTACGCCTCTAATTTCCTCAATTTCTGCTCGGGTTACAGGTTGATGGTAAACAATAATTGATAAAGTCTCTATTGCAGCTCTAGATAATTTTTTCTCAACAGTTTTTTCTTGTATCATTAAACTTGACAATTTAGCTGACGTTCGAAAAGACCATTTATTAGATATACAAACTAAATTTATTCCTCGATCTTTATATTCATTTTGTAGTTTTTGTAGAATTTTTTCTACATCTGATTTTTTAGAAATTTTACTTTCAATAGTACTAATGTCTAAAGGTTCGGCTGCAGCAAAAATTATTGCTTCAATTTCTTTTTCAACATTTGATAATTTTGAGGGAAAATCAATTATATTATTTTTTTTCTTCTTTTTTATCATTTATTTTCTTTTATATAAATCTCTTCAAAAAGATCATCTTGTTTTATTTTTAAATTTCCCTCTTTAACTAATTCTAATGAACCAGCAAAAATTCCGGCCGTTCCAGTACTTTTAAATTTTTTTTCACTTTTAAAATTTTTTGGTATCAAATCATCTAATTTCTTCCAATCTAAAAGCTTACCAAAAAAATCTTTGATGGTTTTTATACCGTCTTCAGTTGTAAAAACTGGAAGTCTAGGGATATTAATTTTTTGAAAATCTTTTGTCATTAAAATAGAGGAGTAAGTTTTTAAAAGGTCAAATAAAGTAATGTTGTATTCACTATTATAAATTGGTCTTATTCCAGCCTTCATGCCTCTTGACCTGATCTCTTTTCCAAGACGTTTTCGCTTAAGCATTTGATCTGACAATAATCTTATTAGTTCCAATTTTTTAAGTTGTAATTTTAATTTTTCAGCAACTTCTTGAAGTTTGAACTCTTCCTCTGGAGAGCTTGGTAATAATAATTTTGATTTTAGGTAAGCTAACCATGTTGCCATTAACAAATATTCAGAAGCTGTCTCTAAATTTAAATTTGTTTCATTTTTAATATAATCATTAAATTGATCTGCTAATTTAGTTATTGATATTTTTTCTAAATTTACTTTTTGAGCTTTTGCAAGATCTAGTAAAACATCTAGTGGACCATTATAATTTTCAATTTGAACGTTGAAAAATTCAGAATCGTTGAAAGACATATGCCAATATTATCTTAAAATATTGTAAAATTGTGATGTTTTTTTTATTATAAATTTACTTACTAAAGGTGAGTTTTTACCAACAATTTCCATTTCTTTTAATTTACCATTGCAATGTAACGCTAAATTACAACCTGCCTTAAAAGTATCAATTGTATTTATTTTAAGACCCTTTTTAAGGCTCTTCATTGATAAATCGTCAGAAATTAAGAGATTTTTAAAACCAATTCTTTTTCTAATAATATTTATCATTTTTCTAGAATGAGTAACTGTATTGTTTTTATCAATTTGATTAAAAATCAAATGACCAGTCATTGCAAAAAAAGAATTTTTATTTTTAAAAGCTTTAAAATCATTTTTTAAAAGATATTGAAGCGTTTTATTAATATATGGAGTAGAAAAATGACTATCGACTTTAGCAAGACCATGACCAGGTATGTGTTTGATAATGGTACCAATTGAATTTTCTTTATAAGTTTGAATACATATATCACCAATTTTAGAGACAATATTAGGATCTCTTGAAAAGGATCTGTCACCAATTATTTTACTAGAGCCACTAATTTTAAGATCTAACACTGGAACAGAATTGATGTTTATTCCCAATTCTTTTAATAGATATGATGTTTTATCTATAAAAATTTTAAAGTAGATATCAAAATCTTTTTTATTTTTAACATATTTTTTTCCAAAAAAGTCAGAGGTCAAATTCTTAAAAGAGATGATATTTTCTAATCTACTTACACGTCCACCCTCTTGATCAATCATTATAGGATATTGCTTGTCATTGAAAATATTTCTTATTTTTGAAGTTAGTTTTTTAGTTTGATTTAAATTCTTGATATTTCTAGTAAATAAAATAACTCCCCATGGTTTATATTTTTTTAAAAAAAGTTGTTCCTTTGAACTAATTTCAGTCGATTTAAGACCAACTATAAATGCTCTACGATTATTCATTACTTTCTAACAATTTCCAAAAATTATATTTTTTTTTATTGGATTTGGTCTCTTCAACGTATTCAATTATATTTTGAGTATCACTTTTTAAAATCGGTAAATTTTTTACATAATTATTTATTTTCGTATCAATATTGTTCAATGATCTATATGACTTCTTTTTGTTTTCATCGGAAAAATAATATCGAATAGTAAAAAATAAGAACAAAGAAATTAAGACAATAAATACTAAATACTTAATCTCTTTAATCATTACATTTTTTCTGGTGTTGAAACACCAATAATATTCATACCTGATTTAATTACGTTGGAAATAACTTTAAGAAAAATCAATTTATCATTATCGATTTTTTTTTGTTCATTAATAAATCGTTTATCTGGATTATCTTTTCCTAAATTCCAATAAGAATGAAATAGTGATGATAAATCATAAAGATAAACAGCTACTCTATGTGGCTCCAATCTATTACATGATATATCAATACATTTTGGCCATTCAGCTATTTTTTTTAAAATCTGGATTTCATCATTTGAATATCTAAAATCATAACTATCAATATTTAATTCAGAACTTAAATCTTTATTTAAATGTCTAAATACAGAAGCTATTCTTGCATAAGCATATTGTACATAATAAAGAGGATTTTCTTTTGACTTCTCCACAACATTGTCAAAATCAAAATCTAATTCCACATCACTACTTCTATTTAGCATTATAAATCTAGTAGCATCTTTACCAACTTCACTAATCAGGTCATCCACAGTAATATAGTTACCTTTTCTTTTTGACATTTTAAAAGGTTTTTTATTTTTTATAAGTTTTACTAGTTGGCTTACTTTACAAATTAATTTGATCTTTGAATTAGATAATGCATCAACAGAAGATGAAATTCTTTTTATATAACCAGCATGATCAGCACCTAAAATATTTATTAAACAATCAAAATTTCTGTCTAATTTATTTTTATGATAAGCTACGTCACTTGCAAAATAAGTCCATGAGCCATCACTTTTTTGTAATGCTCTATCTTTATCATCACCAAAATCAGTTGATTTAAAAAGAAGCTGCTCTCTCTCCTCCCAATTATTTTTATCCTCTCCGATTGGTGCTTTAATCTTTCCTTTATAAACAAAATTATTCTCTTCAAGTGTTTGAACAACTTTTTCCACTTCTTTATTGGAAACCAATTTTTTCTCACTGACAAAACTATCATGATTAATTCCAAGACTATTAAGATTTTTTTTAATTAGATTTAATGCCTCTTCAATTGAAAGAATAGTTAGATTTTCAGAAATACTCTCAAAATTTTCAAAGTTTAGATCTTTATTTGATTTTATAATATTTTGAGCAAAATCTTTTATATAATCGCCTGGATATAAGCTTTCATCATTAGACGGGAAGTTCTCCTTAAATTTTATCTCTCTAATTCTAAAATATACTGATTTTGTAAAATTAATTATTTGATTACCATAATCATTTACATAGTATTCCTTTGTAACTTTATGATTGTTGTAATTTAACAAATTTGCCGTTACATCACCTAAAATAGCACCTCGACAATGACCTACGTGTAATGGTCCAGTCGGATTGGCAGATACAAATTCTACTAAATAATTTATTTTTTTTTCTTTTTTATTTACACCAAAACTTTTGTGATTTTCGATTACGTCTTTTATAAAATTTGTCCAAAATATTGGTTTAAATTTAATATTAATAAAACCAGGCTTTGCAATCGATATTCTTTCGATTTGCTTATCATTATCACTTAAAATTGGAGATAAAATTTCAGCAATATCATTAGGTGTCTTCTTATTAATCTTTGCTAAGAACATTGCTACATTTGTTGAGATATCACTATCAAACTTGACTGGTGGAATTTCAGCGGTAATTCCTTCCAAATTTTGAGGCAAAATAATCTTATTTTGTTTAGACAAATCTTTAAGAATGTCTTTTATCTTAATTAGATATAAATCAAAAATATTCATTTTAAATCTTTATATAAATTAATAGCATATCTATCAGTCATCCCAGATATAAAATCAGAAATTGCTCTAAACTTATCAATAGAAAGCTCTTTTCTTGAAATAAATTTTTTGGGATTTTTTGTAATCATTTCAAAAAGTTTTTTTATAATATATTTTCCTCTATTATTTTTTTTCAAAACATTTTTGTTATTGTACATTTTTGATTTTAGGAAAAATCTAATCTCATAATCCGAATTCTTTATTTTGTCAGAAAAATCTACGGTTAAATCTTTTGTTTTCTTTATATCTTTAGACTCTTTAATTCTATTTTTTTTTAAATTTTTTAAAGTATTAGATATTAAATCTTTTATCATTATATCAATTGAATCTCTTATGATCTGATATACTGCGATATCATAGTTATATCTATTTATTTTTCTTTTATATTTTTTATAAATGTTTTTAAAAAAATCTATTTCAACTAACTCCTCAATTGAAAATAAATTAGCCTTAAGTCCATCTTGTATGTCATGATTATTATAAGCAATATCGTCTGAAATAGCTGCAATTTGAGCTTCTAATGGTGGATATGTTTTAAAATTGATTAAATTCTTAAATTTTTTTATTCCTATCAAATTATTTAGTAAATTTAAGTCCTCCACTGGCCCATTGTGTTTTAAAAGACCCTCCAAAGTCTCAATTGATAAATTTAGGCCATTAAATTTCATATATTTATTTTCTAAAAACATCACAATTCTTAATGTTTGCAAATTATGATCAAACCCACCATGATCAGCCATGCATTCATTTAAAGACTCCTCACCTGCATGACCAAACGGAGTATGGCCTAAGTCATGCGCCAAACTTAAGGTCTCTGTTAGATCTTCATTTAAATTAAAATAACGTGCTATAGACCTTGCAATTTGAGATACTTCCATTGAATGAGTTATACGAGTTCGATAATGATCACCCTCTGTATTTACAAACACTTGAGTCTTATGTTTTAATCTTCTAAACGAAGCGCTATGTATAATTCTGTCTCTATCCCTTTGAAATGGAGATCTATATTTTGAGGGTGTTTCGTAAAATATTCTACCCTTACTTTTGAATAATCCTAGCTTTGAGTAATTTTTCATCCTTTAAAATATAATTTTAAGTATTATATTAGTAATATCAGTGATCAATTATGATTAAAGAAATTAAATTTACCGATAAAGCACTAAAACAGATCAATGTTCTTTTATCTAAAAAAGATAAAGGCTCTTTTTTTAGAATCGCTATCAAGGGTGGTGGATGCTCAGGTTTTCAATACGAATTTACTTTTGACAAACAAAAAAATGATGATGATTTAAATTATCAAAATATTTTAATTGATAAAACTTCAGCAGATTTACTCAAGGGATCTGAAATTGATTATGTCTCTGAATTAATTGGTGAGCAATTTAAGATAAATAATCCACAAACAAAGTCATCTTGTGGTTGTGGTGTCTCCTTTTCACTTTAATGATAATCTCATCATGGAATGTAAATTCTGTTAGAGCTAGAATTGAAAATATAAAAAGTTATCTACTGAAATATAAGCCTGATATCTTGATGATGCAGGAAATCAAAACCGAGGACTTAAATTTTCCGTATGATGATTTTTCATCTATGGATTATGAAAGCCATGTATTTGGTCAAAAAAGTTATAATGGCGTAGCAATTATTTCGAAAGGAAAATTGAAGAATATTAGAAAAGACCTAATTAAAGATAAATTAAAACAATCAAGAATAATTTCTGCTGAAATTGAATATAAAAAAAAAAATATTCAATTAATCAATATTTACACTCCTAATGGTAATCCAGTTGACACTGAAAAGTATGATTATAAAAAAAAATGGCTCAATGACTTAATTAAGCAATTAAAAAATTTAAGTAAAAAAAATCAAAATATTATTCTGGCCGGGGATTTTAATATAATACCGTCAGCGGAAGATGTCTATAATCCAAAAAGTTTTGAAGATGATGCCTTATTTAGATTGGAAATTAGAAAAAAATTGAGAGAAATGATTAATCTAGGTTTTAATGATGTCTATAGACATTTTTATGATACCAAAGAAGGTTATACTTTTTGGGATTATATGAGAGGCGCTTGGAAAAAAAATAACGGAATGAGAATAGACCATTTTTTAGTCTCAAATTCTCTAATAGACAACATTAAAAGTATCAATATTAATAAAGACCCTAGAGGACGAGAAAAGCCATCAGACCACACTCCTGTAGAAATAACTTTAGCTTAACAACCTTTAAATGATTTTGACATGTTGCCAATCAAATCAAAATATAAATTTTTTCCTGGATCAAGTGTAGCTCCTAATGGATCGATTACACCTGTTGCAACATTAGTATCTTTTGCTACAGCTTTAATTATATCAGGATTAAATTGAGGTTCAGAAAATATACAACTCACTTTATCATGCTCGATAACTTCTCTAATTTCAGCTAATTGTTCAGCACCAGGCATAACGTCTGTATTTACTGTAAATGCTCCAAGAATATTTATACCAAATCTTTTTTCAAAGTATTGATAAGCATCATGAAAGACTACTGATTTAAAATCTTTGTTTAATTCAGACTTAACTTTTTTTGTTAATTTATCTAAATCATTATGTGCTTTCTTTAAATTTGCTTTATATGTAGAAGCATTTTTCTGATCTTTTTCTATCAGATGTTCAGCCATCTCACTTAAAATTATTTTTGCGTTCATAGGGTCCAGCCAAATATGTGGATCGAATTCGCCATGAGCGTGTTCATCATGTCCATGATCATCATCTTTATCTTTGTGACCATGTTCATCTTCTTTATGGCCATGATCATCATCTTTATCTTTGTGACCATGTTCATCAAAAATATTTCTTTCTCTAAATTTAAGTTTAGTTAAACCTTTTATTTCCATTAATTCAATTTTTTCAGCATCTTTCGCAATTGTTTTTAATGGTTTTTCCAAGAAATTTTCTATGTCCTCTCCTACCCAAAATATAATATCTGCATTTTGAATCATTTTTGCATGTGATGGTTTTAGAGCAAACCCATGAGGTGAAGCATAACCATCAACGATTAAATCTGGTTTACCAACACCATCCATTAGATAACTTGCAAGAGAATGGATTGGTTTAATTGTTGCGACTACTTTAATTTCAGCGTTTGCTGGTACAAAAATTGTTAAGAATGATAATATTGATAGAATTAATGGTAATTTCTTTATGTTTTTCATATGTTGTATATTTGAATTGTTATAATATAACACTATGTAATAATATAACACTTATTAGTCAAGAAATAAAATGAGCACTGATCAAAATATATTGGTAAAATTAAATGATGCTGGTTTACAGTTAAACAACAAATGGTTAGTAAAAGGAGTCTCTCTACAAGTTGAAAAAGGTAAAATAGTTACTCTCATAGGCCCAAATGGATCAGGAAAAAGCACAACAGCTAAAATTGCTCTAGGTATTTACAAAAAGATTGATGGTTCAGTTAAAAAATACACCAATAAAGTTGGATATGTTCCACAGAAAATTTCAATTGATTGGACGTTACCGCTAAGAGTTAATGATTTCATGATGTTAACAGAAAGTCTTAATAAAGAAACAATAGATGAAGCTCTATCTTTAACTGGTGTCATTCATCTGAAAGACAAGAATTTGGGAGATTTATCAGGTGGTGAATTTCAAAGAGTACTACTTGCTAGAGCCATATCAAAAAAACCTGATCTATTAGTACTTGATGAACCAGTACAAGGAGTAGATTTTACTGGTGAAATAGCTTTATACGAACTAATTAAGAAAATTTCTGATGAATTAAGTTGTGGGATCTTATTAATTTCACACGACTTACATACAGTTATGAGTGCAACAGACCATGTTGTTTGTCTAAACGGCCATGTTTGTTGCTCAGGATCTCCAATGGATGTTGCAAAAAACAATGAGTATAAAGCCTTATTTGGAGAACAAGCTTCTCAAATATTATCTAGATATCAGCATAAGCACGACCATATTCATACAGATGAAGGTGAAATTAAAAAAAATTAGATGTTTGATGATTTTTTTATAAGAGCTTTGGTAGCTGGAATTGGAGTTGCTTTTGTAACAGGACCTCTTGGTTGCTTTGTCATATGGAGAAGATTATCTTATTTTGGTGACACCTTAGCTCACTCTGCTCTATTGGGAGTGACATTAGCTTTTACTATGGAATTTAATATTGCTATTTCAGTATTTGTTATTTCCTCAATGATAGCTTTAATTTTGATTCAACTTCAAAAAAAAACGAATTTACCAGGTGATGCTTTGTTGGGTCTTCTAGCTCATTCATCTCTAGCAGTTGGACTTGTTGTGATTGGTTTTTTAACATTCATTAGATTTGATATTATGGGATTGCTATTTGGAGATATTTTAGCAGTTTCAGTTAATGATTTGTTGATCATATGGATTGGAGGAGCATTTATCTTATTAACTCTGAAATTTATTTGGAAACCTTTATTCGCTTCAACAGTAAATTATGAACTAGCGGAGGCAGAAGGATTAAATCCGGATAGAGCTAAAGCTATATTTACAATTTTAATGGCAGCAATCATTGCTATTTCAATTAAAATGGTTGGATTGTTGTTAATCACTGGGATGTTAATTATCCCTGCTGCAATGGCCAGAAATTTATCATCAAGTCCTCAAGGTATGGTTATCTATTCAATTATAGGAGGATTGTTATCTGTAATTATAGGATTATTAACATCTTTAGAGTTTAATACTTCTTCGGGTCCATCAATTATAACGGCAGCTTTATTATTATTCATACTTTCATTATTTAAAATAAAACAATCTATTAAATTGAAAAATTAATGAGGAATCTGTAAAATGAAAACAATGCATAAAGAACATACTCTCACAAAAAATCAGCAAATTATTTTTGATTTAATTGATAAATCTCCTGAACCAATGAAAGCTTATTCAATCCTTTTTAATGTTCAAAAAAAAGGTATTAAAGCTCCGTTACAAGTTTATAGAGCATTAGATAAGTTAGTTGAAATAGGAAAAATTCATAAAATTGAAAGTCGAAATGCCTTTATTGCATGTCATAATTCAAGCTGCCAGGTATCAAAAGCTACTGCATTTTCAATCTGTGAGATTTGTGAGAAGATAACAGAAATCAGCAGTGCAAGTCTCTCTAAATACTTAGCTAACTTCAAAGACAAAGATGGTATGAAATATAGTAAATACAATCTTGAGTTTTTTGGATTATGTAAAAAGTGTAGATAATCCTTTATTTTAATAAATTCTTAACATAACTGAAATAATAATAACGAAAGGAAATTTTATGTTTATAAAAAAATATCTAAAGTGGATCAGTACGTTTCTAGTTTTAGTGGGAATACTTCTTACAAATTTAAATATATATCCATTAAATATATATTTTCATGGATTGGGAGTTGTTGGATGGACCATTGCTGGATTTATTAGCAAAGATAAAGCAATCTTAACAAACTTTGGATTACAAATTCCATTGTTTGTAATTGGTATTTATAAAGTTATTTTTTAAATGAAGAATATATTGTTCGTATGCACAGGTAATTCAGCAAGAAGTATTATTGCTGAAAGTATAATAAATAACGAGTATGACGATTTGTATAAAGGTTTTAGTGCTGGGAGTAATCCAACAGGAAAAATTAATGAAGATGTGAAGAATTATTTATTATCAAAACATTATGATCTTTCAAATTATAGATCTAA
This sequence comes from uncultured Pelagibacteraceae bacterium, assembly GCA_902618485.1. Lineage (GTDB taxonomy): Bacteria > Pseudomonadota > Alphaproteobacteria > Pelagibacterales > Pelagibacteraceae > Pelagibacter. The sequence continues at coordinate 141,621 of CACNAR010000003.1, forward strand.
AAATTTTAATGAGTTTATTAATGGTCAAATTAAAATGGATTATGTGATTACAGTTTGTAATAATGCCAATAACGAAGTCTGTCCTATTTGGCCAAATAAAGATCAGATAATTCATTGGGATATAGAGGATCCTGTTAAATTACTTAATGAAACAAACGACTTAAATAAAAAAGATGAAATAATAGAAAAAGTTTACAATAATATTCATAAAAGAATAAAGGAACTGCTTTATGAAAAATAAAAGCCGCTATTTTCTTGCTGAACTATTAGGAAGTTGTTTTTTAGTAATGATTATTGTTGGTTCAGGTTTAATGGCTGAAAACTTAACTAATGATGTTGCTGTGATGTTAATTGCTAATACTATAGCAACAGGAGCAGGTTTATTTGTGCTTATTACAGTTTTTGCTGATGTATCAGGAGCCCACTTTAATCCATTTGTAAGTATCGCAATGGCAATAACGGGTAAATTAAAAAAGAAACTATTACCCTACTATATCATTGCTCAATTCGTTGGTTGCTTAATTGGTGTTGGTTTAGCTAATTTCTTTTTTGAACATGAAGTTTATGAATTGTCTACTAAATCAAGAGATGGAATTTACATACTCACATCTGAGGTAATAGCAACATTAGGGCTTATAATTATAATTTTTGGGTCTATGAAGTCGGGCAAAATTGCTGTTGCTGCTAGTGTTGGTCTTTATATTACTGCTGGTTATTGGTTTACTTCTTCAACTTCTTTTGCAAATCCAGCTGTTGCTATTGCTAGAACATTTACAGAGTCTTTTACTGGTATTAGTTATTTAAATACTCCTTATTATATTTTAGCTGAGCTTATTGGAATGTTAATTGCTGTACTTATTGTTAAAAAGTTATTTTTAGAAAAAAATTGAAAAATATAAAACTTACCAATCGAATAAGTTTAATTAACAAAAAATTTAAAAAAAAAGAGTTTTATCATTATCTTAAAACTTCTAATCTTTCATTAGTAATACCTAAGATTAAAGACAAATATGTAGTAGTTTCCCAAAAAAGAGTTCCAATTAATAAAATTAACTACGAGTTTCCTTCTGGCATAGTGGAAAAAAAGGAAACAACTCTCCAATCAGCATATAAGGAATTAAGAGAAGAAACAGGATATAGATCAAGATCAAAATTGAGTAAAATAATAACTTTTTATAATGAACCTGGAAGACTAACTACTAAAATTACTGGTTATTACACAGAAGACTTAATTAAAATTTCGAAACCAGAACAAGGTATTAGAATTCATCTTTTTAATCAAAGAGAGATATTTAAATTAATATTAAATCAAAAATTCAATAATAGTTCTCATATAGCAATGTTTTTTTATTTAATAACAGTTCTTAAAAAACTATAAACTAAAGGTTGTATCAAAATATCTTTTTTATTTAAGGATTATATGATTAAATCAAATATTAAATAATTCGGAGGCAGTAATGAGAAAAAAACTAAAAAAAAATGAAAAGAAAAAAACAAAGATATTAAAATCAATAGACAAACTTAAAAATAAAATTACAGCAAAAGAAAAAAAATTATCAAGCCTTAATATTAAAATTGCTGGTCTAGAAAAAAAGGTTGCAGAAAAAAAAGCAAAAAAGCTTGCTAAGAAAAATGCAGAGCAGTCTCCTGCATCTATAAATAATTAATTCCAAATCGTCTTTCTCCCTTCTCATTTAAGAGAAGGAAGAAAGTAGTTAATCATCAAAATTTAAACAGGGGAAGAAATAATGAATATTTAAACTTTGATGGTGCTTTATACATAAACTAAATTACAAAATTATTTACTTATTGTTAAAGTTAAATGAATTTAAATTAAAATAATGTTACAAAAAAATATCACTCAATTAAAAATAGAATTAAATTTAATTTATCTTGAATTATTTGAGTAAATTACTCTTGGTTCTAAAAATAATTCTCTAGCAAGAGCTTTAAATCTTTTAGTAACTTGTTTTGAGATTATTTCTTGATGTTGTGATGGAATTTTTAAAAATACAGCATTACCTCTTTTATACAATTTAAACTCTTCAAGAAATATCGTAGATATCGAGGTCAATGATTGTGAAAATCTCAATGCTGCTCCAACTTGTTTGCTTGAAAAAATTTCATTATTATTTAAAAAAGTTAGATACTCCATCTTTGGATTATACTTGATACTACAGTACCGCCAATAACATGACAAAGCTAATTGTATTCTTTCTTTATGAGTCAATCTAAGTAAAGGAGTATTTATTGTTTCTTGAAATACCAATTCAGCTTTTTGAAATGCTCCTAATCCCCAATCCATATGACTTAATACACATGCCAGATATAATAATTTTTTATTAAAATGTTCATTGCCTTCAAAAACTGGCTGAATAAAATCATAATATTTTTTATAGTTCGATCCTAGATCACCTCTTTTTTTTGCAATATTCTCAAGTGCTTTATGAAAAATTTCTGATTCTTTTACATCTTTAAAATAGTCAATTGATAAAGAACCTTCACGCAAACCGCTTATAGAACAAATTATATTTCTTGGATTTGTAACTCTCATAATTTCATCAAGTATAATGCAACTATAAGGTAAATACGCTGTTCTAGATTTTGAAATATACTCAACTGTTTTAAGTTTAGATTTATTAAAAGATGAAATTTTTTCAACAAACTTAGATAAAACATTGTTATCAATACTATATTGATGAATTATATGTACCGGATGATTATTTTGAAAAAGATGTAATTTAAATAATGCTCGCCAGGTACCTCCAACTAAATATAGATTATTAAATTTCTTTTTTGAAAGCCATTTTTCTTCTCTTAATAATTTTTTGATATACTTTGCTAAATTTCTTTTTTTAACTATAGGATTATTTAATAATCTTAAAACTCCAATAGGTAATGAGGTTTTATTAGTAACTATATTATTTTCAACTCGAGCTAATTCTAAACTTCCACCTCCAAGATCAGCAACTAATCCATTGACATTTTCAAAGCCTATTTTTACTCCCTCAGCTGAGCATTCAGCTTCTTCTTCACCAGATAATATATTAATCTTAGTTTTAAAAAGTTTTTCAACTTCATTAATAAATGGTTTTGTATCAGTCGCTTCTCTTAAAACTGCTGTTGCAATGATTTTAAGATTTGTGATTTTTGAAACATTTAAAATTTCAGAGAATCTTTTTAAAACTTTTAAAGCATATTCGGTACCAGATCTGTGAAGTTTTTTGGATTTATCTAAATTTTTTCCAAGTTCACAAACTGCTTTTTCATTAAAAAAAGGCACACGAGAAGAACTGAAATCTTCATAAATTAGCATTCTTATAGAGTTTGATCCAATGTCTATTATAGCTAATTTTGCCTGATTTAATTTTAAACTTTTTTTACTTTTAATTACTTCCACTTTTAATCAATCTTAAGTGCAGTTGTTTAGGCTGCATTCTTAGTTTAGCTTTACCTCTTCCAGATAAGCTCGGATTATTCATAAAATATTCATGAGCTGAAAAGGAATCGCTCTTACTATATTTAATTTTTTTATAATTACCATCAGCTTCAAGTTCCCAGCTCTGATTAGTATCAAGATAATTTGCCAACATTATTTGATCTAAGATCTGTTCATGAACAGTCTCATTTTCAATTGGGACTAGAAGTTCTACCCTTCGATTTAAATTTCTCGGCATTAAATCAGCTGACGAAATATATACTTTTGCATTTCTATTAGGCATTTTTTTTGTACCATTACTAAAGCAGTAAATTCTAGAATGCTCTAAAAATCTTCCTATGATACTTTTTACAAATATGTTTTCTGATCTATCTTTTACTCCTGGTCTTAAACAACAAACACCCCTTACAAATAAATGAATTTTTACACCAGCATTCGAAGCTTCATAAAATTTATTAATAATTTCTGGATCTACTAAAGAGTTCATTTTTGCCCAAATAGCTGCAAATTTTCCATTTTTAGAATTTTTAATTTCAGCATCAATATTTTCATTTAAGGTTTGCCTCATATTTACTGGCGAAATAGAAATTTTATTTAAATTTTTTGGTTTTGCGTATCCTGTTACATAATTGAAAAACTTTTCAACATCTGATGCCATTTTCTTATCACAACTAAATAAAGACAAATCAGTATAAATTTTAGCATTTACTGGATGATAATTGCCGGTTCCTAAATGAAAATAAGTTTGTATTTTACCCTGTTCTCTTCTTAAAACTAATGATGATTTTGCATGAGTTTTATATTTAGCAAAACCATAAACAATTTGAACACCTACTTTTTCTAAACTTCTTGATAGTTGAATATTAGCTTCCTCATCAAATCTAGCTTTAATTTCAATTAAAGCGGTAACTGTTTTTCCGTTTTCTGCAGCTGTTATTAAAGCTTTAACAATAGGTGAGTCTAGAGTTGTTCTATATAGAGTTTGTTTTATAGCTATAACTTTTTTATCATTTGCTGCTTGGTTTAAAAATTCAATTACTGAGTCAAATGTTTCAAAAGGATGATGAACAACTAAATCTTTCTTTTTAATAGTTTCAAAAAAATTATCATTATATTCTTTTAATCTTTCAACTTCTCTAGGTGTAAAATGTTTAAATCTTAATTTTGGATTTTTTACTTTACATATTTGATCTATATCTTGAATTCCAACAAGGCCAGCAACATCATAAATATAGTCAGGATTTATATCTAATTTATTAGTTATAAATCTTATCAATTCGTTATCACTATTTTCAAGAACCTCTAAACGAACAATATCACCCGTTCTACGTCTTTTTAAAGCCAATTCAAAAGATCTAACCAAATCTTCTGCTTCCTCTTGAATCTCTACATCGCTGTCTCTTATTACTCTAAAAATCATTTTCTTTTCTAAATCATGATCTGGAAAAATTTCATTAGCAAAAAAACTTATTACATCATCTAGAATCACAAATTTCTTATGATTTTTTGAAGACTCAATTTCAATAAATCTAGATAATGCTTTTGGTATTACTATTATTGAGTTTAAAATCCTTTTTTTATTTTTTTTTCTTAACTTCATTACAATTGCTCTTCCTTGATTGATTATAAATGGAAATGGATGTGCAGGATCAATTGCTGATGGTGTTAATAAAGGGTAAATCTCTTCTTTAAATATTTCTAAAAGTTTTTTTTTATCCTTAGTATTTAAATTAACTGGTTTAACTAAATTGATATTATTTTTTTTTAATTCCATAATTAGTTGAATAAAAATTTTGTTCTGTTTTTTTAATAGATTCTTAGTTTCAAGCACTACCTCATCCATTTGCTCTTCAGGTGTCAAACCATCAGAGCTTAGTGAGTCAACTTCTTGTTTTATTTGACTATATAACCCAGCTACACGGACCATAAAAAATTCATCTAGATTAGACCCAGCAATTGATAAAAACTTTACTCTTTCATAAAGAGGATTTTCGATATTTTGCGCCTCTAAAAGTACTCTATCGTTGAATTTTAACCAAGAAAGCTCTCTATTTATATATTTAGATTTCAACTCTTCTTTATGTTGTTTTTTTAAAGCAGTCATATATTTAGATTTTATGTATCAATTATACGTCATGAGACACGCAAAATCTAGTTGGGATGATTTAAGTATTAATGATTTTGATAGACCACTTACTAAAAGAGGCAAGAAAAATGCAAAAATGATTTGTGAATTTTTTGTTAAAAAAAAATTTGAATTTGATTATGCATTAATTTCATCATCAAAAAGAACAAAAAAAACTTTTCAAATTTTATCCAAGAAAATTAATAAGCCAAAAAAAGTTAATTTTTCAAAAGATTTATATTTAGTTGATGAGAATGCAATTGTAAAAAAAATTAAAGAAATATCCAGTGAATATAAATCAATTTTGATTATAAACCATGAACCATCAGTGAAAAATTTAGTACGAAATCTTACAAAAAATCATAATACGAATAATTTTAAACTAATGAATTATAAATTCCCAACAGCAGCATTTGCAAAAATTGAGTTTGATATTAAATCCTGGAATGAAGTTGAGAAAAAGGGAGTATTAAAAAAATTTATAAGACCCAAAGATCTTCAAGATTCTAAAGAATAACCAGCTGATCTTACTGTTCTAATTAAAGGTTTTGTATTTTGTATGTTAATTGCTTGTCTTAATCTTCTAATATGAACATCAACTGTTCTAGACTCAACATATATATTTTCTCCCCAAACATTGTTTAAGAGTTGTTCTCTTGAATAAACTCTTTTTGGATTTTTGATAAAAAAATCTAAGAGTTTAAATTCAGTTGGACCCAAAGTAATTTCTTTATCTTTTCTATAAACTCTTTTCGTAATCCGATCTATTTTTAAATCAGTAAATTCTACAATGTCTGATGATGATTGAGGTTTAGATCTTCTCAATAAAGATTTAATTCTAGCATTCAATTCTTTTTGACTAAAAGGTTTAGTTACATAATCATCTGCACCTGTATCAAATGCTTTTAATTTGTCTTCTTCCTCCCCTTTTGCAGTTAACATAATGACAGGAATATCATTAAACTTATTATCTTTTTTTAAGTTTTTACAAATTTCAACACCAGATAATTCTGGTAACATCCAATCCATTAATATTAAATCTGGCTGTTTTAATTTTATTTGTTTAAGAGCATCTTCTCCATTTTCTGAATGACTGACTTTATAACCTTCTTTTTCAAGATTGTACTTTAACAAACTAACAATTGATGCTTCATCTTCAGCTATGAAAACATGAGCTGACATAAATCATTTTTCTCCGGTTACAATTGGCTCTGTTCCCTTGGGTCTATCACCTTCTAAATATTCGCCTTTAACTAAATAATAAACTTGTTCTGCAACATTTGTAGTATGATCACCAATACGCTCTATGTTTTTAGTTACAAACAATAAATGGGTTCCATCTTCTAAATTTTTTTCATTTTCTTTAAGATATTTTATAACTTCTTGCATACAAAGATTTGTTAGATCATCTATTTGCTCATCACCTTCCCAAACATTTACTGCCATTGGCGCAGATCTTTCTAGATAAGCATCTAATGTTGATTTTAATTGTTTTTGAACATTGGTAGATACTCTATTCAATGAGTCTACCAAGTTCTTTGGAAGATTTTCGTTAAGCAAAAGTGTTCTCTTGGATATATTTTTTGCTAAATCACCTATTCTTTCTAAATCTGAAGACATTTTCAAAGCCGTTACTGTCTCTCTTAAATCAATTGCCATAGGTTGTCTTAAAGCAATTAAATTCACAACTTGCTGTTCAATTAAAGTCTCATATTTATCTATTTTTTCATCTTCTTGAATAACAGCTTCTGCAATATTATTATCTCTTGTTGTAATGGCTTGAATTGCTTTACCTAAAGAATCTTCACATGCACTTCCCATTTTAATTATATTAGCATTAAGATTTTTTAGTTCTTCCTCGTAAGATTTAACTGTATGTGGTGCTTCAGACATTATCCAAACCTCCCTGTTATATAATCTTGCGTTTTTTTATTATCAGGATTCTTAAATATTTTATCAGTAGATCCATGTTCAATCAATTGACCTAAATGAAAAAAACCTGTATTTTGAGAAACACGTGCTGCTTGAGCCATAGAATGAGTTACAATTATTATTGTGTGCTCTTTTTTTAACTCATCAATCAATTCTTCAATTTGTGCTGTTGCTATTGGATCTAATGCTGAACAAGGTTCATCCATTAATATAACTTCAGGTCTTACAGAAATCGCTCTAGCAATACAAAGTCTTTGCTGTTGTCCTCCAGATAATCCAGTTCCAGGTTCATGCAACCTATCTTTTACCTCTTCCCATAGTGCAGCCTTTTTCAAACTAGTTTCAACAATTTCATCCATTTCTTGTTTTGATTGAGCCATACCATGAATTGTTGGACCGTAAGACACATTTTCATATAAAGTTTTTGGGAAAGGATTGGGTTTTTGAAAAACCATACCAATTTTTTCTCTTAGTCTTACGACATCACAACTTTTATCATTGATATTAAAATCATTAATTAAAATTTCTCCTTTAACGCTACAGATATCAATTACATCATTCATTCTATTAAGACATCTTAGGAAAGTTGATTTACCACAACCAGATGGACCAATTAATGCCGTTACTTGATTTTCCTCAATATCTAAACTTATATTAAAGAGCGCTTGTTTTTTTCCATAAAAAACATCAACATCTTTTGCTTTAATCTTTATCATTTTAACTCCATTTTTTCTCAAACTTATGTCTTATTATTTGGGCAAATAAATTCATTATTATTAAAAAGCCAAGTAAGACCATTATACATGCCGAAACTTTTTCTACAAATCCCCTTTCAGCACTTTCAGCCCAAATATAAATTTGAACTGGTAAGCTTGCAGCAGGATCCATGGGTGATCCAGGTATCGTGTTAACAAAAGCAACCATTCCAATTAAAATTAAGGGTGCAGTTTCTCCTAAAGCTTGAGCTAAACCAATTATTGTTCCTGATAACGTGCCAGGCATAGAAAGAGGGACTGTATGATGCATTGTGGTTTGCATTCGACTTGCTCCCATAGCAAGTGCTGCCTCTCTTATACTTGGTGGAACTGCTTTTAAAGATGCTCTAGCAGCTATAATTATTGTTGGTAAAGTCATTAAGGACAAAGTGATACCTCCAACTAATGGGGTAGACCTTGGTAAATGAAATATAGCCAATAAAACTCCTAACCCTAATAGACCAAAAACTATAGATGGAACCGCTGCTAAGTTGTTTATATTAACTTCAATAAAATCAGTAAATCTATTTTTAGGGGCAAATTCTTCAAGATAGATTGCAGCTAGAACCGCAACAGGAAAAGCTATCATTAAACAAACAAGTATAGAAAAAATTGAGCCCATAAATGAACTTGCTATTCCAGCTAGCTCAGCTTCTCTTGAGTCAGCATTTGTAAAAAAACTTATATTAAATTTACTTTCAACCTTACCATTTGCAACAAGTTGATCAAAAATTTTTAATTGATAATCGCTTACTCTTCTTTGGTCTTCAGGTAAATCTCTTGGATAATTTCCTTTAAAGACTTGGTCTAAATCATCTGAAGCAGTTAGATAAACTTCCTTTGTTTTTCCTATTA